>NZ_JFYT01000066.1:0-53427 GCF_000632165.1 Delftia sp. RIT313 | reverse complement strand
CCCCCCAGGCAGACAACCCCAACCCACCAAACGCCAACAGCGCAACACAGCCCACAGCCCACCCCAAATTCCCCACAACCACCAGCCCGATCAACCGCCGCGGCACAGGCGAGCGCGCCGCCATCCACGCAGCCAGCAGCGCATAGCCCAGCAAAAACCAGCCTGTGGACCGCAGCAGCGCCAGAGGCAACCCCGTCACATCCGACAGCGGCTGCCCCGCCACCAGTTGCAAGGCGCCCGAGGCGGCGCAGGAAGCAGCATCGGCCCACATCACGCGGGGCAGGAAACGGGGGGAAGCAAACATCGACATGGCGAACTCCTTGAGAGCAACAGGCACACACCGTGCATGCCATGGACTGCATGGTCCGCCGCAGGCTGCACAGGGTCGATAACCTCGCAGGTCATGGCCGCCACGCCGGCCCCGCCGCTACGATGCGGACCATGACCTCCACCGCCCATCCCCCGTCCGCGCGCTCGCCCTTCGGCGACCATCTGCGCCACTGGCGCCAGCACCGCCGCCTGAGCCAGCAGGGCCTGGCGCTGGAGGCCGAGATCTCCACGCGCCACCTGAGCTATGTGGAAACCGGCCGCGCCCAACCCAGCCGCGAGATGGTGCTGCGCCTGGTCGAGCGCCTGGGCGTGCCGCTGCGCGAGCGCAACGCGCTGCTGGTGGCCGCAGGCTATGCGCCCATGTACCAGGCCAGGCCGCTGGACCACCCGGACCTGGCCGCCGCGCGCCAGGCCGTGGACCTGGTGCTCAAGGGCCACGAACCCAATCCGGCCCTGGCCGTGGACCGGCACTGGAACCTGGTGGCCGCCAACGCCATCGTGCCGCTGCTGCTGGCCGGCGTGGCGCCCTGGCTGCTGGAGCCACCCGTCAATGTGCTGCGCCTGAGCCTGCACCCCGAAGGCCTGGGCCCGCGCCTGGCCAACGCAGCCCATTGGCGCGCACATCTGCTGCACCGCCTGCAGCAGCAGATTGCCGCCACGTCGGATGCGCAGCTGCAGGCGCTGCACGACGAGATTGCCGCCTACCCGTTCAAGGAAGATGAAGCGGACTCACATGGCGCAACACCTGCCAGCCACATCGCCGTGCCCTTCGCGCTGGACACCGACCATGGCCGCCTGAACTTCATCAGCACCATCACCATCTTCGGCACGCCGGTGGATGTGACCCTGCAGGAGCTGGCCGTGGAGTCGTTCTTTCCGGCGGATGCGCAGACGCAGGAGGTGCTGGGGCGGTTGAGGCAGACTGCGTAAACCGGAAAGTACAGAGCCAGAAAGCAGCAAAGCCCGCCGAAGCGGGCTTTGCTCATGGAGCCGGATCAGGCCGGACTCAGGCGCTCACGCCCCTGGCCACGTCCGCGTACTCTTCGATCTGGTCGAAGTTCATGTAGCGGTAGACGCTGGACTTGTCGGCATCGATCACGCCCATTTCCTTGAGGTATTCCTCCTTGGTGGGCAGCTTGCCCAGGCGCGATGCGATGGCGGCCAGCTCGGCCGAGCCCAGGAACACGTTGGTGTTCTTGCCCAGGCGGTTGGGGAAGTTGCGGGTCGAGGTGGAGATCACCGTCGCGCCTTCGCGGACCTGGGCCTGGTTGCCCATGCACAGCGAGCAGCCCGGCATTTCGGTTCGGGCACCGGCCGTGCCGAAGGCGGCGTAGTGGCCTTCCTTGATCAGCTCGTTCTGGTCCATCTTGGTGGGCGGAGCCACCCACAGCTTGACGGGGATGTCGCGCTGGCCGCCCAGCAGCTTGGCTGCTGCGCGGAAGTGGCCGATGTTGGTCATGCACGAACCGATGAAGGCTTCATCGATCTTGGTGCCGGCCACTTCGGACAGGAACTTGGCGTCATCGGGATCGTTGGGGCAGCAGACGATGGGTTCCTTGATGTCGGCCAGGTCGATCTCGAACACGGCAGCGTATTCGGCGTCCTTGTCGGCTTCGAGCAGGTCGGGCTTGGCCAGCCAGGCTTCGACCTTCTCGATGCGGCGCTGCAGCGTCTTGGCGTCGGCGTAGCCGTCGGCGATCATGTTCTTCATCAGAACGATGTTCGAGGTCAGGTACTCCTTGATCGGCTCGGGGTTGAGCTTGATCGTGCAGCCGGCAGCCGAGCGCTCGGCCGAGGCGTCGGACAGCTCGAAGGCCTGTTCCACCTTGAGGTCGGGCAGACCTTCGATTTCCAGGATGCGGCCCGAGAAGATGTTCTTCTTGCCAGCCTTGGCCACGGTCAGCGCGCCTGCCTTGATGGCGTACAGGGGAATGGCATGCACGAGGTCACGCAGGGTGACGCCGGGCTGCATTTCGCCCTTGAAGCGCACGAGCACGGACTCGGGCATGTCCAGGGGCATCACGCCCGTGGCGGCGCCGAAGGCCACCAGGCCGGAACCTGCGGGGAAGGAGATGCCGATGGGGAAGCGCGTGTGCGAGTCGCCGCCCGTGCCCACGGTGTCGGGCAGCAGCAGGCGGTTGAGCCAGGAGTGGATCACGCCGTCACCGGGACGCAGGGCCACGCCGCCGCGGTTGCTGATGAAGGCAGGCAGCTCGCGGTGGGTCTTGACGTCCACGGGCTTGGGGTAGGCGGCCGTGTGGCAGAAGGACTGCATGACCATGTCGGCCGAGAAGCCCAGGCAGGCCAGGTCCTTGAGCTCGTCGCGGGTCATGGGGCCGGTGGTGTCCTGCGAACCCACGGTGGTCATGCGCGGCTCGCAGTAGGTACCGGGGCGCACGCCCTGGCCTTCCGGCAGGCCGACGGCGCGGCCGACCATCTTCTGGGCCAGCGTGAAGCCGGCGTTCGAAGCAGCGGGCGCCTGGGGCAGGCGGAACACGGTGGATGCGGACAGGCCCAGGAATTCGCGGGCCTTGGCGGTCAGCGAGCGGCCGATGATCAGGTTGATGCGGCCGCCGGCGCGCACTTCGTCGAACAGCACGTCGCTCTTGAGCTGGAACTCGGCGACGGTTTCGCCGTTCTTGACCAGCTTGCCGTCATAGGGCAGCACGTCGATGACGTCGCCCATCTCCAGCTTGGTGACATCGACTTCGATGGGCAGCGAGCCCGAATCTTCCTGCGTGTTGAAGAAGATGGGAGCGATCTTGCCGCCCAGGGTCACGCCACCGAAGCGCTTGTTGGGCACGAAGGGGATGTCCTGGCCCGTGGCCCAGACGATGGAGTTGGTGGCCGACTTGCGCGAGGAGCCGGTGCCGACCACGTCGCCCACGTAGGCGACCAGGTGGCCCTTCTTCTTGAGGTCGTCGATGAACTGCATCGGGCCGCGCTTGCCGTCTTCCTCGGGCTTGAAGGCCGCGTCGGGACGGGTGTTCTTGAGCATGGCCAGGTAGTGCAGCGGGATGTCCGGACGGCTCCAGGCATCGGGCGCGGGCGACAGATCGTCGGTGTTGGTCTCGCCGGGCACCTTGAAGACGGTGACGGTGATCTTCTTGTCCACTTCGGGGCGCGAGGTGAACCACTCGGCGTCAGCCCAGCTCTTCATGACTTCCTGGGCCTTGGCGTTGCCGGCCTTGGCCTTGGTGGCCACGTCGTTGAAGAAGTCGAACATCAGCAGCGTCTTCTTCAGCGCATCGGCGGCCACACCGGCGACTTCGGCGTCGTCCAGCAGCTCGATCAGGGGATGCACGTTGTAGCCACCCACCATGGTGCCCAGCAGCTCGGTGGCCTTGGCCTTGGAGATGAGAGCCACCTGGATGTCACCGTGGGCCACGGCTGCCAGGAAGCTGGCCTTGACCTTGGCGGCATCGTCCACGCCCGGAGGAACGCGGTGCGTGAGCAGGTCGAGCAGGAAGGCGTCCTCGCCAGCGGGCGGGTTCTTGATCAGCTCGATCAGTTCGGCAACCTGCTTGGCTTCCAGCGGCAGCGGGGGGATACCGAGCGCGGCGCGTTCGGCCACGTGGTCACGGTAGGCTTTCAACATGATTCTCTCTCCATGGTTTTCTAAAGTGGGGCTGCTTGCGGGACGCTCAGGTCCGGGCCTGGATTACTGGCCGGCGGGCTTGGGTGCTTCCAGCAGGCTGGGAGGCGGGTTCTTCTTGATGGCCTCGGCCACCTGAAGCTGATCGGGGCTCATGCATTCGTCGGCCAGGCGCTGGCCGACCTTCTGGTTCATGAGCATCGATTTGTTGGCGATCTGCAGCCAGACGGCGCCGGCATGCTTGTCTTCCAGGCGCACGGTGCCGGTCGAGGTCTTGACGGGCGACATGTGGTACTTGAAGCCCTTGCCGTCGATGTTGAAGTAACCCGGGTTGGCCTGGTCGGCCGTCACATTGACGAAGGCGCCCAGCTCGCAGGGGATGCGGCCGGTGTGCACGCGCTCGGAAATGGCCAGGTCTTCGGCGGACAGCGGCTGTTGGGCAGCAGTTGCGACGGCGGCCGCACCGCCGACGGCGGCAGCGCCGGCAGCGGCCTTGGCCGTGGTGGCCTTCTTGGCGGGGGCCTTCTTGGCCGCAGGCTTGGCAGCGGCCTTGGCCGGCGCCTTCTTTGCGGTGGCGGGCTCGGCGGCGCTGGCACCCAGGCCCATGGCCAGCAAGGGGGCTGCGATCAGGATGGAGGCGATAGCTGTCTTCATACGTTGGGCTCCTGCAAATTCCCGGTGTGGGCTAAGCAAGTGATTCTGATGCAAACCAGGGCTGCACCTGTGGGGGCAGCGCCTGGCCGGTCTGGTGGGCACGTGTGAGCAACTGCCAGAAATAGCGGTAGCTCGCCCGGTCATGTAATACACCATCCACGCTGACGGGCGCCCAATCGGCGGCCTCGGCGGCGGTAAGTATTTGTGCGGCCTGCGCCACTTCGTCGGCCTGGGGCGCGAAGGCGGCGAGGATGGGGCGGATCTGGTCCGGGTGGATGCTCCACATGCGGGTATAGCCGAGCCGCCGTGACGCCTGTGTGGCAGCGGCCTGCAGCGCCTGTGGATTCCTGAATTCGGTGACCACGCAGTGCGAAGGCACCTTGCCGTGCGCGTGGCAGGCAGCTGCGATCTCCAGCTTGGCACGCACGACCAGCGGATGGTCGAACTGGCCGGCCGAGCCCATGGCCGAGGCAGGAATCGCACCGCCATGGGCCGAGACGAAGTCCATCAAGCCGAAGGAAATGCTCTGCACGCGCGGGTGTGCCGCGATGTCGAAGGCACGGTGCACGGCGGCGGGCGACTCGATGAGCACATGCAGCGGCAGTTCGCGGCAGCCCAGGCGACCCAGATGCCGCTCGGCCAGCAGCACGTCGTCCACGCTTTCCACCTTGGGCAGCATGAGGTGGCACAGGCGGTCGCCGGCCTCGCCGACGATGATGTCCAGGTCCTGCGCGAAGCTGGCGTGGTCCACGGCATGCACGCGCGCAGCCACGCGGGTACCGGGCGCGGCATCGCGCGCCAGCGAGGCCACCAGGCGCGCATGGGCCGCCTCCTGGCCCACGGGGGCGCCATCTTCGCAGTCCAGCGTGACGTCAAAGACGCAGGTGCCGAACTCGGCCATCATCTCGGCCTGCAGCTGCAGGCTCTTGCGCATGCGCACTTCCACGCCGCTGTAGTGGTCACAGACGGGCAGGTGCAGGGCACCGCCCTGCGCATCGAGCAGCACCTGGGCGGGGTGTGCGCGAGAGGGTGTGGACGTGGCGGCGGTCATGGCTTGCGCTGGGCGACGATGAACAGGCGGGGAAAGGCCAGCAGGCGCCGGCCGTCGGCGCGCACGCCGTAGGCGGCGTCCACGCGGTTTTCGTATTCGGTGAGGAAGTCGGCCTGCAGGGCTTCGGGCAGCCCTTCGACGAAGGGCTTGAGGCCGGTGCCGCGCAGCCACTGGACGATGGCGCCGGCCGAGTCCATCGGATGCTGGTAGACGGTGTGCCAGACATCGACGGCGCCGGCCTCGACGCCGGCCTGCTCCTGCGGGCCGGCCAACAGGTCGTAGTAGCTGCGGATGGGCAGGATGTCGGCACGCACCTTGGCGGCGTCGCCGATGTAGGCGGCAAACTTGGGCAGGCTGGCGATCTCGCGCATCACGCGGTGCGTGGCTTCCTGCCGGTTGTCGGGCATCTGTATCGCCAGCACGCCCCCTGGCGCCAGTTGGGCGAACAGGCGGGGTATCAGCGTTTCATGCTCCCCCACCCACTGGAGGGAGGCATTGGCATAAATCAGGTCGGGAGCGCTCTCGCCGGGGGCGGGCGTCCAGGAAGCAATGTCGGCCAGCGCGAAGCGGGCCTCAGGCAGATGCTGGCGCGCGGTGGCCAGCATCGCCTGGGAGTTGTCTATGCCGGTGATCGTGGCACCGGCATAGCGCTGTGCAAGCAGCTCGGTGGAATTGCCCGGCCCGCATCCCAGGTCCACCACATGGCGGGCCTGGGCCAAGGGCACACGCGCCAGCAGCTCGGCTGCGGGGCGCGTACGCTCATTGGCGAAACGCAGGTAAAGCGCGGGATTCCAGTCGAGCATGGCTTGCCGGCGGCTTACAGCAGGTGCTTGACGCCGTCCTGTTCGCCTTGCAGCTCGGCCAGGGTCTTGTCGATGCACTCTTGCGAGAAGGCGTCGATTTCCAGGCCTTCGACGATCTTGTACTCGCCGTTCTCGGTGGTGACCGGGAAGCCGAAGACGATGCCGGCGGGGATGCCGTATTCGCCGTTGGAGGGCACGCCCATGGTGACCCATTCGCCGCCCGAGCCCAGGGCCCAGTCGCGCATGTGGTCGATGGCAGCGTTGGCAGCCGAGGCAGCCGAGGACAGGCCACGAGCGGCAATGATGGCGGCGCCACGCTTGCCGACGGTGGGCAGGAACACGTCCTTGTTCCAGGCCTGGTCGTTGATCTTGGCCTTGACGCTTTCACCGTTGACGGTGGCGAAGCGGTAGTCGGCGTACATCGTGGGCGAGTGGTTGCCCCAGACGGTCAGCTTGCGGATGTCGCCCACCTTGAAGCCGGCCTTGGCAGCCAGCTGCGATGCAGCGCGGTTGTGGTCCAGGCGCAGCATGGCGGTGAAGTTCTTGGCCGGCAGGTCCGGAGCCGACTTCATGGCGATGTAGGCGTTGGTGTTGGCGGGGTTGCCGACGACCAGCACCTTCACGTTGCGCGAGGCAGCGGCGTTCAGCGCCTTGCCCTGGGCCGTGAAGATCTGTGCGTTGGCAGCCAGCAGGTCGGCACGCTCCATGCCGGGGCCGCGGGGACGCGCGCCGACCAGCAGGGCGTAGTCGGTGTCCTTGAAGGCTTGCAGGGGGTCGGAGTGGGCTTCGATGCCGGCCAGCAGGGGGAAGGCGCAGTCCTCGAGTTCCATGATCACGCCCTTGAGCGCGTTCTGGGCCTTCTCGTCGGGAATCTCCAGCAGTTGCAGAATGACGGGCTGGTCCTTACCCAGCATTTCGCCGGAGGCGATGCGGAACAGCAGGGCGTAACCAATTTGACCGGCGGCACCGGTGACGGCGACACGAACGGGCTTCTTGCTCATGATGAAACTCCAGGGATGGGGAAAAAATCAGGTGTTATCGGCGCCAGGTCGCACCAGCGTCAGAAACCAGCAGCCCGTGCTCCGCAAACAACGCGAAAGTGTACTCCCGATTTCGAAGCCCGGTCAATTTGTCTTATGTCTTATATAAGATATGATCGACGTCTGTTTCCAAGTCTTTCATCTGCGTCGCCGGGAGCCTCCCCACCCCGAACTTTTCCATGCCAGTCCTGCCTCCCCTCGCCTCAGACAACGCCGCTCCCACCATCGGCGCGGGCGCATCGACCCCGGCCTTCAGCCCTTTGTATCAGCAGATCAAGGGACTGATACTGCAAAGCCTTGAAGCAGGCGAGTGGCGGCCCGGCGAACTGATTCCCAGCGAGATGGAGCTGGCCGCGCGCTTTCGCGTGAGCCAGGGCACGGTGCGCAAGGCCATCGACGAGCTGGCGGCAGAGAACCTGGTGATGCGCCGCCAGGGCAAGGGCACCTTCGTGGCCACCCACGCGGCCCAGCATGTGCAGTACCGCTTTCTCAAGCTGCAGCCCGACGGCGGCGACCAGCAGGGCGAGGGCCGTGCCGAGCGCCGCATCATCGACTGCCGGCGCCTGCGCGCATCGGCGGACGTGGCGCGCGGCCTGGCGCTGCGCAGCGGCGATGCCGTGATGCATGTGCGCCGCGTACTGTCGTTCTCCGCAATCCCGACCATTTTGGAAGACATCTGGCTGCCGGGCCACGCCTTCAAGGGCCTGACCGCCGAGCAGATGTCCGCCTACCAGGGCCCCACCTACGCCATGTTCGAGCTGGACTACGGCGTGCGCATGGTGCGCGCCGACGAAAAGATCCGCGCCGTCCTGCCCGAGGCAGAACAGGCCCTGCTGCTGGATGTCCCCAGCACCACGCCCCTGCTGAGCGTGGAGCGCACCGCTTACACATACAACGATGTTCCCATGGAGTTACGCCGTGGCCTGTACCGCACCGACACCCATCACTACCGCAACGCGCTGAGCTGAACGATCCGTTCCCCAGAGAAGCGGGCGAAAATACGCAATTCCCAGCAAAGCTGTTTTTATTGCATTGCAATAGAATTTTGCATCGCCGCCCCTGAGCGATTACGAAGCAGTTACATCCACGAAAGTACCCTGCCATGACTGAGCAAGCCAAAAAGCGGCCAGAGTTCCGCAACATCAACTTCTTCAAGGACCTCCCCACCTACCGGTTGCCGCCGGCCGGCATCGTGTCCATCCTGCACCGCATCAGCGGCCTGCTGATGTTCATCCTGCTGCCTTTCATCCTGTGGATGATGGACATGTCGCTGACTTCGGAGATCTCCTTCGACGGCTTCACCTCGGTTTTCGCGGGTCCCTTCGGATGGTTCCTCAAGCTCGTGTGCCTGGCATTGATCTGGGCCTACCTGCACCACTTTTGCGCCGGCGTCCGCCACCTGTTCATGGATGTGAACCACCACGCCGTCAACAAGCAGTTCGGCAAGTCCTCGGCCCTGGTGGTGCTGGTCCTGAGCGTTGGCCTGACCCTGATCCTGGGTGCCAAGCTGTTCGGCCTGTACTGATTCACGATCTCTCCCTCACGATAAGGAAAAAGAACCATGTCCGTGAATTACGGCTCCAAGCGCACCGTGGTCGGTGCGCACTACGGCATCCGCGACTGGATGGTGCAGCGCGTCACCGGCGTGCTGATGGCACTGTTCACCATCGTGCTGCTGGCCAAGCTGATCTTCAGCACCGGCTCCGTCGGCTATGACCTGTGGGCCGGCATCTTTGCCCCGCAGTGGATGAAGTTCCTGACCTTCGCCGTGATCGTCTCGCTGGCCTGGCACGTCTGGGTCGGCGTGCGCGACATCTGGATGGACTACGTCAAGCCCGTGGGCCTGCGCCTGGTGCTGAACGTTTTCACCCTGGTCTGGCTCGTCGGCTGCGCCGGCTGGGGCATCCAGATCCTGTGGCGTATCTGATAGAGACGCGGTCTCCACGATTGAAGGTTAAGAATGAGCTACTCCAAAGCAAACATCACCAAGCGCAAGTTTGACGTCGTCATCGTCGGCGCTGGCGGCTCCGGCCTGCGTGCCGCGCTGGAACTGTCGCGCGCCGGCCTGTCCGTGGCCTCGCTGTCCAAGGTCTTCCCCACGCGCTCGCACACCGTGGCTGCGCAGGGCGGCGTGTCCGCTTCGCTGGGCAACATGAGCGAAGACAACTGGCACTACCACTTCTACGACACCATCAAGGGCTCCGACTGGCTCGGCGACCAGGATGCGATCGAGTTCATGTGCCGCGAAGCGCCCAACGTCGTGATCGAGCTGGAACACTTCGGCATGCCGTTCGACCGCAACCCCGACGGCACCATCTACCAGCGCCCCTTCGGCGGCCACACGGCCAACTACGGTGAAAAGCCCGTGCAGCGCGCCTGCGCCGCGGCCGACCGTACCGGCCACGCCATGCTGCACACGCTGTACCAGCAGAACGTCAAGTCCAAGACCAACTTCTTCGTGGAGTGGATGGCGCTGGACCTGATCCGCAACACCCAGGGCGACGTGGTCGGCGTGACCGCCATCGAACTGGAAACCGGCGACCTGTACGAGCTGCACGCCAAGGCCGTGCTGCTGGCCACGGGTGGCGCAGGCCGCATCTTCCAGGCATCGACCAATGCCTTCATCAACACCGGCGACGGCCTGGGCATGGCTGCACGCGCAGGCATCCCGCTGCAGGACATGGAGTTCTGGCAGTTCCACCCCACCGGCGTGGCCGGCGCGGGCGTGCTGCTGACCGAAGGCTGCCGTGGCGAAGGCGCCATCCTGCTCAACAGCGAAGGCGAACGCTTCATGGAGCGCTACGCTCCCACGCTGAAGGATCTGGCACCGCGCGACTTCGTGTCCCGCTCCATGGACCAGGAAATCAAGGAAGGCCGTGGCTGTGGTCCCAACAAGGACTACATCCTGATGAAGCTGGACCACCTGGGTGCAGACACCATCCGCAAGCGCCTGCCTTCGGTGGAGGAGATCGGCCACAACTTCGCCAACGTGGACATCACCAAGGAACCGATTCCCGTGGTGCCCACCATCCACTACCAGATGGGCGGCATTCCCACCAACATCAACGGCCAGGTCGTGGTGTGGGACGGCCAGCAGAACAACGTGGTCAATGGCCTCTATGCCGTGGGCGAATGCTCCTGCGTGTCGGTGCACGGCGCCAACCGCCTGGGCACGAACTCGCTGCTGGACCTGCTGGTCTTCGGCAAGTCGGCCGGCAAGCACATCGTGCAGTTCGTCAACGGCTTCGGCGACCACAAGGCCGTGCCGGCCGATGGCTCCGAGCGCACGCTCACGCGCCTGAACCAGCTCGACGACTCCAAGGAAGGCACCTACGCCCAGGACCTGGCTGGCGACATCCGCGCCACCATGCAGCAGCATGCCGGCGTGTTCCGCACGCAAAAGAGCATGGACGAAGGCGAAGTCAAGATCAACGCCATCCGCGAACGCGTGGGCTCCGTGACCCTCAAGGACAAGTCCAAGGTCTGGAACACCGCCCGCATGGAAGCGCTGGAAGTGGACAACCTGATCGAAGTGGCCCAGGCCACCATGATCTCGGCCGCTGCCCGCCACGAATGCCGCGGCGCCCACACCGTGTACGACTACGAGCATCCTGCCGACCACGCCGAGTTCCCGCTGGGCCGCAATGACAAGGAATGGCTCAAGCACACCCTGTGGTACAGCGCCACCAACAGCCTGGACTACAAGCCCGTGAACCTGAAGCCCCTCACGGTGGACAGCGTGCCGCCCAAGGTCCGCACGTTCTAATCCAGCAGCCCACGAGAGAACAGACAAATGAAGCGCACTTTCAAGATCTACCGCTACGACCCGGACAAGGATGCCAAGCCCTACATGCAGACCGTCGAGGTCGAGCTGGACGGCCACGAGCGCATGCTGCTGGACGCCCTGGTCAAGCTCAAGGAGATGGACCCCTCCATCTCGTTCCGCCGCTCCTGCCGCGAAGGCGTGTGCGGCTCGGACGCGATGAACATCAATGGCAAGAACGGCCTGGCCTGCCTGACGAACATGAAGACCCTGCAGGGCGACATCGTTCTCAAGCCCCTGCCCGGCCTGCCCGTGATCCGCGACCTGATCGTGGACATGACGCAGTTCTTCAAGCAGTACCACTCGATCAAGCCGTACCTGCAGAACGACAGCTTCGCGTCTCCCACCAAGGAACGCCTGCAGTCGCCTGAAGAGCGCGAAGAGCTCAACGGCCTGTACGAGTGCATTCTGTGCGCCAGCTGCTCCACCAGCTGCCCCAGCTTCTGGTGGAACCCCGACAAGTTCGTGGGCCCGGCCGGCCTGCTGCAGGCCTACCGCTTCATCGCGGACAGCCGCGACGAGGCCACGGGTGACCGCCTTGACAACCTGGAAGATCCGTACCGCCTCTTCCGTTGCCACACCATCATGAACTGCGTGGACGTGTGCCCCAAGCACCTGAACCCCACGCAGGCCATTGGCAAGATCAAGGAACTGATGGTCCGCCGGGCCATCTGATGACCATGACGAATACTCTGCTCGACGAACGCGAGCGAGACCTGCTGCGCTGGCGCTGCCGGCGTGGCCTGGTCGAGAACGACCTGTTCATCGCGCAGTTCTTCGCCACCTACGGAGACCAGCTCACGCGGAGACACGCGAGCGGTCTGTCTGCCTTGATGGACCTGGCAGACAACGACCTGATGGACCTCTTCTTGCGCCGCAAGGAGCCTGAAGGTGAACTCGATACCCAAGAAATCAGGGAAGTTCTGGAACTGGTGCGCAAGCGCAAGCCCGGTTCTCTCCCGCTAGTAGGCTAGGCAATCTAGAGAAGGAAGTTTGGAAATGAAACTCGCAGACAACAAAGCAACGCTGTCATTCAGCAACGGCGCTCCCAGCGTCGAGCTGCCCGTCTACCAGGGCAACGTCGGTCCCGACGTGGTGGACATCCGCAAGCTGTACGCGCAGACCGGCATGTTCACCTATGACCCGGGCTTCCTCTCTACCGCCTCGTGCCAGTCCGCCATCACCTACATCGATGGCGACAAGGGCGAGCTGCTGTACCGCGGCTACCCCATCGAGCAGCTGGCCAAGAACTGCGACTACCTCGAGACCTGTTACCTGCTGCTGTACGGCGAGCTGCCCAACGAGTCCGAGAAGGCCGACTTCGTCGAGCGCGTGACCAAGCACACCATGGTCAACGAGCAGATGCAGTTCTTCCTGCGTGGTTTCCGCCGTGACGCCCACCCCATGGCCGTCCTGACGGGTCTGGTCGGCGGCATGTCGGCCTTCTACCACGACAACATGGACATCAACAACGCCGAGCACCGCGACATCGCCGCGATCCGCCTGATCGCCAAGATGCCCACGCTGGTCTCCATGGCCTACAAGTACGGCATCGGTGCGCCGTACATGTACCCCAAGAACGACCTGAGCTACGCCGGCAACTTCATGCGCATGATGTTCGGCAACCCCTGCGAGGAGTTCAAGGTGAACCCCGTGGTCGAGCGCGCGCTGGACCGCATCTTCATCCTGCACGCAGACCACGAGCAAAACGCCTCCACCTCCACCGTGCGCCTGTGCGGCTCGTCGGGCACCAACCCCTTCGCCGCCATCTCGGCCGGCGTGGCCTGCCTGTGGGGCCCTGCCCACGGCGGCGCCAACGAAGCCTGCCTGAACATGCTGGAATACCTGCAGGCCAACGGCGGCGTTGCCAAGGTCGGCGAGTTCATGGAACAGGTCAAGGACAAGAACAGCGGCGTCAAGCTGATGGGCTTCGGCCACCGCGTCTACAAGAACTACGACCCCCGCGCCAAGCTCATGCAGGAAACCTGCAATGAAGTGCTGGCCGAACTGGGCCTGGAAAAGGACCCCCTGTTCGCCCTGGCCAAGGAAGTCGAGAAGATCGCCCTGGAAGACGACTACTTCGTGCAGCGCAAGCTCTACCCGAACGTGGACTTTTACTCCGGCATCGTGCAGCGCGCCATCGGCGTGCCCGTGAACCTGTTCACCGGCATCTTCGCCCTGGCCCGCACCGTGGGCTGGATCGCCCAGCTCAACGAGCAGATGGCCGACCCCGAGTACAAGATCGGCCGTCCCCGCCAGCTGTTCACGGGCTCCGTGTCCCGCGACGTCAAGCCGATCGGCCAGCGCTGATCGCAGGTCCGGGCCTCAGCGGCCCGGCCCCCAAAAGCCCCATGCCTTTGCATGGGGCTTTTTTCATTTGCGAGCCCACCGCCCCAGTCCTAGGAACACCATTTTCGCTATCGTGACATGCCCATTGATTGAGCGCATCTACCCTAAGGTGACCGTTGACCCTCCCTGAAACGGGATGGAGGCGCAGCGCAATGCCCGCTGCCGTTCAACGCAACCCCGGGACTCACATGCTTGTCGAAATCAACAAGGACGGAATGCTCATCCATGCGCGCGTCAGGAATGCGCGCAGCCCCGCCATCGAGAGAGGAAAGCGGACCGCCGCCATCACCGGCATCGTCGTGCACCAGACCGATGCCAACACGGCCCAGTCTTCGCTCAATAGCTACAGGAACCCGAAGGCCAATGGGGCGCACTTCCTGATCGACAAGGACGGCACCATCTACCAGACTGCCGCCATCTATCAGCGTGCCAACCATGTGGGCCCGCTGAAGGCGAGGTGCCTGCTTGTGGGGAAATGCAAGGCCAGGGACTATGAAGGACTGAAGGCAAAAGGGGTACACCGCATCGAGATGCTGAAGGCTCCTGGTGAACGCTATCCGAGCAATATGGAGGCCATAGGTATCGAGATGGTCGGCCGAGCGGAGCTGCCGAAGGGATTCACACCGCCACCCAGACCAAGGGGCTGGACTCCTGAAGAGTTACGCGGATGGTTTGGTATCTATCCCACGCCGACTGAGGCACAGAACAGAGCTCTGACATGGCTTGTTGGAGCGCTTCAAGATTCCATGCAGCTGTCGCCCAGCGAGATCTTCAAGCATCCAGAAGTGAGCCGAAAAAACCTGACCGAAGCGGAAGGTGCGAACTGGAAAATGACACCATGAATCCCATTCGCATGCGTTCTCGGATTGCCATCTCCGCGATGGCCATGACCATGGTTTCCTCGCTGTATGCGGGCGATGCCAGATACCCCGTCAAGACCATCCAGAAAATCGACATCATCTCGCCATCTGAAAGTTCCTCCTGGGCGAGCAAGAACTGGCTCGATTGCGACGATGTGGTCCTGACCGAGGAAGACGTGCGATATGCGTTGCAGCACATACGCAGGATCTCGAGGAAGGCATTCTTCAGCGAGGACAGGGAAAGAACAGGCTGCGCAGGGAGTGCATCGGTCAGGTTCCACAACGGCAAGCTCATCGTCATCGGAGTTGAACCGACCGGATTCATCAACATCTTCGAAGCCACCGAAACGCTCAAGCCCAAGAGCATTTCTGAGAGCTTCTACGACTGCCCACCCTGCAACAAACGCAAGATGGACCTGCTGCAGGACGCCCTGGATCGCGCAACCGAACGACGGCTCAAGGAGCTGAAGAGGCAGGGACGACTTCCTCCATGAGCCGCTTCCATTCGACTTTCTGGGCACTCATTTCGGCGGTGCCTGATCCCCGCTCAGGCACGCTCCACCGACCCGGCTGCAACGGCTGGCGGCCTGGTGAACGACCTGCTGGCCGGCTGCGCCGCCTGGCCTGAGCGCCGGGGCCAAGCCCCCTGCTTCACGCAGCGGCGCGGTTTCGCCGACAATGCCCCCCCGGCCCTCGTGGCCGGCCCTTTCTTGCGCCGGGGTTCCGGCCCCAGCCACTCCCTGCACACCATGAACTTTGCCTCCCTCGGCCTGAGCCCGGCGCTGGTCTCCAGCCTCCAAGACCTGGGCCTGGTCGATCCCACGCCCATACAGACCCAGTCCATCGCCCCCGTGCTTGCGGGCCGCGACCTCTGGGCCTGTGCGCCCACGGGCTCGGGCAAGACGGCCGCCTACCTGCTGCCGCTGCTGCAGCGCTGGATGGATGGCGGCAAGGCCCAGGGTGCCCAGGGCGGCTTTGTGCGAACCCTGACCACGCTGATCGTGGTGCCCACGCGCGAGCTGGCCCAGCAGGTCGGCGAGACGCTGTCCGACCTGGGTCGCGCGCTCAAGCAGCCGCCGCGCATCGGCGTGGTCTATGGCGGCGTGTCCATCAACCCGCAGATGATGATGCTGCGCGGCAGTGCCGACTTCCTGGTGGCCACGCCGGGCCGCCTGCTGGACCTGGTGGAGCACAACGCCGTGCGCCTGTCCGCCGTGCGCCACCTGGTGCTGGACGAGGCCGACCGCCTGCTGGACCTGGGCTTTCAGGACGAGCTGCAGCGCGTGCTGGCCCTGCTGCCGAAGCAACGCCAGACCCTGCTGTTCTCGGCCACCTATCCCGATGCCGTGCAATCGCTGGCCACGGGCCTGCTGCACGATCCCGTTCAGGCCCGCGTCGATGCCGCCGAAGGCCAGGATGCCGCCAGCCCGCAAAGCATCACCCAGCGCGCCATTGCCGTGGACCGCGCACGCCGCACGCAATTGCTGCGCCAGCTGGTGCAGGGCGACACCGCTGCGGGCACCGACCCTGTCACGCTCGAACGTGCCCTGGTCTTCGTGGCCACGCGGCACACGGCCGAACTGGTGGCTGAAAAGCTCTACAAGGCCGGCATCTTCGCCACGGCCTTCCATGGCGACCTGAGCCAGGGCGCACGCAAGGAAGCGCTGGCCGACTTCAAGGCCAAGCGCTGGCAGGTGATGATCACCACCGATCTGGCGGCGCGCGGCATCGACATCACCCAGCTGCCCCTGGTCGTCAACTACGACCTGCCGCGCTCGGCCACCGACTATGTGCACCGCATCGGCCGCACGGGCCGCGCGGGCGAGGTCGGCACGGCCATCAGCTTTGTCACGCCGGCCGACCAGGCGCACTGGGCGCTGATCTGCAAGCGCAACCAGCTGGACCTTGAACTGGAGCAGTTGCCGGGCTTCGAGCCCACCGAGCCCGTGCCGCCGCCTCCGGTGGCGCAGGACGGCAATGGCGGCATCAAGGGCCGCCGCCCCAGCAAAAAAGACAAGCTGCGCGCAGCGCAGGCTGCCGAGGCAGCAGCCAAAAGAGGTTGAGCTCTCCAGGCCGATCCGCTCAGCCCGCGCCGCCGCGCCCGCCAAAGCGATCTCGGTACGCCACCGGGGTAATGCCCAGGTGGCGCACGAACAGGTGGCGCAGCGCCTGCTCCGAGCCCAGGCCCACGCGCGCGGCCACGGTCTTGAGAGGCAGATGGGCCTGGCTTTCCAGCAGTTGCTTGGCGGCCTCCAGCCGCGCGCTCTCCACAAAGGCCGTGGGGCTTTGCCCGGTTTCCTGCTGGAACACGCGGCGCAGGTGCCGCTCACTCATGTGCGCCTGCTCGGCCATCTGCGCAAGGGTCAGGGGCTCGGCCAGGTGGGCCATCACCCACTGCTGCACGGCCTGCACGCCGCCGTGCTGCGCGGCCTGGGCCGCCAGCGGCACGCTGAACTGCGACTGGCCACCGGGACGCTTGAGGTACATGACCAGGTCACGCGCCACCTCCAGCGCCAGCGCGTGGCCGAAATCCTCCTCCACCACGGCCAGGGCCAGGTCGATGCCGGCCGTCACGCCGGCCGAGGTCCACAGCTGGCGGCTGCCTGCGCCATCGCGGATTTCCTCGCGCAGGTAGATGGCATCGGCATCGACCTGCACGCGCGGATGGCGCTGGGCCAGTTGCGCCGTCACGCTCCAGTGCGTGGCCGCGCGCCGGCCGTCCAGCAAACCCGCCTCGGCCAGGAAGAAGCTGCCCGAGCACAGCGCAATCAGCCGCTGCACGCGCGGCGCCACGCGGCCCAGCCAGGCGACCAGCTCGGCCGAGCCGCCCAGCACCTGCTCGATATGGCGCGAGCCCACGACGACCACGGTGCAGCCCATGCCTGCAGCCTCCAGCCCGGCCAGCGTATGCGTGGCCTCCAGCGACATCAGCGTGTCCGAGCGCACGGGCCCTTGCCGCTGCGAGACCACGCGCACCTCGTAGCCGTCGCTCTGGCCGCGCGCGCGCAGGTGCACGTTGGCATAGTCGAACACCGACATGGGCCCTATGGCCTCCAGCGCCTTGAAGCCTGGGTAGACGACAAGATCGATGCGGTGGGCGCTGGCGTGGCGGTGGTCCATGGGAAACGGCGGGCTCGGAGGCGGTCAGGGTGGAAAGAATGGGGCGGACTATACGAAAAGACGCAAGCACCCACGGCCAGCAGGCCCGGCCGACGCCGGCCACACCCCTCAGATTCGGACATATCACCTGGGGCTGCGGCCATGATACGGCCGGGCCGCCCGGCCATGGCCTACATTCAAGGCTTCGCGGAGCGCGCGCACTGCCGTTCCTGAGCCACCCCGACAGAAAGACACGCCCATGAAATCCAAAGCCGCCGTCGCCTTCAAGGCTGGAGAACCCCTGCAGATCGTCGAGATCGACGTGGCCCCCCCGAAGAAGGGCGAGGTCCTGATCAAGATCACCCACACCGGCGTCTGCCACACCGACGCGTTCACGCTGTCGGGCGACGATCCGGAAGGCATCTTCCCCGCCGTGCTCGGCCATGAAGGCGCGGGCATCGTCGTCGAGGTCGGCGAAGGCGTGACCAGCGTCAAGCCCGGCGACCACGTCATCCCGCTGTACACAGCCGAATGCGGCGAATGCCTGTTCTGCAAGAGCGGCAAGACCAACCTGTGCGTTTCCGTGCGCGCCACCCAGGGCAAGGGCGTGATGCCCGACGGCACCACGCGCTTTTCGTACAACGGCGAGCCCATCTACCACTACATGGGCTGCTCCACCTTCAGCGAATACACCGTGGTCGCCGAAGTCTCGCTGGCCAAGATCCACCCCGATGCCAACCCCGAGCAGGTCTGCCTGCTGGGCTGCGGCGTGACCACGGGCCTGGGTGCCGTCAAGAACACCGCCAAGGTCCAGGAAGGCGACACCGTGGCCGTGTTCGGCCTGGGCGGCATCGGCCTGGCCGTGATCCAGGGCGCCAAGCTGGCCAAGGCCGGCCGCATCATCGCCGTGGACACCAACCCCTCCAAGTTCGACCTGGCCCGCACCTTCGGCGCCACCGACTGCGTGAATCCCAAGGATTTCGACAAGCCCATCCAGCAGGTCATCGTCGAGATGACGGGCTGGGGCGTGGACCACAGCTTCGAGTGCATCGGCAACGTCAACGTGATGCGTGCCGCCCTGGAATGCGCGCACCGCGGCTGGGGCCAGTCGGTCATCATCGGCGTGGCCGGCGCGGGCCAGGAAATCTCCACACGCCCTTTCCAGCTGGTGACGGGCCGCAAGTGGCTGGGCACGGCCTTCGGCGGCGTCAAGGGCCGCAGCGAGCTGCCCGGCATGGTCGAGCAGGCCATGAGCGGCGAGATCCAGCTGGCCCCCTTCGTCACGCACACCATGGGCCTGCCGGAGATCAACGAGGCTTTTGACCTGATGCACGAAGGCAAGTCCATCCGCTCCGTCGTCGTGTACTGAAGCTCCCCCTGAGGCGCTGCGCGCCTGGGCAGCGCCAGTTTCATGGGCCGTTGACCGTGTATAGCGTATCAACTCCCATCTTTGAATGCTGCACGCACCGCTTGCCAAGGTGCCCGTAGCATTTTTCTTTTTGAGGAACACCATGTCCGCACTGCCGCCCCTGGAACTCAAGAACGCCCATGCCTGCTTCGGCGGCGCACAGCGTTTCTACGAGCATTTCTCCGCCGAGATCGGCCTGAACATGAAGTTCTCGGTCTTCCTGCCGCCCAAGGCCGTGGCCGGCGAGAAGGTGCCCGCCGTGCTCTACCTGGCCGGGCTGACCTGCACCGAAGAGACCTTCATGACCAAGGCCGGCGCCCAGCGCCTGGCCGCCGAGCTGGGCATCGCCCTGATCGCGCCCGACACCAGCCCGCGCGGCGCAGGCCTGCCCGGCGAGGCCGATGCCTGGGACTTCGGCGTGGGCGCGGGCTTCTACCTGGACGCCACCACCAAGCCCTGGGCGCTGCACTGGCGCATGGAAAGCTATCTGCTGGGCGAGCTGCTGCCGCTGATCGCCGCACGCCTGCCCATCGACGCGCAGCGGCTGGGCATCTTCGGCCACTCCATGGGCGGCCACGGCGCGCTCACGCTGGCGCTGCGCCATCCGGGCCGCTTCAAGAGCCTGTCGGCCTTCGCGCCCATTGCCAACCCCGTCAACTGCCCCTGGGGCCAGAAAGCCTTCTCAGGCTATCTGGGCGATGACCGCAAGGCCTGGGAAGCGCATGACGCAAGCTGCCTGATGGCCGCCCAGACCGAGGCGCCCTACCCGGCCGGCATCCTCGTGGACCAGGGCCTGGCCGACAAGTTCCTGATCGAAAAGCAGCTGCTGCCCGAAGCCTTCGAGGCCGCCTGCGCCCAGGCCGGCCAGCCGCTGACGCTGCGCCGCCACGGCGGCTACGACCACGGCTACTACTTCATCCAGAGCTTCATTGATGACCATCTGCACCATCATGCAGAGCAGTTGAGTACCCCCTGAGGCGCTTCGCGCCTTCCCCCTGAAAGGGGGACGACAGCCTCGCTGCGGGGCGGCCCTTGCTTGCTGTCCCTGGGTTGGAGCGCGCCAGTTTCCAAGATTGGGCACAAGACCATAGAACGGGCGCGTCTCACCCAGGCATGCGCCCCGCGCGCATGTCCTGCGCAATACGCTCCAGTACCTGCGGCAGGTCCTTCACGCTGGCGATCACGTGGTGGGCGCCGGCTGCGCGCAGCTTGGCTTCGGCGCGGGCCACGCGCTCGCGCACTTCTTCGGCGGGGGCGGCGGCCAGTTCGGTGGGGGAGTAGCCGACTTCGTTGCCGGACAGGGTCAGGCCCACGGTCCACATGCCGGCGTTGCGGCCTTCCTCGATGCCGGGCACGGTGTCGTCCACCTTCACGCAGGCGCGCACGTCGCCGATGCCCAGCGCCAGCACATTGGCCAGCGCCATGAAGGGGCCGGGGCGGCCGCCTGCAGCCATTTCATCGCCGGCCACCACATGGTCGGGAGCCAGGCCGTTGGCGGCGGCCTGCGGCAGCAACTGATTCAAGACTTCACGCGGATAGCCCGAGCACGAGCCCACCTTCAGGCCCTGCGCGCGCAGCCAGCCCAGCAGCTCGGGCGCGCCTTCGATGGGTGCCGAGAACTCACCGACCTTGGCGATCTGCATGGGCATGAAGCGGGCGTAGATGGCGTCCACGTCGGCGTCGCCAGGCTGCTGGCCGAAGGCCTTGTGCCATTGCGCGCGGATGCCTTCGTCCTGCAGCAACTCGTGGATGTGCTGCCACTTGGACAGTCCCATGGGACCGCGCGCCTGGGCCAGGGTGATGGTGATGCCGAAGCTGGCAAAGGCCTCGACAAAGATCTGCGTGGGCGCCAGCGAGCCGAAATCGACCAGGGTGCCGGCCCAGTCGAAGATGACGGCCTGCAGCGGCGACAGATCGGCGGCGGTGGAGACGGTGGTGTGGTTCATGGTGCTTTTTGACTAGGAAAGAGGTTCAAACAGAAGAGGGCCGCACGCGCCTGTTCATTCCAGCGTGCGGATGAAATTGCGCCCGCGCGGGCCGGATGCGGCCGACTGCAGCAGCTGCTGCCACTCATCCCCAGGCACGCCGTAGTGGGCGGGATCGGTGGCCACGCCCAGGCCTTCGAGGAAGTTGCGCAGGCGCTGCACGGCCAGCTCGCCCGTGGCGGCATCGAAGATGGACAGCAGGGCCGCATCGGCCTGGTCGTCGGCGCCCAGGGCCATCTCCAGCACCAGCGGCAGGCTGAACGAGCAGGCAATGCCGTGGGCCACGCCATGGCGCAGCGTGATGTCGTAGGACAGCGAATGCGCCAGCGCCGTGCGGGTGTTGGAGAAGGCCAGGCCGGCCATCAGGGCTGCCTCGGCCATGCGGCTTCGCAGCGGCAGGCTGCCCAGGTCCTGCATCAGCGCGGGCAGCGTGGCCAGGGTGCGCCGCGCGGCGCCCACGGCCAAGGTGGTGGAGACGGGATTGCGGTGCCGGTTCCAGATGGACTCCAGCGCATGCGACAGCGCATCCAGCCCCGAGGCCAGCGTGGCGCCGGCCGGCAGGCTTTGCATGAGCTGCGCGTCGATGATGGCGGCCTCGGGCCAGGTCCAGTGCTGGTGCAGCGAGTGCTTGCGGCCAGCGGCCTGGTCCCAGATCGTGGCCCAGGGCGTGACCTCGCTGCCCGTGCCGGCCGTGGTGGGAATGGCGATCAGCGCCTTGTGGCCTGCAGCCGGCAGGGCCAGCCCCTGCTCCAGGGCCTGCAGCAGTTCGCCGAAACGCCGCGTGGGCGTAGCGCACATCAGCGCCTTGGCCGAGTCGATGGCGCTGCCGCCGCCCAGGGCCACGATGCACGGGACCTCGGCGTATTCGCGGTGCACGCGGTCATACAGCGGGGCCAGCCACTGCACATCGGGGTTGGGCGCAATGCCGTCCACCACGCCGCGCAGCTGGCTGCCCAGCCGTTGGCGCAGCTGCTGCACCAGGCCCAGGGATTCGGCCTCGGGAAACGTCACCAGCAGGCAGTCGCGCCCGGCAAGCAGCTCGGGCAGGCGGTCCAGGCGGCCGGGGCCGGCATGGATGGCAACGGGGTTGTGATAGGTCCACACAAATCGGTCCTTTGAATGAAACGGGGGCGCCGGGAAAGGCGCAGCCCTCAATGGCGGGTGCCCTGCTGGATGCGGCGGCGCAGCCAGTGGGAGACGAGATCGGCGGCGATCACCATCACGGTGATGACCACGATGCAGGTGGCCGTCTCCTGGTAGCGGAACAGCTTGAGGCTGCCGACCAGCTCGAACCCCAGCCCGCCCGCGCCCACCATGCCCAGCACCGTGGCCGAGCGCAGGTTGACCTCGAAGCGGTAGAGCACGACCGCGATCCAGGCCGTGATGGCCTGCGGTATCACGCCGAAGACGATGAGCTGCAATTGCGTGGCGCCTGCGCTGCGCAGGGCCTGCAGCGGGCCGTCGTCGATCTCTTCGATGCTCTCGGCGAAGAACTTGCCCAGCATGCCCATGCCATGCAGGGCCAAGGCCAGCACGCCGGGAAACGGCCCCAGGCCCACGGCCGAGACAAAGACCAGCGCCAGGATCAGCTCGTTGATGCTGCGCACCACGTTCAGGAACTGCCGCGTGATGCGCCGCAGCCAGTGCCAGCCATGCAGGTTGCTGGCGGCGATGAAGGACAGCGGCAGCGCAAGCACCACGGACAGCAGCGTGCCCCAGATGGCGATCTGCACCGTCTCCAGCGCAGGCGCCATCAGGCGCGGCAGCATGCTCCAGTCCGGCGGCACGGAGCGCGCCACGAAATCCGCGATCTGGGGCATGCCTGCCGCCAGTTCACCCCAGCTCATCTGCGCGCCGCCCGCGCTCCAGTGCAGCACCCAGGCGATGGCCAGGGCCGCAGCCGCATAGCCGGTCCAGCCCAGGGCGCCATGGGGGCGCGGCGCGGTCCATTGCCAGCGGTCGCGCGGCTCAGGGCTCCAGGAATTGGCGCTGGTCATCACAGTCCTCCTGCGGGCGCGCTGGCCCGCATCCACGAGGCAGGCACCGGCGCCTGCGCATGCAGGCCGGCAGGCCCTATGGCCGCCGTGCCCGGAGGTGTGTCCGGTTCTGCGCCCTGCCCTGCGCCTTGCCCTGCGCCTTGCCCTGCAGTGGGCTGCGCATGGTAGATGGCCTGCAGCGCGGCCTCGTCCAGCGCCTGCGGCGATCCGTCAAAGACCATGCGGCCCTGGGCCAGGCCCAGCACGCGGTCGCCGAACTCCCGCGCGTAGTCCACCTGGTGCAGGTTGCAGACCACGGCAATGCCCAGCTCGCGCGTGGCATCGCGCAGGTACTGCAGCACGCTGCGCGCGGTCTTGGGGTCCAGGCTGGCCACGGGCTCGTCGGCCAGGATGACCTGGGGCTGCTGGGCCAGCGCGCGGGCAATGCCCACGCGCTGCATCTGCCCGCCCGACAGCGCCTCGGTGCGCTCCAGTGCCTTGTGGGCCAGGCCCACGCGCTCCAGGCACTGGTCGGCCAGGCGGATATCGCTTTCGCGGAACAGCTGCAGCACCGAGGCCAGGGTGCCGGTCTGGCCCAGGCGCCCGGTCAGCACGTTCTTGCGCACCGACAGGCGCGGCACCAGGTTGTGGTGCTGGAAGACCATGGCCACGTGGCGAGCCAGCTCGCGCCGGCTGTGCCTGCCGCCGCCCAGCATCAGGTCCATGCCGCCCACCTCCAGCGTGCCGCTGTCGGCGCGGGCCAGGCCGTTCATGCAGCGCAGCAGCGTGGACTTGCCGGCCCCCGACAGGCCCAGCATGACGACGAACTCGCCGGGCTGCACATCCAGGTCGATACCATGCAGCACGTGGTTGCTGCCATAGCTCTTGCGCAATTGGCGGATGCGGATCATTTCATGCTCCCGAGGTCGAGCTTGAGCGCCTTGGCCGTCTGGCGTACCACGTCATAGGCCTTGTCATCCGTGGCCGCGAAGCCGTCGAGCACGCCCTGGTCGCCCCAGGGCAGGTCCTTGACCTCGGCCAGGGCCGCAGCCACCTTCTGCTTGGTGCCTGCGTCCAGGTTCTTGCGCCAGGTCATGGGCGACTCGGGGATGGGCTGGGAGCGCCAGACGATCTGGAAGTCCTCGCGCTTGACCAGGCCCTTGCTCACGGCCGAGTCGAAGATGCGGTCGGCCACGGCCGCCGCATCCACCTTGCCGTTGGCCACGGCCATGATGCTGGCGTCGTGCGAGCCCGAGAAGATCACGCGCGAAAAGCCCTTGTCCGCATCGAAGCCCTCGGCCATCAACCCGGCCTTGGGAAACAGGTGGCCCGACGCCGAGGTCGGGTCCACAAAGGCAAAGCTGCGGCCCTTGAGATCGGCCACGCTGGCCGGGCCCTTGTCCTTGCGGGAGATCACCATGCTGTGGTACGCGCTCTTGCCCGTCTTCTTGGTCACGGCCACGGCAAAGGCCTCGGCGCCTGCCACCTGGCTGGCCAGCACGTACGAGAACGGGCCGAGGAAGGCGATGTCGATCTTGTTGGAGCGCAGCGCCTCGATCACGCCGTTGTAGTCATTGGCCACGAAGGGCCGCACCTTCATGCCGGTGCGGGTGGCCAGCTGGTCCATGACCTGCTGGCTGGCGCGGATCATGGCCTGCGCGTCCTCCGAAGGGATCAGGCCCACGCGCAGCTCGGCGCTCTGGGCAAAGGCGGCAGTGGTAGCGGTGGCGGCGGTGGCGGCCAGGGCCAGCACGGCGCCGGCATGGCGCAGCCAGGTCTTGCGGTTCATCTTCATGGGAGCGTTCCTTTGCATCAGGTCAGGCACATCGGCAGATCGGTGGATCCGTGAATCGCCGGCCAAATCGCCAGGCGGGTGGGGATGGCTGAATGCTAGGAGCGACATATTTCTGCCATGTGAAAGTTTCAGAATCGGTTTTGACAGCATCCATAGACAAAACCTTGAGATACCGACTTTCGTGAGCAACGCCCGCTACCGCGCCTTCATCGCCGTCGCCCACCACGGCAGCCTCAGCGCCGCCGCCCGCGCACTGGGCGTGAGCCAGCCCACCATCTCCACGCAGATCGCCACGCTGGAGCGCCAAAGCCAGATCGAGCTGTTCCACCGCCGCGGCTACCGCATGACGCTCACTGGCGCAGGCGCCAGACTGCTGCCCATGGCGCAGAAAATCATGGCGCTGGAGGCCGAGGCCGAATTCTTCCTGCGCGACTCGGGGCAGTTGCACCAGGGCGAGCTCAAGATCGGCGCCGTGGGGCCCTTCCATGTGATCGAAATGGTGGCCGCCTACCGCGCACGGCACCCGGGCATGCAGCTGTCCATCCGCATGGGCAACTCGCAGCAGGTGCTGGCCGACCTGGAACGCTACGACACCGACGTGGCCGTGCTCGCCGGCCTCTACGACCGCCCGGAGCTGCTGGCACGCGAGTACGCGCGCCACGCCATCGTGCTGTTCGCCCATGTGGCCCATCCCTTCGCGCGGCGCAGCGAAATCGCGCTGTCCGAACTGCAGGGCCAGCCTTTGCTGCTGCGCGAGCACGGCTCGACCACGCGCACCGCGCTGGAATCGGTGCTGCAGGCCGCCGGCGTGCAGCCGCGCACCGAACTGGAGATCGGCAGCCGCGAAGCCATACGCGAAGCCGTGGCGCGCGGCCTGGGACTGGGCGCCGTGTCCGAAGCCGAATTCATCCCCGACCCGCGCTTTCGCCCGCTGCGCATCGCGGGCGACCCGGCCAGCACCACCACCTATGTCTATTGCATGCGCGAGCGCAGCGACAGCCTGCTGGTGAGGTCTTTTCTGGAGGCGATTTGAGGACCGCGCCGGGCCACCTCGGCCCCCGCCTCAGCCCTCCACCCTGATTCCGCGCGCCTGGATCAGCCGGGTCCACTTCGCCCGTTCATCGCGCATGAAGGCGTCAAAGCGCTGCGGCGTCCCCCCTCCATCCTCTGCGCCGAACTCTTCGAGCTTGGCCACCACTTCGGGCATGGCCAGGATGCGGTTGACGTCCGCATTGATGCGGGCCACCAGATCGGCGGGCATTTTTGCGGGGCCCACCAGGCCGAACCAGATGCTCGCGTTGAACCCGGAATAGCCCTGCTCCGCCACCGTGGGAATCTCCGCGAAGGCCTTGGCGCGCTTCACGCCCGTCTGAGCCACTGCATGGACTTTTCCGCCCTTGATGAAGGGCGCCGCCGTGGTCATCCCCTCGAACGCGTAGTCGATCTGGCCGCCCAGCAGATCCGTCATCACGTTCGACGCGCCCTTGTACGGGATATGGAGCGCGGACACCGCCGCAGTCTGCTCGAACAGCGCCAGCGCAAGGTGCTGGGCCGACCCCGTGCCCGAGGAGCCGAAGCTGACCTCCCCCGGCTTTTGCTTCAATGCGGCCAGCAGGCCCTGCATGGTGGCGGAAGCCTTGGGGCTGGCAACCAGGACCTGCGGGGTCTGGCCCACCAGGGCGATGGCGGAGAAGTCCCGCTCCGGCGAGAAGCCGAGCCTCGGGTTGAGCGCAGGGGCAATGCCCAGGGCATTGATGTGGCCCATCATGAGCGTCTGCCCATCGGGCGCGGCCCTGGCGGCCTCGGCAGCGGCGATCAGCCCCGCCGCCCCTGGCCGGTTCTCGACGATGACGGGAATGGCCCACAGCTGGTTGAGCCGGTTGGCGATGATCCGCGCCAGGATGTCCGTGCCGCCGCCTGCCGAGAAGCCGACGAGGATTTTGACCGGGCCCGCTGGCGGCCTGGCCTGTGCAAAGCCCGGATGGGCATGCAGGGCGGCGGCTGCGGCGGCCGAGGTCAGGAACTGTCTGCGTTGCATGGCTTGTCTCCTTGGATGATGGGCTGGCGGCGGTCTTACGCCACCGAGGTCCAGCGGCCGAACCGGGACACCTGCGCCTCGTCGAAATTGAAGCCGAGCCCCGGCGTCTGGTGCAGCACGACACGGCCCTTTTCCTGCGCCAGCTGGCGGTCCAGCAGGCGGCGGAAGTTCAGCACCTGGTCATCCCAGAAGAACTCGACATAGCGCGCATTGGGGGTCGCGGCCACCAGCGGCGCGTGCACATCGTGGAACCAGTGCGGACACATCTGCAGCCCATAGCCCGCCGCCATGGCGGCAATGCGCTTCCACTCGGTAATGCCCCCGCAGACTGCGGCGTCGGTCTGCAGGATGGATGCGGCGCCCATGTCGAGCAGATGCTTGTGGTACCAGCGGCCATAGCCGATTTCCGCGGTGGCCACGGGAATGCGGGTGAGCTTTGCCAGGCGGGCGTGGCTTTCGACATCGTCGGGGCTGAACGGCTCCTCGATGAAATAGGGGTCGTACGCCTCCATGCGGCGCAGGTACTGCATGGCCTGCACGGTGTCCACCCAGCCGTTGTTGCAGTCCAGCATGAGCTCCACGTCCGGGCCGATGGCTTCGCGCGCCGCCTTCACGCGCGACTCCTCGCCCTGGGGCGACCAGCGGCCGGTCTTCATCTTGACCGCCTTGAAACCCAGCTCGACATAGCCGGCCATCTCCTCGCCGACATGGCCGGCGGTCTTGCCGTCCACGTAGTAGCCGCCGCTGGCATAGGCCGGCACCGTGTCCAGCTCCACCGCGCCCAGGTACTTGTGCAAAGGCAACTGGGCGGTGCGGGCATTGAGGTCCCACAGCGCAATGTCGAGAGCGCTGAGTGCGCGCATCACGGTGCCCATGCGGCCTTGCAGCAGCGCCTCCTGGTACATCTCCTTCCACAGCCCTTCGACGGCCAGGGACTCGCGGCCCAGCAGCACAGGACCGAGCAGCTGCTCGACCGCGACACGGAACAGCTCGCCCGCCGCATTGCCGACATAGCAAAAGCCGATGCCTTCGACGCCGTCGCTGCTGCGGACCTTGACCAGTCCGTAGTGGCGGTCGACCACGGTGCGGTTCGACAGATAGGTGACCTTGTCCAGCGGCACGCGGGCAACGCAGACTTCAATGGATTCGATGAGGGGCATGAGCTCTCCTGACATGGTTTGGAAGCGGGAACGAGCGAACTTTGCGCTTCAGGAGATCTGCAACAAAGATGGTGTCCCATGGTTCAGATGACGCAAAATGCGTCGCATGGATTCGCGCTTTCTCCAGAGCTTCATTGCCGTCGTGGACTGCGGCTCGATGGCCGACGCCGCGCGCAGGCTGGACCTGCCGCCCACCACCGTGGCCCAGCAGATGCGTGCGCTGGAGGCCGACGTGGGCTGCGCACTGCTCACGCGGGTGGGCCGGACGGTACGGCCCACCGTCGTTGGCGCCCGGATCGTGGAGCATGCGCGGGAGGTGCTCAAATCCGTGGAGAACCTGAGGTCGGCCGCATCGGCCACCGAGCTTCCCGCAGGCCCATTGAGGCTGGGGGCAACGCCCACGGCGCTGATGGGCCTCGTGCCCCCGCTGCTGCGCCGGTGGATGAGCGCCCATCCGGCCGTGCGCGTCTACATCGAACCCGGCACTTCCTCACTGCTGCTGGACCAGGTGCAGGCCGGCCATCTGGATGCGGCCATCCTTGTGCACCCGGCCTTCGCCATGCCCAAGACCTGCGAATGGCGGCTGATGCGCAGCGAGGCGCTGATTCTTCTCGCGCCCCGGGACATGAAGGTGCGCGATCCGCTGCTCACGGCCGCACGCGAGCCCTTCATCCAGTACGACCGCAAGGTGGTGGCAGGAAAAATGGCGGATGAATACCTGCGGGGCCACGGCATCAAGCCGAAAGTTCGCTTCGAGCTGGACGGCATCGAGCAGATCGCACAGCTGGTTGCGGAAGGCTTCGGTGTCTCCATCCTGCCGGACTGGCCCGTGCTGGGACCGCCGGATGCCAGAACGCGCCGATGGCCGCTGCCCCCTCCGAGCCCGTCCCGCGAAGTGGGCATGGTGTGGCTGCGATCGTCGGTGCGCTCCCCGCTGGCAGCCGCCTTGTCCGAGCTGGTCGACTACCGCTAGCGGACCATGCCCTGGCCTGTGCCTGGCACGCAGGCTCTCAGAACAGGCTGCGCTGCGGCAGCAAAAGCGACGGGTGGTAGAGGCTGCAATCGAGCCGCAGCGGCTCGCGGTTGAACCCATGCCGACGGCAGGCCAGGGCAAAGCGCTGGCGCAGCAGCTCGGCCCAGTGGCCGGTACCTTTCATGCGCTGGCCGAACTCGGCGTTGTACACGCGGCCGGCCTCGCGCTGCTCGCCCTGGATGCCGTGCAGGTCGCGCACGCGCTCCATCACGCGGCGGGCGCGGTCGGGGTAGTGCACCTGCAGCCATTGCTCGAACAGCGGCGCCACTTCCCAGGGCAGGCGCAGCACGGCATAGAAGGCGTGGCGCGCGCCTGCGTCGGCGGCCGCCTCCAGCACCTTCTCCAGGTCTTCGTTGATGAAGGGAATCTGCGGTGCCAGGCTCACGCCCACGGGCACGCCCGCCTCGGTCAGCGCGCGGATGCTGCGCAGCCGGCGGTGCGGCGCGGCGGCGCGCGGCTCCAGGTGGCGTGCCAGGTCGGCATCCAGCGTGGTCAGCGTGATGTGCACCGAGGCCAGGCCCTGGCGCGCCAGCGGGGCCAGCAGGTCCAGGTCACGCTCCACCCCGCTGCCCTTGGTGACGATGGAAAACGGGTGGCGCGCCTCGGCCAGCACTTCGATCAGGCGGCGCGTCAGCCCCAGTTCGCGCTCCACGGGCTGGTAGCAGTCGGTGACCGAGCCCAGCATCACGGGCGCGGCCACATGGCTGGCGCGCGACAGCTCGGCGCGCAGCAGCTCGGGCAGGTTCTGCTTGGCGATGAGCCGGGTCTCGAAGTCCAGCCCCGGCGACCAGCCCAGGTAGCTGTGCGTGGGCCGGGCATAGCAATAGATGCAGCCGTGCTCGCACCCCCGGTAGGGATTGAGCCCCATGTGAAACGGCAGGTCGGGCGACTGGTGGCGGCTCAGCGCCGAGCGGGCCTGCTCCCAGCGCAGTTCGGTGCGCAGGGGCGCGGCTTCCTCGTCTTCGGCCGGCGCCTCAAGGCTGCCCCAACCGTCATCGAAGGCCTCGCGCGGGTCGGTGGTGAAACGGTGGGCCAGTTGGCTGGCTGCGCCCCGGCCCTTGATGGCGTGCAGGGGAATGAAGGCCGGCTCCGGAGAGAGGTCTGGGTTGGCGCGCATGGGGTTCGCTCCCGCAACGATGAATACTGTACAAACATACAGATCATAGCTGCGCAGCAGCCCGTTATCCAGAACGATGACAATGCCCCTGATCCATGCCATCCAGACCCATGCACCACATCCGCCCTGCCATCGACAGCGACTTCCCGTCCTTGCTGGCCTGCGATCCATATGCCCGCAGCCATGCTGAACGCCAGGCCTTTCTGCGGGAGAAAACGGCCGCTGGCGCGGTATTGCTGGCCGAGCGGGATGGCTCCGTGCCGGGTTTTGTCGTGCTGGAGCCCGGATTCTTCGGCCATGGGTTCATCTCCCTCATCGCCGTGGCAGATGCAGCGCGGCGCAGCGGCGTGGCGCTTGCACTGCTGGCGGCGGCCCGGCAGCGCTGCACCACGGACAAGCTCTTTACCTCGACCAATGCATCGAACCTGGCCGCGCAGGCGCTGTTCGCCCAGGCGGGCTTTGTGCCCAGCGGGCGCGTGGACAACCTGGACCCCGGCGACCCCGAGCTGATCTTTTTCAAGGCCCTGGGCAGCACGCGCGCGCAGTAGCGCTCGCAGCAGGCCGCGTCAAGCCCACGCCAATCCGCACCGCACCGTGCGGGTTCGCTTGGCAGAACCCACACGGGCCTGCACAATGGGTCTATCGCACCAACTTGGTGCTTTTCTCTTTTCTGAAGATGCCTTGGCCCGGACAACCGCGTTGCCCGGGCTTTTGTCCGTTTGGGCGCCGCTGCCCTTCACTGCAGCCACGGCGCAAGCACACAAGGGAGCCAACACCATGGAGCGCAAGCCCCACATCATTCTTTCGTCCCTGGACCTGGAGCGCATCGAGGCCCTGCTGGACAAGCAACCCGCCTTCCCCGGCCGCGACGCGCTCGAGGCCGAGCTGGACCGCGCCGACGTGCTCGAACCCAAGGAAATGCCGCCCAACGTGGTGACCATGAACTCCACCGTGCGCTTCACGCTGCTGGAGTCGGGCAAGTCCAATACGCTGACCCTGGTCTATCCCAAGGAGATGGATGGCAGCTCCGACAAGGTGTCGGTCTTCGCGCCCGTGGGCATTGCCCTGCTGGGCCTGAGCGTGGGCGACCAGTCGCGCATGGCCGGTCCCTCGGGCCAGGTCACCGTGCGCGTGGATGCCATCGAGTTCCAGCCGGAAAGCGCAGGCGAGCTGCACCGTTGAACGCCGACCGGCGTGAAGCGAAAAAGGCAGCCAACCGGCTGCCTTTGTTGTTTGTGGACTGACGCACGGCGCCTCAGCGCAGGCCTGCCAGAAACGCCGCGATCAGGCCGGTGCCCACCAGGCCCGCCTGCCAGCGCAGCGCCATGTGCCAGCTGGGAACGTGGCGCTCCACGCGCTCGTACAGCAGATGGCCGGCCGCAATCGACAGCACGAAGGCCGTGCACATGCCCAGCAGGGCGGCGGGAATGGAATGTGGCCAGAAATGGCTTTCCACGGCATTGACCAGCAGGCAGACCGAGAAGTGCACGAGAAACACCGAGTACGAAATCTTGCCCAGCCGACGCAGCGGCGCCCAGCCTTGTGCCTGCGCAAACGCGGGGCTGCGCATGGCCACGACCAGGGCCAGCGCCGTGGCACCGGCCAGCGCGATGCGGTCGCGCCACTCCAGTGCCAGTGCCGCCACGACCAGGGCCACGATCAGCAGGGACCAGCTCCAGGCCGTCGAGGACTTGTCCGCATGCGCGGCCCAGTAGGCCAGCATGCCCAGGCCGTAGGCGCCAAAGAAGTACGGCGCCCACACGTCCCATTGCGCATCCAGATTGAAGCCCAGCAGCGAGGCCGCCACGCCGATCACCACCAGCGCCTGCGCCACGCTCAGCGCCCAGGGCCAGCAGCGTGACAGGGCGTCGCCGCCAAAGCGGCGGCGCAGCAAGGCACCGCCCCAGCGCGTGCCGGCCAGCAGCAGCGCAGTCAGCGCAAACAGCTGAAAGTCGATGGACACATACCAGACGCCCGCGGACAGAGATTCCTCGCCCACGATGTTCTGCAGCAGCAGCGCATGCGCCACCAGTTGCCAGAGATCGGGCTCGCCGGAGACCGAGGCATGGTCGAACCAGGGCCGCACGGCCGCCGAGACCACGATGGCCACGACCAGGGCCACCGCATAGGGCACGACCAGACGCACGAAGCGGCGCCCGATGCGCGACCACGGATCGCTGTGCTGGCCGTGGCCTTGCGGCGCCATGCTGGCCGCAGCCAGGTAGCCGCCCAGCACCAGGAAGATCTGCACGGCCATGCGCGCATATTCATAGAGCCAGTCGATGAGGTCCGGCGCGGCCGGATGGGCGATATCGGACATGGGGCCGTAGAAGGCCAGGTGGTGCCAGATGATGGCGGCACAGGCCAGGCCCTTGGTGCAGTCGATCAGCGCACTGCGGCTAGCGTGGGACATGGGGCAATCTGTAGTCGGTACGGGGCGGGAAGGCGCAGGGCCCGGGCCGCCTGGCCGCAAGCCCGCAAAGGCGCCATTGTGCGCCTTTTGGGCGCGACTTGCAGAAAGCTGACACATCGCTTCCCAAGCCGCCCGGAGCGTGCCGCGCACGCGCAGGCACAATGCATGCCATGACGCAATCCAAACCTCTTCCGGCGTTGAACCGGCAGTTCGTCTCGCACTTCGGCGAGATGGGCAGCCGCTGGGGCATCAACCGCACGGTAGGCCAGATCTACGCACTGCTGTTTCTTTCACCCGAGCCGCTCAATGCCGACCAGATCGCCGAGACGCTGGAGTTCTCGCGCTCCAACGTGAGCATGGGGCTCAAGGAATTGCAGGCCTGGCGCCTGGTGCAATTGCGCCACCAGCCCGGCGACCGGCGCGAGTATTTCGAGGCGCCGCAGGATGTCTGGGAAATCTTCCGCCGCCTGGCCGAGGAACGCCGCCGCCGCGAGATCGAGCCCACCCAGTCCATGCTGCGCGCCGCCATGCTGGAGGAAGTCACCACCGAAGAAGAGCGCTACGCCCAGCAGCGCATGCGCGACATGTACGAGCTGATCGACCGGCTCATGAACTGGTTCGACGACGTGCAGCGCCTGTCGCCCGAGACCGCCATGCAGCTCATGGGCATGGGCACGGCCGTGACGCGGCTGCTGGATCTGAAGGACCGCATCACGGGCGGCAAGGGCCGCGCCAAGGCGGATGACACCGACGATTGAACCTGGCAAGCCTGCGTACAAAAATGAGCTCCCGAGGGAGCTCATTGTGTTTACAGCAATGCTTCATTGGCGGTAAGCGCGTGCAAAAACTGGCGTAGCCCAAAGCGAGGGACACCGAGCAAGGGCCGCCCCCGCAGCGAGGGTGTCGTCCCCCTCCCGAAGAGAGAGGGGGAAGGCGCGAAGCGCCTCAGGGGGAGCTTTATTTCTCCCGGGCCAGGAGTTCGCGGCGCGTGGCCTCGTCGTCCATCAGTTCGTACCACATCGCGTTGAGCACCGCGAAGGCGGCCGCCAGCGGCAGGCCGAGCAACCAGGCGAAGTACCACATGGTGTTGTGTCCTTTCTTGACGTTGAATGTCGTTGCTTGATTCGGTGGATCAGTACGAGTGGCCGCGGCCCTCGATGATGGCCATCGGGTCGACCTTGCCGCGCAGCACGCTGTAGACCCAGCTGGTGTAGGCCACGATGAGGGGCACGAAGATCAGCGCGCACACCAGCATGATGAACAGCGTCACATGGCTGGACGAAGAGTCCCAGACCGTGAGGCTGTGCTGCGGGTTCAGCGACGAGGGCAGGATGAACGGGAACATGGACGCCCCCACGCTGGCGATGATGCCGGCAATGCCCAGGCCGCTGGACAGCAGGGCCAGCCACTCGCGGCGCAGCCACAGGCCCAGCGCCGCCAGCAGCGGCATCAGCAGGCCGATGGCCGGCACGGCCCAGAGCACGGGCCTGGCCTGGTAGTTGGCGAACCAGGCGCCCGCCTGCAGCGCAGCCGTCTTGAACAGCGGGTTGGACGGTCCGGTGGTGTTGATCTCGCTGGTGATGCGGTAGCCATTGAGCGCGGCCAGCCACACGCCAGCCGCCGCGAACAGCACCGTGGTGGCGACGGCCGCCACCATGCCGAAGCGGCGCGCGCGCGCGGCCACATCGCCCTCGGTCTTGAACACCAGCCAGGACGCACCATGCATGAGCAGCATGCACAGCGAGACCAGGCCGGCCAGCAGCGCAAACGGGTTGAGCAGGCCGAAGAACGTGCCCTCGTAATAGATGCGCATGTCGGGTGCCAGGCGGAAGGGCACGCCCTGCAGCACATTGCCCAGTGCCACGCCGAAGATCAGCGCAGGCACCACGCCGGCCATGCACAGCACGGCATCCCAGCGCGCGCGCCAGGCCGGCTCCTCGCGCTTGCTGCGGAACTTGAAGGCCACGGGCCGCAGGATCAGCGCCACCAGGGCCGCGAACATGGCCAGGTAAAAGCCCGAGAACGAGACCGCGTACAGCTGCGGCCAGGCCGCAAAGATGGCACCGCCGCCCAGGATGAGCCAGACCTGGTTGCCTTCCCAGACCGGGCCCAGCGAGTTGATGACGACGCGGCGCTCCACGTCGGTCCTGGCCGCCAGCGGCAGCAGCGCGGCAGCGCCCAGGTCAAAGCCATCGGTGACGGCAAAGGCGATGAGCAGCACGCCCAGCAGGCCCCACCACAGCAGGCGCAGGATGTCGTAGCTGATCAGTTCGTGAAGAATCATGGTGACAATCTCCCTTGGTCATTGCCCGCGGGCGAGTTTTTGCATCAGAGGGAAGTAGGTGGTCAGGTGCGGTGCGCTTTCCTCCTGCGGTCCCTTGCGGATGGCCTTCACCATGAGCTTCATCTCGATGACGAAGAGCACGGAGTAGATGGCGATGAAGCCTGCAATCGTCAGCAGCAGCGTGCCCGCGCCCAGGTTGGACACGGCCAGCGCCGTGGGCAGCACGCCTTCGATGATCCAGGGCTGGCGGCCCACCTCGGCCACTATCCAGCCGCACTCGGCCGCGATCCAGGGCAGGGGAATGGCGATCACGGCCAGCTTGAGCATCCACGGATGGGCGTCCAGCCTGCGCCGCACCGACAGCCAGAAGAACGCGGCCGTGAGCGCGATGAAGAACATGCCCAGCCCCACCATGATGCGGAAGGCCCAGAACAGCGGCCCCACGGCCGGCACGGTGTCCCAGGCGGCCTGGGCGATCTGCGCGTCCGTGGCCTGGCGCGGGTCGTCCACGTAGCGCTTGAGCAGCAGCGCGTAGCCCAGTTGACCGCCCTTGTCCTCGAAGACGGCCTTGGCCTCGGCCGGCACCTGGCCCGTGGGGCCGGCGGCGCGGATGGCCTCCAGCGCGCCATAGGCCTCGATGCCGTTGCGGATGTACTGCTCGGTGCGCTGGACCAGGTCGTTGATGCCGGGGATCTCGGTGGTCAGCGAGCGCGTGCCGATCAGGCCCATGACCCAGGGAATGTGCACGGCATAGTGCGTCTCGCGTGCGGCCTTGTCGGGGAAGCCGAAGGCCGTGAAGGCGGCCGGTGCGGGCTCGGTGTCCCACATGGCCTCGATGGCGGCCAGCTTCATCTTCTGGTGCTCCGACGACAGGTAGCCGCTTTCATCGCCCAGCACCACCACCGACAGCGCGGCGGCCAGGCCGAACGAGGTGGCCACCGTCATGGAGCGGCGCGCCAGCTGGATATGCCGGCCCTTGAGCAGATACCAGGCCGAGACGCCCAGCACGAAGATGGCCGCCGTCACGTAGCCGGCCGAGACCGTGTGCACGAACTTGGCCTGGGCCACGGGGTTGGTCAGCACCGCGAAGAAGTCGGTGACCTCCATGCGCATGGTCTGCGGGTTGAACGCCGCGCCCACGGGGTTTTGCATCCAGCCGTTGGCGATCAGGATCCACAGCGCCGAGAAGTTCGAGCCCAGGGCCACGCACCAGGTGGTCACCAGGTGGCCGACCTTGCTCAGGCGGTCCCAGCCGAAGAAGAACAGGCCCACGAAGGTGGCTTCCAGGAAGAAGGCCATCAGCCCCTCGATGGCCAGCGGCGCGCCGAAGATGTCGCCCACGTAGTGGCTGTAGTAGCTCCAGTTCATGCCGAACTGGAACTCCATCACGATGCCCGTGGCCACGCCCATGGCGAAGTTGATGCCGAACAACGTGCCCCAGAACTTCGTCATGTCGCGCCAGATGGTGCGGCCCGTCATCACGTAGACGGTCTCCATGATGGCGATGATCACGGCCAGGCCGATGGTCAGCGGCACGAACAGGAAGTGGTAGAGCGCCGTTACCGCGAACTGCAGCCGCGATAGATCGACGATGTCGAGGTCCATGGTGAGATCCTTTCTCTCGGGGTACTTGGTGAAATCCTTGATCAGCCGTCCTGCCGCAGGCGCGCCAGGGCCGCATCGAACGGCGGTGTGCCGCGCAGCGCCTCGGACACCACGCGGCCCTGCTCCACCCACAGCAGCCGGTCGGCCAGTTGCGCCTCCCGCAGCTTGTGGGTGGCCAGCACCAGGGTGCGGCCCCGGGCTGCACTGTCCAGCCGCACCAGCAGGTCGGCGGCCGTGCGTGCATCCAGGCCCTCGGTCACTTCGTCCAGCAGCCAGCAGCGCGCGGGGCTCAGCAGCAGCCGCGCCAGCGCCAGGCGCCGTGCCTGGCCGCCGGACAGGCCCAGCCCGCCCTCGCCCAGCCGCGTGTCCAGGCCCTGCGCCATGGCGCGCACATCGCCGGCCAGCCCGGCGACTTCCAGCGCCGCCCACAGCATGTCCTCGGCGGCCTCGGGGCAAGCCAGCAAAAGGTTGTCGCGCAGGCTGTCCTCGAACAGTTCGGTGCGTTGCGTCATCCAGGTGCAGCGCCGGGCACGCACGGCGCCGGCCAGCGGCGGGAGCTCGCCGGCCATCAGGGACAGCAGCGTGGTCTTGCCCGCGCCGCTGGCGCCCAGCAGGGCGACACGCTCGCCTTCGGCGATACGGATGTCCTGGGCCAGCACGGCGGCACGGGGTGCCACGACCTGCTCCAGCTCAACCGCCAAGCCTTGCCTGGGCGCAGCCGGTTCGCAGGCGACTTGCGCAGCGCCATCGCGCAGGGCAGGCGCCAGCCGGCGCGCGGCCAGCCAGCTGCGGCCGGCCTCCAGCGCGCCACGGCGCAATGCGGCAAAGGGCTCCATGGCCGTCAGCGCCAGCAACAGGGCCAGCGCGGCCACGGGGGCGCCCAGCAGGCCGGCCTCGGCCAGCCAGCCTACGCCCAGCAGCACACCGGCCAGGGCCAGGGCGCCGCACAGGCCTTGCACGAAGGAGGTTCGGGCCTCCAGGCCGTGGAGCTCGGCATCGGCCTCGGCCACGCGTGCGTCCAGGGCGGCAATGCGTTCGCAATGCGCGGCCAGGGTGCCGGCCATGGCCAGCTCTGCCTGCCCGGCCACCAGGTCGGCCGTGCGGGCGCGCAGGGACTCCAGCGCCAGCGCGCGGCGCACGGCGGGCCGGCGCGCGCCGCGGGCCAGCCACAGGGCGCTGCCCAGGCCCGTGGCCAGCAGCCACGCAGCCAAGGCCATGCCCAGCCACCAGCGCATCAGGCCCAGCGCCAGGGCGGCGACCAGCGTGGCACCCGTGGCGGCCAGCAAGGGCACGAACAGGCGCAGGTACAGGCTGTCCAGCGCATCCACGTCGGCCGTCAGCCGCTGCAGCAGGCGTGCGGGCCGCAGGCGCAGGCTCAGGGCGGCGGCGGGCGTGGCCCAGCTGCGCAGCAGCCGCTCGCGCAGGGCGGCCAGCACGGCCAGGGTGGCGTCATGGGTGACCAGCCTTTCGGCATAGCGCGTGCCCGTGCGGCCCAGGGCCAGCAGGCGGATGCCGGCCGAAGGCATGAACACATCGAAGACGATGGCCGTGGCCGGCAGCAGCCCGGCCAGCGACGTGGCCGTGATGAACCAGCCCGACAGGCCCAGCAGCGCCATGCCCATGAGCACCGTGAGCAGGGCCAGCAGCGCGCCACCCAGCCACAGGCGCCGGGGCGCCATGCGCGCCAGGACAGCAAGCACGGGCCGGAGGGTGGAGCGGGGCTTCATGCGGCCAGCTCCTGCGGGGCGGCATGGCCCGCCAGCTCCACCACGCGGTGCATGGCGGCCGCCAGTCCGGCATCGTGGGTGGCGACGATCAGCGTGCGCCCGCGTGCCAGTTGCAGCAGGGCATCGGTGACCTGGGCGGCCGTGGCCGGGTCCAGGTGGGCCGTGGGTTCATCGACCAGCAGCAGGCCTGCATCGCGCGACAAGGCCAGGCGCGCCAGTGCCAGGCGCACGATCTCCCCGCCCGACAGGCCGGCTCCGCCCTCGCCCAGCGTGGCGCCGGGCCGGGTCTCGGCCAGCTTGCCCAGCCCGGCCAGCCGCAGGGCCTGGCGCAGTTCGCCGAAGGTGAATCCCGGGCGGCCCAGCCGGAGGTTTTCGGCCACCGAGCCGGCGAACACATGGGGGCTCTGCCCCATCCAGGCCATGCGCGCGCGCAGCCGGCCGGCCGATTCGCCGTCGAGCAGCTGGCCGTCGATATGGATGCGCCCAGGCTCGGCTACCGGCAGCAGGCCGGCAATCTGCGCCAGCAGCAGCGACTTTCCGCTGCCGCTGGGGCTCCACAGCGCCACATGCTCGCCAGGCCGCACGTCCAGCGTGAGCGCCGGCAGCGTGACCGCGCCGCCTGGCGCCTGGGGCCGCACCTGCTCCAGGTGCAGGGCGCAGGCCTGGCCGGCCGCCCTGCCGGGCGCAGCCAGCGCGCCGGGCAGCGGCTGCGCATCGCGGCCCAGATTGCCCAGGGCCTGCAGCGCAGCCTCGCCGCTGGCGCGGTCGTGCCAGACGGCAGACAGCTCACGCAGGGGATCGAAGAAGCTGGGCGCCAGCAGCAGCACGAACAGCGCCTGGCCCAGGCTCAGTGTCTGGCCCCAGCTGCCAAACGGCAGATGGCCCAGCAGGTGAAAGCCCACGTACACGGCCACCATGGCCACGCCCAGGGCCGAGAACAGTTCCAGCACCGCAGAGGACAGAAAGGCGATGCGCAGCACGCGCATGCTGCGTTCGCGCAGGGATTCGGCATTGGAGCGCAGCCGCTGCGCCGTGGCATCCACCGCGCCCAGGGCGCGCAGGGTGGACAGCCCGCGCAGGCGGTCGAGCAGGAAGGCGTTCATGCCGCCCAGCTCCACCATCTGCGCCTGGCTGGCCGCCTTGGCGCGCCAGCCGACGATGGCCATGAACAGCGGGATCAGCGGTGCGGCCACCACCAGGATCAGCGCCACCACCCAGCTCTGGCTGGCCACGGCCAGCGCAATCACCAGCGGCACGGTGCGCACGCGCCACATGGCGGTCTGGTAGCGCGACAGCCAGGGCACGATGGCCTCGGCCTGCTCGGCCATGGCGCTGGCCGCCTGGCCCGAGGCCGCGCGCTGGCGGTCCAGCGGCGAGGTGCCCGCCAGCGTGCGCAGCACCTGCATTCGCAGCGCACTCACCAGACTGCGCGCCTGCAGATTGGCGCGGCGTGTGCCGCTGGCATCGCACCAGGCGCGCAATCCGCCCAGCAGTGCCACGCCGGCCGCAAGCTGCCACAGTGGCCACAGCGGCTCCCTGCCCGCGCCCTCGGCCATGGACTGCACGGCCAGCGCCAGCAGCAGCGCCTGGGGCAGCCACAGCAGCGAGGCCAGCACCAGGCGCCCCGTACCCGCCATCGGACGACGCGCCAGCTGGTGGAACTCAGGCAATGACGGGGTACAAGGTTTGTTCATTTATTCTGTAATTTCAGTATTTACTGAAATTACGCAAAGAATTCTAAACAAACTTGCTCCAGGCAAGTCGCTCGTAGGGGGAAGCCGAGTGAAGCAGTCAAGCGTGCGCAAGGGGTTTTGCGCAAACAACTTCGAGAACCGGACCCGCACAGCGTGGGTAATACCCAAAGAAAACGGCGCCCGAAGGCGCCGTCTGGCAGGGTAGGAGAAGAGCCCGTCCTGGGCTCCCCGACCTTACGGGGTGGACAGCAGGCGGTCGCGCGCCTGGTTGTATTCGCGCTTGAGACGCTCCACCAGCTCGCCCGCACCCGTGACTTCGCGGATGGCGCCAATGCCCTGGCCGCAGCCCCAGATGTCCTTCCAGGCCTTCTTGGCGTCGCCGCCGAAGTTCATCTTGCTGGGGTCCGACTCGGGCAGGTTGTCGGGGTCCAGGCCTGCCGCACGGATGGACGGCGCCAGGTAGTTGCCGTGCACGCCCGTGAACAGGTTGCTGTAGACGATGTCGTCGGAGGTGCCGTCCACGATGGCCTGCTTGTAGGCGTCGTGCGCACGCGCCTCATGCGTGGCAATGAAGGCCGAGCCGATATAGGCGAAGTCCGCACCCATGGCCTGGGCCGCCAGGATGGCACCGCCCGAGGCGATGGAGCCCGACAGCGCCACGGGGCCGTCGAACCATTCGCGGATTTCCTGGATCAGCGCGAACGGGCTCTTGACACCCGCATGGCCGCCCGCGCCCGCCGCCACGGCGATCAGGCCGTCGGCCCCCTTTTCGATGGCCTTGTGCGCGAACTTGTTGTTGATGATGTCGTGCAGCACCACGCCGCCCCAGCTGTGCACGGCCTGGTTCACGTCCTCGCGCGCACCCAGGCTGGTGATGACGATGGGCACCTTGTACTTGGCGCACATCTGCATGTCGTGCTCGAGCCGGTCATTGCTCTTGTGCACGATCTGGTTGATGGCGAACGGCGCCGAGGGCCGGTCTGGATGGGCCTTGTCCCAGGCGGCCAGGGTCTCGGTGATCTCGGCCAGCCAGTCTTCGAGCTGCTCGGCCGGGCGCGCGTTGAGCGCGGGCATGGAGCCCACGATGCCGGCCTGGCACTGGGCGATCACGAGCTTGGGGTTGCTGATGATGAACAGCGGCGAGCCGATCACTGGCAGGGCCAGTTTCTTCAGCGCCGGGGGAAGCTTGGACATGCGTTGTCTCCGTTGGTTCTCGGTGTCTTTGTCTGCGTTGTGCCGTGCGCAAGCGCCGGGTCAGAAGGCGTCCATGGGCAGTGCCATCACGCTGTCGCCGCCGTGCACGATGGCATCGCGCAGGCCCGCCGCCTTGACGAGGATGTGCTCGGCATAAAAGCGCGCCGTCGCAATCTTCGCGCGCATGAAGGCCGCGTCCTGTCCCTTGTGCAACAGCTGCTCGGCCACCAGCAGGGCGCGGCCCATCTGCCAGCCTGCGACGAGGTTGCCCGCCAGCATCAGATAGGGAACGCTGCCGGCGTACACGGCATTGGGCTCGGCCTTGGCCTGGCCCGAGACGAAGTGCACCGCCTCCACGAAGGCCTGGCGCGCAGCGGCCAGTTGGCGGGCCACGGCCAGTGCCTCGGGCGTGCCGCTGGCGGCCAGCTCGGCCTCGGTCTTCTCGATCTGGCCCGCAATGGCCAGCGCGGTCTGGCCGCCATCGCGCGCCGTCTTGCGGCCCACCAGGTCATTGGCCTGGATGGCGGTCGTGCCTTCGTAGATGGTCAGGATCTTGGCGTCGCGGTAGTACTGGGCGGCGCCCGTCTCCTCGATGAAGCCCATGCCGCCGTGCACCTGCACGCCCAGGCTGGTGACCTCCAGGCTCATCTCGGTGCTGTAGCCCTTGACCAGGGGCACCATGAATTCATAGAAGGCCGCATTGGCCTCGCGCACCTGGGCGTCGGCATGGTGGTGGGATGCGTCGTAGGCCGCGGCAGCCGTGGCCGCCATGGCGCGGCAGCCCTCGGTGTAGGCACGCATGGTCATGAGCATGCGGCGCACATCGGGGTGGTGGATGATGGTGGCGCTGGCCTTGACGCTGCCGTCCACGGGGCGGCTTTGCACACGCTCGCGGGCATAGGCCACGGCATGCTGGTAGGCGCGCTCGGCCACGGCAATGCCCTGCACGCCCACGGCGTAGCGGGCCGCGTTCATCATGATGAACATGTATTCGAGGCCGCGGTTTTCCTCGCCCACCAGGTAACCGATGGCCCCGCCGTTGTCGCCGTACTGCAGCACGGCCGTGGGCGAGGCCTTGATCCCCATCTTGTGCTCGATGCTCACGCAGTGCACATCGTTGCGCGCGCCCAGCGAGCCATCCTTGTTGACCAGGAACTTGGGCACCACGAACAGGCTGATGCCCTTGACGCCCTCGGGCGCCCCGGCCACGCGGGCCAGCACCAGATGGACGATGTTCTCGGCCATGTCGTGCTCGCCATAGGTGATGAAGATCTTGGTGCCGAAGACCTTGTAGCTGCCATCGGGCTGCGGATCGGCCTTGGTGCGCACCAGGGCCAGGTCGGAGCCGGCCTGGGGCTCGGTCAGGTTCATGGTGCCGGTCCACTCGCCGGTCACCAGCTTCTCGAGATAGGTGGCCTTGAGCTCATCGCTGCCGGCCGTGAGCAGGGCCTCGATGGCGCCATCGGTCAGCAGCGGGCACAGCGCAAAGCTCAGGTTGGCGCTGTTGAGCATCTCCACACAGGCCGCGCCAATCGTCTTGGGCAGGCCCTGGCCGCCAAAATCCTGCGGATGCTGCAGCCCCTGCCAGCCGCCTTCGGCGTACTGGCGAAAGGCCTGCTTGAAGCCCGCCGTGGTGGTGACCACGCCGTCCTTGAGGCTGGAAGGCGCCACGTCGCCCGGCAGGTTCAGCGGCGCCACCACGCCTTCGCACAGCTTGGCGCATTCCTCCAGCACGGCCTGGGCCGTCTCCAGGCCAGCCTCCTCGAAACCGGGCAACTGCGCCACCTGGTCGATCTGCGCCAGATGCTCCATGGCGAACAGCATGTCTTTGAGGGGAGCCGAGTAAGTCATTGTTGAACCTTCCTGAACAGAGCCTGGACCGCCGGCGCGCAGCGCGCGGCGACCTGGGACAGCGGGCACGCCGCTACGGCACTACTGCATTGCTGCGTTATTGCGTGACGCGGCCCGATGCGTTGACGATGGACAAATCCACGAATTTCGAGCCCGCCTGCGAGCCCGGACGATAGGTAACCCAGTAGCCGCCCAGATCGAAGGCGTCCAGGCCGCGCAGCGAAGCGGCCAGCTTGTCGCGCGTCAGCGGCTGGGTGCGGCGCATGGCCTCTACGATGACGCGGGCGTTCACATAGCCTTCCATCATGGCGTAGCTGACCGGCACGGTCAGCGACTTGCCGGCAGCGGTAGCCGCGTCCCTGAACTCCTTGTTCAGGCGCATGGTCACCTTGTAGGGACTGGGCACGACCTGGGCAATGGACAGGCCGCTCATGAACTCCACGGGCAGGCGCTTGGCCAGTTGCTCGATATCGGCTTCGGACGTGGCGTAGATCTGGGCCGTGCCACCCGCCATGCGGTACGCCTCGACAAAGGCCGAGGTCACGGGGCTGGAGGCCACCACCATCACGGCCTGCGCCGAAGGCTGGGCCTTTTGCAACTGGGACACGGCCTTGTCCATGGCACCCTTGCCCGTGCTCAGCGAGGCGCTGACCACCAGCTTGGCCTTGGAAGGTGCAATCGCCTTGTCCACGAGTTCCGCCACGGCCTTGGCATCCGGGCGTTCGTCATGCAGCAGGGCCAGGCGCGTAATGCCCACGGTGGCTAGGTGCGAGGCGATCTTGGCCATTTCCTCGGGCAGGTTGGCGCGCGTGCTGAAGATCTGGGGATTGCTCAGCACCCGCGTGTCCGTGCTCTGGTAGCCCACGAGGGAGATCTGCGACTGGTCGAGCAGCTTGCTGTCCAGCAGCGCCGCCATGTTGCGGTTGCCGAAGTAGCCGGCCAGCACCACGGGCTTGGACTCGTCCAGCAGCTTGCGGGTCTTGTCCACGGTTTCCTCGGGGTGGCCCACATCGTCCACGGTGACCAGTTGCACGGGCTGACCCTGCACGCCGCCGGCCTTGTTGATCTGGTCGAAGTACAGGCGCATGCCCTGGGCATAGGCACGGCCCTGCGTCGCACCGGCTCCCGACATGGGTGCCACCTGCCCCACCACCCAGGCATTGGCCTCGGCGGCCAGCGCCATGGCGCCACAGACAAAGGCCACGGCCGTGCGGGCCAGGCGCAAGCGCATCATCTTCATTTCAATCTCCCTCTCGGTTCATGCCATCGCCAGCACCGGCTGGCGGCCAAGTCCGTTGTTGTAGTCGGTGGTGCGCGCCGTGACCAGCGGACCATCCCGGAATCCATGACGGAAAAAGAGGGGCCTGTGCCCCTCATTTTTCAGCTTCAGCCGCTTACAGCGCCTGCACCAGTTCCGGCACGGCCTGGAACAGGTCGGCCTCCAGGCCGTAGTCGGCCACCGAGAAGATCGGTGCCTCGGGGTCCTTGTTGATCGCCACGATCACCTTGGAGTCCTTCATGCCGGCCAAATGCTGGATGGCGCCCGAGATGCCCAGGGCGATGTACAGCTGGGGCGCGACGATCTTGCCGGTCTGGCCGACCTGCAGGTCATTGGGCGCATAGCCTGCGTCCACCGCGGCGCGCGAAGCACCGATGGCGGCACCCAGCTTGTCGGCCAGCGGGGTGATGACTTCCTGGAACTTCTCGCTGCTGCCCAGCGCGCGGCCGCCGGAGACGATGATCTTGGCAGCCGTCAGTTCCGGGCGGTCGTTCTTGGTGACCTCGCGGCCCACGAAGCTGCTCTTGCCGTTGTCGCCAGCGGCTGCCAGCTGCTCCACCTGGGCGCTGCCGCCCGTGGTGGCCGCTGCGTCAAAGCCCGTGCCGCGCACGGTGATGACCTTGATCTTGTCGCTGCTTTGCACCGTGGCAATGGCGTTGCCTGCGTAGATGGGGCGCTCGAAGGTGTCGGCGCTGTCCACCTTGGTGATGTCGCTGATCTGGGCCACGTCCAGCTTGGCGGCCACGCGCGGCGCGGCGTTCTTGCCGCTGGCGGTGGCGGGGAACAGGATGTGGCTGTAGTTCGAAGCAATCGCCAGCACTTGCGCCGCGATGTTCTCGGCCAGGCCGTCCTTCAGGCTGGCGCCGTCGGCGTGGATGACCTTGGACACGCCAGCGATCTGGGCAGCGGCCTGCGCAGCGGCGCCGGCATTCTCGCCCGCCACCAGCACATGCACGTCGCCGCCGCAGGCCAGGGCTGCAGTGACGGTGTTGAGCGTGGCGCTCTTGATGGAAGCGTTGTCGTGTTCTGCAATAACGAGGGATGTCATGTCGCTGTCTTCCTTAGATCACTTTGGCTTCGTTCTTGAGCTTGGACACCAGCGTGGCAACGTCCGGCACCTTCACGCCAGCGCCGCGCTTGGCGGGCTCGGCCACCTTGAGCGTCTTCAGGCGCGGGGCCACATCGACGCCCAGCTCTTCAGGCTTGACGGTGTCCAGCTGCTTTTTCTTGGCCTTCATGATGTTGGGCAGCGTGACGTAGCGCGGCTCGTTCAGGCGCAGGTCGGTGGTGATGACGGCCGGCAGGCTCAGGGCCAGGGTTTCCAGGCCGCCGTCCACTTCACGCGTGACATTCACCTTGTCGCCAGCGACTTCGACCTTGGAGGCGAAGGTGGCTTGCGGCAGGTCGGCCAGGGCCGCCAGCATCTGGCCGGTCTGGTTGGCGTCGTCGTCGATGGCCTGCTTGCCCAGGATGATCAGGCCGGGTTGTTCCTTGTCCACCAGCGCCTTGAGCAGCTTGGCGACGGCCAGGGGCTGCAGCTCCTCGGTGGTCTCCACCAGGATGCCGCGGTCGGCACCGATGGCCATGGCCGTGCGCAGGGTTTCCTGGCACTGGGCCACGCCGCAGGAGACGGCGATGACTTCGGTGGCCACGCCCTTTTCCTTGAGGCGAACGGCTTCTTCGACGGCGATTTCGTCAAAGGGGTTCATGCTCATCTTGACGTTGGCGATGTCCACGCCCGTGCCGTCCGACTTCACGCGGACCTTCACGTTGTAGTCCACCACGCGCTTGACCGGGACCAAAACCTTCATTGCAGCGGCTCCTGATTGATTGATAGATTGACGTTTACGTAAACCGAAATCATTGTATGCGGCGCTGCAGCAGCTGCGGCAGGTTTCCCTGACGACCGAGGGCCGCATGCGCGCTCACAAAAAAGAACGATCGTGCCATTTTAAGCACGACCCTTGAGATTTACTGCGGGGGAACAGCCTGAACTCAGGGTATGCACCTAGGAATAATCCTAGCTGCTTTTCTCTGCTGCCTGAGCCACCACGCCCCCGCGTTCGGTGATCTGTACCACCTGCTTGGGGACCGGCAGGCTCACGCCCGCGGCACGCAGGCCGCGCAGCACGGCGAGGTTCACCTCGGAGCGCACATTGCCCTGGCCATTTTGCGGGTCGTTGATGTAGTAGCTGAGACTGAACTGCAGCCCCTGCTCGACGAAGTCGACCAGTGCCACCGAAGGCGCGGGCGTCTTGAGCACGCGCGGCTGCGCGGCTGCGGCATCGAGCAGGATGCCGCGCACCTGCTCCACATCGCTGTCCATGCCCACGACGATATTGGTGGACAGGCCGAACTTGACGTCGAATCCGGTGAGGTTCTCCACACGCTGGGTGATCAGCGTCTCGTTGGGCACGATGGATTCGCGGCCGTTGAGCGCGCGGATGATGGTGTAGCGCGTGCGGATGTCGGTGATGCGGCCCTCGAAGCCATCCACGCGCACGTTGTCGCCGATGCGCAGCGCGCGCTCGATCAGCACCAGAAAGCCGCTCACATAGTTGGAGGCGATCTTCTGCATGCCGAAACCCAGGCCCACGCCGATGGCGCCGCCCATGACGGACAGCGCCGTCAGGTCCACGCCCACCATGGACAGCGACACCAGCAGGCCCACCAGGATCAGCACGCTGCGCGTGATGTTCATGGCCACCTTGCGCATGGACAGGTCGCTGACCCACTGGTTGATGACCTTCTGCTCGAACAGCGTTGCCACCCACAGCACGGCCACCATCATCAGGCCCGCCGACAGCGTGCCCTCGATCAGGTTGAGCAGGCTGACCGGCGTCTTGCCGATGTTGAACTGCAGGGCCTCCAGCTCCTCCATGACCTGTGGCAGCAGGCCGATGCTGTGCAGCACGGCCGCGCCCCAGGCCAGCCAGGAGAAGATGCGCTCGATCAGGCGCACCACGGTGGAGTGGGGGAAGGTCCGGCTGAGCACCCGCGCCACGAAGCGGATCACCGACAGGGACACCAGCAGCGACACGGCCACGCGCAGCCAGAACACCGTGGAAAACCGCGCCAGGATCTCCTGGCTGGTGAAGACCAGCACCAGCGCCAGCAGCGGGAACAGGGCGCCATCGAGCGCATGGCGGCCTATCCATACGGAGGGCTTTCCATCGTTCAGATGGCCGTAGCGCGCATGCAGGCCGCGCATGGCGCCGTAGGCCAGCAGCAGGCAGGCGATGAGCACGGAGAACTCCAGCCAGGCGCTGGAGCTTTGGAAGTCGTTGATGAGCTTGTCGAAGATGTCCATGGGTCAGGGCCGTTCCGCCGCAAGGGCGCAGGCCGCCATCATCGCGCAGATCCAGGACAGGCCGACCGGACCGGGACCTACATGCAGGTCGGTCAGCGGCCCGTCTTCCAGGCCGGTTCGCGCTTGGCGGCGAAGGCCTGGGCGCCCTCCTGGGCGTCGGCATCCATCATGTTGGCGGCCATGGTCTGGCCGGCCAATTGGTAGGCCGCCTCGATGCCCATCTCGCGCTGCCGGTAGACCAGCGCCTTGCCCATGGCCACGGCCGCACGGGGCTTGCTGACGATGGACTGCACGAAGTGCTCGACGGCATCGTCCAGCGCCTCCTCGGCCACCACGCGGTTGACCAGGCCTTGGTCCAGCGCCTGCTGCGCGTCGATGAAGTCGCCCGTGAGCAGCATCTCCATGGCCTGCTTGGCCGGCACGTTGCGCACCAGCGGCACGCTGGGGGTGGCGCAGAACAGGCCATAGTGGATGCCGCTGGTGGCAAAGCGTGCCGCCTGCGCAGCAACGGCCAGATCGCACTGGGCCACGAGCTGGCAGCCCGCCGCCGTGGCAATGCCGTGCACGCGCGCAATCACGGGAACGGGCAGCCGGTGGATGGACAGCATCATGCGGCTGCACTGGGCAAACAGCTTCTGGTAGTAGTCCAGCTGCGGATGGGCCGCCATGTCCTTGAGGTTGTGTCCGGCGCAATAAGCCTTTCCGGCCGCAGCCAGCACGACCACGCGCACGGACTCGTCGCGCGCCACGTCGTCCAGCGCCTGCTGCAGCTGCGTGAGCATCTGCTCGCCCAGGGCATTGAAGCGCTGCGGGTCGTTGAGCGTGAGCCGCACGACGCCGCGCGCGTCGCGCTGCATGTCGAGCAGGGGGCTGGCTTCAGAAGGATGGGTGCTCGCGTTCATGGTGCTCCAGATCCGGTTCAGAGGTCGGCCAGCACGCGCACGTGCGCTTCCACGCTGCGCGCAAGCGGCCCCATCACATAGCCGCCTTCCAGGCAGGAGACGATGCGCCCCTTGGAAAAGCGCCGCGCGATGTCCTTGATGCGCGAGGTGATCCAGGTGAAGTCCTGCTCGGTCATGCCCAGCTGGCCCATGTCGTCCTCGCGGTGGGCGTCGAAGCCGGCGCTGATGAAGATCAGCTCGGGCTTGAAGGCCTCCAGGCGCGGGATCCACATCATCTCGACGATCTCGCGGATGTCCATGCCCTTGGTATAGGCGGCCACCGGCACGTTGACCATGTTGGCGGCCGGATGCTGGTCGCCGCTGAAGGGGTAGAACGGGTGCTGGAAGATGCCGCACATGAGCACGCGGTCGTCGCCGGAGAGGATGTCCTCCGTGCCGTTGCCGTGGTGCACGTCGAAATCGATCACGGCCACGCGCTTGAGGTGGTGGCGGCTGAGCGCGTACTTCACGCCCACGGCCACGTTGTTGAAGAAGCAAAAGCCCATGGCCTGGTGGCGCGTGGCATGGTGGCCCGGCGGGCGCACGGCGCAAAAGGCGTTCTCCAGCTCGCCGGCCATCACCGCATCGGTGGCCGCCAGCGCGGCGCCGGCCGCATGCAGGGCGGCCGAGAAGGTATGGCTGTTGATGGAGGTGTCGGTATCGATCTGGGAGTACTCGGGGCCGCCGGCCTGCTGCTCCTCGACCAGGCGCTGTGTCAAGCCCTGCAGCGCGGCCACATGCATGCGGTCATGGGCCAGTTCGATATCGGCCAGCGAGGCCTGGGGGGCCTCGTGCCGCTCCAGCGCATCGGCCACGCCGGTCACCAGCAGCCGGTCCTCGATGGCGTCGAGCCGGGCCGGGCATTCCGGGTGCCCCGGCCCCATCTCATGCCGCCAGCACTCCCTATGGGTGAAATAACCCGTCTTGCCCACAGTGATGTCTCCGCGATGTTTTTTTTAGGATAACGTCGCGCCATGCAAGCAACACACAAGATCAAGGCGCTTCTGGATCAGCTTAACACGGTGGTTGTAGGGAAACCGGCTCAGGTCCGCGACAGTGTGGCCTGCCTGCTGGCCGGGGGACACCTGCTGCTGGAAGACGTTCCCGGCGTGGGCAAGACCACGCTGGCGCATGCGCTGGCACACAGCTTCGGGCTGCAGTTCTCGCGCGTGCAGTTCACGGCCGACCTCATGCCCAGCGACCTCACCGGCGTGTCCATCTACGAGCGCGCCAGCGAGACCTTTGTCTTCCACCCGGGCCCCGTTTTCGCCCAGGTGCTGCTGGCCGACGAGATCAACCGCGCCAGCCCCAAGACGCAGAGCGCACTGCTCGAAGCCATGGAGGAACGACAGGTCTCGGCCGAGGGCCGCACGCACCGCCTGCCCGAGCCCTTCTTCGTGATCGCTACCCAGAACCCGCAGGAACAGCTGGGCACCTTCCCGCTGCCCGAAAGCCAGCTGGACCGCTTTCTGATGCGCATCAGCCTGGGCTATCCCGACCGCGCGGCCGAGCGATCCCTGCTGTCCGGCAATGGCCGGCGCGCCCAGGCCGACGCGCTGGCACCGCTGCTGACCACGCAGGAGCTGCAGGACCTGCAGGCTGCCGTGCTCCAGGTGCATGCCAGCGATGCCCTGCTCGACTATGTGCAGGACCTGCTGGAAGCCACGCGCTCGGGCCAGTGGTTCGTGCAGGGCCTGTCGCCTCGCGCGGGCATTGCGCTGCTGCGCGCGGCCCGGGCCGTGGCTCTGATGGAAGGGCGCGACTACGTGGCGCCCGACGATGTGCAGGCCATCCTGCCGCAGACGGCGGCCCACCGCCTGGTGCCCATAGGCTCCTCCGGCCGGGGCGCCGTGGAGCAGGTGCGCGCCATGCTGGACGCCGTGGCGCTGCGCTGATGCCGGCCGCCCCCGCGTCTTCGCCCGGCGCCCCCCAGCCGGGGGCATCGCTGCGCCAGCGCTGGTCTCCCGCGCGGCGCGTGCGCCAGTGGTGGCATGCCCGCCTGCCACGCACGGACAGCCTGAAGCTGACACAGCGCAATGTCTACATCATGCCGTCGCGTGCAGGCTGGGCCCTGGCGCTGACGCTGTGCGTGCTGCTGGTGGCCGCCATCAACTACCAGCTCAACCTGGGTTATCTGCTGACGTTCCTGCTGGCCGGCAGCGCGGCAGCGGGCATGGTGGTCGGCCACGGCAATCTGCGCGGCCTGGCGCTGCACCTGCAGCCGCCGGCCGGCAGCTTTGCCGGCCGGCCCTGCCGCTTCGACGTGGTGCTGCACAACACGCGCCGCAGCACGCGTTGGGGCATAGGCCTGGCCGTGCAGGGCGATGCAGCGGCCACCGACTGGACCTGGATCGATGTCCCGGCACAGGGCAGCACCACGGCGCAACTGGCTTTCACGCCACTGCGCCGGGGCCTGCAATCGCTGCCCACGATCACGGCGGCCACACGCTACCCGCTGGGCACCTTCCGCGTCTGGGCGCTGTGGCGCGCGCAGACCCAGGCCTGGATCTACCCGGCGCCCGAACACAATCCCCCGCCCCTGCCTGCGGCCAGTGCCGATGCCGGCGGACGCAGCGCGGCCTCCACGCGCCACGGCGACGAGTTCGATGGTGTGCGTGCCTACCGGCGCGGTGATGCGCTCAAGCTGGTGGTCTGGAAAAAGGCTGCCCAGGCCTTTGCCACGGGCAGTGACCAGCTGGTGAGCCGCGACCGCCCGCTGTCCCAGCAGCACCGCCTGTGGCTGGACGCCAAGGCCACCGGCCTGGCCGACCCCGAGGCCCGCCTCAGCCGCCTGACCGCCTGGGTGCTGGTCGCGCGCCAGCAGGACCTGACCTGGGGCCTGCGCCTGCCCGACGGCCGCGAGATCGCACCCGACCAGGGCGCGGCCCACGCCACGCTCTGCCTGGAAGCCCTGGCGGCCTGCCCATGAATCGCACGTCCATGCCCTCCTCCTTCCAAGCCATTGCGCAGCCCGCGGCCCCCTGGCGCCAGCGCCTGGCCGCCCTGCCGCGCGATGCGCGCGACACCCTGTTCCTGCTGGCCGTGGTCGCCTGGGTGCTGATGCCCCAGGCCGCCCACACGCCCTGGTGGACCATGGTCTTCGTGGCCGGCCTGCTGCTGTGGCGCGGCCTGCTGGCCTGGCGCGGCCAGCCCCTGCCCGGCCGCTGGGTGCTGGGTGGACTGCTGCTGCTGGCCGTGGGCGCCACCTGGGTCTCGCACGGCACCTTTATCGGGCGCGATGCGGGCGTGACCCTGATCGTGCTGCTGCTGGCGCTCAAGACGCTGGAGCTGCGCGCCCGGCGCGATGCCATGGTGGTGTTCTTCCTGGGCTTCTTCGCGCTGCTGGCCAACTTCTTCTACTCGCAATCCCTGCTGCTGGCCCTGGCCATGGTGCTGGGCCTGCTGGGCCTGCTCACGGCCCTGGTCAATGCCCACATGACCGCCGGCCGCCCGCCGCTGACGCAGGCGCTGCGCACGGCAGCCCTGCTGGCGCTGTGGGGTACGCCGGTCATGGTGGCGCTGTTCCTGTTCTTCCCGCGCATGGCGCCGCTGTGGGGTGTGCCCAGCAACGACCTGGCCGGCCGCAGCGGCCTGTCGGAAAACATGCGCGTGGGCTCCATGGCCTCGCTGGTGCTGGACGAAAACGTGGCCCTGCGCCTGCGTTTCGATACGCCCGATGGTGCTCCTCCGCCTGCCAACACCCTGTATTTCCGGGGGCCCGTTCTGTCGCGCTTTGACGGGCAGGAATGGCAGATGGACACGGAGGCCGTTCTGGAGGACGCGCAGTTGCGCGTCTCCGGCGAGGGCGTGAGCTACCAGATGACCATCGAGCCCAGCCGCCGCCCCTGGCTGCCCCTGCTGGACGCCGCGGCCAGGGCTCCCGAGTTGCCCCCGGGCATGGGCAGCGCCCGCATGACGCCCCAGCTGCAATGGCTGACCTGGCGCCCCATCACCGACGTGGTGCGCATCAGCGCCCAAAGCCATGTGCAGTTCAGCTACGGGCCGCGGCAGCCCACGCGCGCCCTGCGCCGCTACACCCAGCTGCCCGAAGGCAGCAACCCGCGCACGCTGGAGCTGGCCCGCCAGATGCGCGCCGACCCGCAACTGGCCGACGCCCCGCCCCGCGCCTGGGTACAGGCCGCGCTGGCGCGCCTGCGCACGGGCGGCTACACCTACACGCTGGAGCCCGGCGTGGTGGACAGCGTGCACACGGCCGATGATTTCTGGTTCGACAGCAAAGAGGGATTCTGCGAGCACATCGCCTCGGCCTTCGCCGTGCTGATGCGCGGCATGGGCGTGCCTGCCCGCATCGTCACCGGCTACCAGGGCGGCGAGCGCAACCCTGTCGATGGCTACTGGACCGTGCGCAACGCCGACGCCCACGCCTGGACCGAGGTCTGGCTGGAGGACGAGGGCTGGGTGCGCATCGACCCCACCGGCGCCGTGGCCCCGTCGCGCGTGGGCGAGTTCCAGCGCCTGCGCGCGCCCCAGGGTGCCATTGCGGGCGCCGTGGGCAACTTCGTGGGCGTGGGCATGCTGCAGCAGATGCGCGCCGTGTGGGAGGCCGTCAACAACGGCTGGAACCAGTGGGTGCTCAACTACACGCAAAGCCGCCAACTGGACCTGCTCAAGAACCTGGGCGTGCAGTCGCCATCGTGGGTGGACATGCTGCGCCTGCTGGGCGCGCTGGCCGGCGTGGCCGCTCTGGCCTGGCTGGCCTGGATGGCCCGCGCCCAGCGCAACAGCCGCGATGAATGGCTGCGCCTGATGGACAAGACCCGCGCCCGGCTGCGCCGCATCGGCCTGGATGCCGATGCCAGCCTGCCCCCGCGCGCGCTGGCAGCCCAGGTCATGGACCGCTGGGGCCAGGACGACGCCACGGCCGCCAAGGCCCTGCACGACTGGCTTTTGGACATGGAGCGCCAGCGCTACGCACGCGCCCCCCAATCCGTCCCCCGATCCGCACCCCAGTCCGCACCCAATTCCGCACCCGATACCCCCGGCCTGCCCGCC
>NZ_JFYT01000065.1:0-44523 GCF_000632165.1 Delftia sp. RIT313 | reverse complement strand
CGCCACAACAGCCCCGCCGACACCGACCTGCTGCGCCCCCTGGCCCAGCAGGTGGCCGAGCTGGAACGCAAGGCCATCACCGCCACCCTGGCCGCCAACAGCGGCAACAAACTGGCCACGGCGCGCCAGCTGGGCATTTCGCGGGCCACGCTGTATGACCGGATGGCGGTGCTGGAGCTGCAGGGCTGAGTTACCCGCCGTCTGCAAGCCGCACTGTGGCCAAGAGGCGGTGCGTTTCCTGCCGCTCCCAATCCCGGAACCAACCCCGGAACCAAGCCCGGAACCAAGCCCGGAACCAAGCCCGTGAACATGAAAAATCTCCTCACCCGCCTCAAGACCGCATTCAGCAAGCCCGCCCCCGAGACCGCTCGCCAAGAGGAACACCAGCAAACCCAGCACCAGCCGCACGAACCCCAGTCGGATGCCGCAGAAGATGAGGTACTCATCAACGCCTACTGCACCGTCTGGGACCTTCCCGCGCTTGACTTTCCGCACACGTTGGCCGGGCGCCGCGATCTTGCGGACCCTGAGCTGGCGCCCCATCTTTCCGGCTTTGTCGGCTATGTGCTGGGGCGCGGCGATGGGCAGATGACGCGCAACCGCTACCACGCCATGCGCCACATCCAGCGCGTGCAGCAGCACCTGAGCCTGGGCATTGCGCCGGCCCAGCTCGATGCCTTTGCCGGCTGGGCGCAGCGCGCCAACGCCTTCGCCTTTCTGACGGACGGCAGCATCCGCGATCCGCAAGGCCGCATCCTGCTGGATGCCAACGGCGCCGAGCCTGATGAGCAGGCTGCGCTGCCCTATCCGCAGCAGGCCTGGCAGCGCAAGCAGCGCAGTGAACAGCTGCTGGCGCAGCGCGGCTTCACGCCAGCGGCCAGCCTGCCGCCGCTGATCTCCGAGCCCGAACTGCGCATGCGCGCACCTGACGAGATCGCCGCCCGTGCCTTTGCTCTGCTGGCCGTGGCCGTGCGCGCCGAATCACTGAACGACGCACTGAACGAAGCACTGAACAGTGGCGAACCGCTCACGCCCGAGCAACTGTTCCAGCGCCTGCCGGCCGCCCAGGCTGCGCTCACCCCCAACGAGCGCGAATTCATGGCCACTGCCCAGCCCTCCGAAGAGGCCATCGCCAAGTTCGGCTGGCGCTACGAAGCCGCGTACTTGCTGGAATGGGCGCTGGGCCTGGTCGATACGCTGCCGTTCCCCGACGCCATCTGCGACGTGTCGCTCACCTCGCGCACCCTGCTGCAGGCGGGCGACCTAAAGGGCGCCCTGCATGCCGCACGCATGCGGCCCGACAGCGAAATCCTCGACGCACTGGACCAGCACTACCGCCTGCACTGGATCGTGCGCCAGGCCCAGGTGCAACAGCAGCCCGCGCCAGCCGGGCTGAGCGCCGACGTGCTCATGGAACGCCACCATGCGCTGAACTGGCTGGTGCGCTTCGAAGGCAATGACTGGGATGACGTGGATACGCCGACCTGAGGCGTGCTGCGCAGGGCACATCAAGAACCCATGCGGATCGGGGCGAGCACTATTGCACTGCTTGCCCTACCTGAAAATCCGGTCGAACGCATACCTGCACGTGGCCTGCAATTCCTCGGGAGAAAGCTTTCGATCTGCAGGGATGAGTGCGGCCTGCCGGATGGCATCAGTCACATGCGCAAAGCTCGCATCCCACTCTCTTGCAACCGTGTCTCCCATGTCGCCAAGGGCGGGATGCACGCTCGTGTTCCAGCAGTCCTTGAATAGCGGCAGAAGATGGCCGAAGAGGCTGATGGTGTCGTAGATGTACAGCAAATCCTGAGCGTGCTTCGCTGGCTTCCTGTCCTTCTTGATCAGCAGCTTCTGGACCATGAAGCACAGCGGGTTGGCGACCTGAAGGTCTACCGGTGCTTCAAGCGGAATACCGTTTTGCGGACCTGCCGTGACAACCCACGGGTCGACCAGCAGGATCTCCAGATGACGAATCTTCTGGGCTGAGATGCCTGCCTTCTCCATCGTGGCATCTGGCGTTCCATCGCGCTTGCGCCCGCTGCCGGAAAGTGGTGTCAGAAACTCGGCGTAGAAACCCTTGCTGTCGCTGCCCAACGTGTAGTGAGCCGCTGGTGGCTTGAACTCTCCTGCCAATTGCTCGGTAAATCCATGTGCCGCCAACGCACTCCTCATGTCGCCCTCAATGGGTGCCTTGTTGGCAAAAGCCAGATCCGTATCGCGTGTGAAAACCGGCTGGTGCTCCTGTCTGTTGGCCTGCGGATGCAAGCTGTGCAGCCGATGGCTCCAGCCACCGATGAAGACCAACTGCCCCCGCCAGGGGCTCAGTGCCTTGACCAGCTTGGCGAATGCGTGCAAGTCATTCATTCAGAGTCCTTCTTCGATCAGCGGCTGAAGAACTTCCTGGTAGATCAGTTCAGCCTGCTCCTTGCCTCGGGACGGATGGCTGGAAACATCCAGCCAGACCTGGATTGCATCGGCTGTCAGTAGTCCATCATGGTTTGTGGCGCCCCGAAATATCGACTCCGGCCACGGTGCCTGTCGCACGATGATGTCGGGCGTTCCCTCGGGAAACGCCGCCAGCATGTCCCAATCGTCAGAGGCCGCAAAGCCCGAACGCGGCAGCTTGCGCACAAAGACATGGGGCGGCACACCGCTGACATGGCCCAGCTTGAGCGCGTCGGCTGCCGCGAACAGGCCCAGGCAGCGTTCACCGGGCGCGCGGTCCAGCAACTCACGCATCTGCAAGGCCACCGGCACCCGCACCAGAAAGCGGGCGGGAATTTCGGTGCCAGGGCGTGTGGCTGCTGCACTCCAGCGGCTGAACAACTCGCGCCTGCGCACAAGTCGCAGATGGCTTGATGACCTGTCCAGGAAATTCTCATTGCCCAACTGGGTCAGGAATCTGGAAGCACTCATGGCAGAAACCTGGGCCGCAGCAGCCAGCTCCGCCCCGCTGCAATACCGGCCCCTTGGCGCGTTGAGCAAACCTTCAGGCAACTCAGGTGCCAAGAGCACCTTCAGCATCCATTGATTGAGGTCCGAGAAAAGGTTGATCGCGGGAGCGGGCCTGGCGGGCGCGTGTCTGGCCAGCAAGCGCGGGCGCGGTGACTCTTGAAGATCATCGAGGCCCGGACCGTGGAAATGATTGGGCCCCTCTTCAGACACGATACCGAAGGCGACATGGGGCGCAAAACGCTCGGCAAATGCCATCACCTGCCTGAGCAGGGCAGGTGATACATGGTCCACATAGACCACCGCCAGCGGAGCCGCGCCGCGTTCCTGAGTTGCAAGAGTCTGGGCCTGCAAAATGGCCTGAGCCAGCAGTGGCACCACGCGATCAGCCCGTCCTTGTGAAGACTTGATCTCCACCGCATAGCGTTGATTGCCACGGTGAACGCTCAGGTCCACACGGTCATCGTCACCTTCCGGCGCGGTATCAATCGTCCAGCCTGCGTCTTCAAACAGCCCGGCCACGAACCGCTCGGCCTGGCTGGCGCGACTGATGGGTGAGCGTGTTGAGGGCATCGGCGACTCCTTGGATAACGTGGGCATTGTATATAACATGGCCGTGGTAGGAATCTCCGATCCCCCTGGCTGCAAAACCTGGCCCGCCTTCACCAACCATCGCACCTGGCCGCGGCCACAACTCAACCCCCGCCCAACTGCTCCAGCGTGATGCAGGCCAGCCACCTGCATCCATCCAATGGCCAGGCGGCGTCATCCGAGATACAGCGCCCGGCGGCGTCCATCTGGATGCGGGTGACGTGGCGGTTGGCGCCGGGCCTTGAGCGGCGGGCGGGCATGGCCAGCAAGGCTTCGGGCAGCGGCTGCGCTGGTGGATAGGATTCGAGGCGCGTGAGATTTTTTGCAGAGCGCAGGCGCAGCGGTGATCGCTCCATGCCGATCACCCAGGTCCAGAAGAGCGCAGGGTGGCGAAATCTGTGACCTGGCATTTCCAGCAGCAGCATGGCGCTGCCGCCCCGCTGCATGGCTTGGGCACAACGCAGCGGAGCGAGGGCGGGGAAATTCTCAAGCTGCGCTTTCCAGCCGGGCAGCAGCAAAGCCAGAACCTGCGCCAGCTCTTGCGGGCCGGGCTGCGGCGTCAACTGCAGCGGCAATTGCACCTGCAGCCATGCCCGTTGCCGCAGCACGGCAGCGCATCGCCGCGCACACCACCAGGCGCCCAGCGGATCGGGCAGGCACTGGGCATCGGGAACCGTGGGCAGTGTGGCCCAGCGCGTCTTGCGCGTCTGTGTACCCACCTCGTAGCGCCATTGCGTATCGAAGCGCAGGCCGGGCATGAAGGTACGAATGGGAGACCTGGGCATGTGCATTGCGGCTGCAGATCCACCACCGTCAGGCCGGTGCGGGCCTGGCTGCAAGCGTGACCGTGCCAAGCCACTGGCATGGGTGCCAGGGGCCGCCCGCATCATGCAGGAGGCAGGTCCCGTCGGCTTGCACCTGGATCCGGGTGGCGTACCCGCTGGACCAGGGCAGGGTCGAGCCAAAGGGCAGGGCAAGCAAAGCCTTGGGAGGCGCCATGGCCTGCGCGCCCGGGGACGGCAATGTGTCGGACGCAACGCAATCGTCGGTGCACGACAACGGCAGCTCCGGCTCGTACCCCACCACCCAGGCCCAGAAAATGCCCGGCTTGGGCCCTTCGCATTCCGGTGACTCCAGCATCAGCAAGGCACTGCCTCCCTGCTCGACTGCCTGGGCGCACAGCAAGGGCGTCCGGGCGCATTCAGCAGGTGCCTGCACGTCCCAATCGGGCAGCAGCACATCAAGGATCTGCGCCAGCTCCTCCACGTCGGGAAGCGGGGGCAGGTGAACGGGCAGCCGCAGGAACAACCAGTGCTGCTGCTCCAGAACCACGGCGCACCGGCGAACGCACCACCAGGTGCCATAAGGGTCGGCCGGGCCAGCAAGGTCGGAGGCCACCGGCAGCTGTGTCCAGCTGGTCTTGCCGGCTTCCGCACGCCTTCTGTATTGCCAGTGACCATCAAAGAGCAGGCCGCTGATGAGGCGTTGACCGGGACTACTTGGCTCCAGCGGAATTTCCCGCTCGTACTGCTCTGGCGTGAGATTGGAGTTCTGCATTTCTTCGGGTCAGGAAAGCCGGTCAGAAAAAGCCGGTCAGGAGAAGCTGCCGTTGACGGCAATGTCGTTGCTCAGTGGCTCCAGCGTGATGGCCGCCGTGCAGCGGTACCGGCTTGCGCGCGCATCCAGGCCATCCACATCACACAGCCCCTCGCCATCCACCGTCACCCTCAAGGCGTGATTCCATGCCAGGGGCGAGCCGAAGGGCCAGATCAGCAGCGCGCCAGGGCGCCCGGGCATGTCAAAGGCTGAAATGCGCTTGGCACGCTGGAACCTCTCGTGCATTTCCACGCCGATCACCCAGGCCCAGAAAACGGCTTGCACGCCATCGCTCGAATCCTCGGCCTGCAGTTGCAGCAAAGAGCAGCCACCGGCAAGCAGCGCATCGGTGCTGCGCAGCAGTGGCGCCTGTGTCGAGGGGTCATCCAGCACCTTCACGTTCCAGCCCGCAAGCATTGCGCCCAGGGCCAGCACCACATCGCCACATTCCGGCCGCGCAGGCAGGCCCGAGGGCAGATGCGCGGAACGCCAGGGCCTGCGATTGAGCACTGCAACGCACTGGCGCACGCACCACCAGGCCCGCTGTGGATCTGCTGCAGCCATGCCGCCTGCCCGGGTTGCCGGCAGCCGTGCCCAATAGGCTCGGCCTGAAGGCGTGAGCGCCGAGTAGGTCCACAGTCCGTCAAAGCGAAGCCCTCGGGTGAAGCGGTGGGTGAGGTGCGTGGTCTCATCCATTTGGGACCTTGTCTTGGTGGACTTCAACACGGTGCGTGCCCCGTCAATGGCCCTGCATTGCCGCGTTGCGCGGGCGACAGCGTGATTGCGGCCAGGCAGCGGCACTCGCGCAAGTGGTGGGTGATGTGCATGGGGTAAGGACGAGCGTGTATTCATAGAAACGATCAATCGCCATTGCATCGTTGGAATCACTTCTTGTCAACACCCTTTGGTGTAATTCGTGGGCTCAAGTACACCCATGAGCGACACGTCAAATATCCGCTGTGCGAACTTGAATGCCCTTTGCCTGCGCTTGGGCTGGACCAGTCGGAAGGGCGACAACTCGGGTTCCCCTTCGGAGCTGATCAACCGACTTGGCCGGACCTCCAGTTATTGGTCTGATCGCTTGAGAGGGAGAAAGCCCATAGGCGCGAAGCTCGCGCGCGAGATAGAAGAGGCGCTGAATCTGCCGAAATACTCCCTGGACGGGGATGAAGAACACAGCGACTTCGTTCAGGTCTCGCAACTCAGCGTCGGCGTGACCGAAGACTCGGATGTTGGGAGCGCTCTTGTGGCGGAGCTTGGCGCATTGCAGTTCCGGCGCGACTTTTTGCGCTCAGTTGGTGTCAGTGCGGTGAACGCGGCCCTCGTCCATGTGGCAGGAACCAGCATGGAGCCCACGATCCGGGACGGTGCCGTGCTCTTGCTCAATCGTGCGGATGGAACGCCGCGCCGTGGCAGCGTCTATGCATTCGCGTGGGAAGGGCAGATGCTTGTGCGGCGCTTTCAGCGGGTGGGCGATGTTTGGCATGCAGTGGCTGACAACGCTGATAAAAGCGAGCACCCGGATATCGTCATTGCCGGGAAGGCAGAGGGCCTGGTGCAAGGGCGAGCCATATGGGTCGGGGCCAAGCTCTGAGTCTGTGGTTTGTTGATGGCTGACTCTTTCATTCGTCGCGGGAACTTGAATGCCTTGTGCGTTCGTTTGGGATGGGTCAGTCGCAGAGCCAAGCAATTGGGATCTCCCTCGGAACTGATCAACCGGCTTGGCCAGTTGTCCAGCTTCTGGTCTGATATCGATCCATTTGGTGATGCTGATCTGTGGGGTGTGGGTCTCGGCTTTGCAGCGGTTGCCGCTGTTCATTAGTGCCTCGTGATCAATCGCTCACGGCTATATAGCAGTCATTCGAGCACCCAAACTGGCGGCGGCCCAACGACAGGTCTGGGCAGCCGACAGTGATCGTCAGCGCAGCCTGAAGGCTGCTGGAAGTCCGCTATTGCGGCTCATGAACTGGTACTGCCGACCCGAAGCAGTAGCTAGAGCATGAGGAGCACCTTCCGTGCGGCGTGCCATATTGTGTTGTTCTCAGTTTCATCGGCCACGCAAGAAGTTGTCATCGAAACTCGTAGCAGCCCATTCGGCACTGCCTAGGCGACAGGTTGTTAGTTATCCTTGCCGCTCATGTATATCGAACTGCACCGCACCTTCCGAGAACTGCTTCCAACAGGGCGGCCAGGCGATGACGTGGCGATGGAGCCCGGTCGGGGACAGGATGCGGTGCTTATGTCTGCTCTGCTGGAGCAGCCCAGGGTGGTCATGCTGGCAGAAGGTGGGTCCGGCAAGACATGGTTGCTGCAGGAAGCTGCGCGGCGCTTGCGCAGCGAGCGCAAGGCGGCCTTTTTTCTCCGCCTAGAGCATGTAATCCAAGAATTCGATGGGTCTTTTGACATCGGCAGTCACGAAGATTTCGAGGCATGGTTGGCCTCTGAGGAGCCCGGTTGGGTGCTGTTGGACTCCATCGATGAGTCGCGGCTGCGCTCATCGCAGGATTTCGAGAGGGCGGTGCGCAGGGTTGCCGTGAAGCTGGCTAAGGCGTTAGACCGGACGCACATTCTGATAACGGGGCGGCCGTCGGCATGGCGGCCCCGGACTGATCTGAAGCTCTGTGGCCAGCTATTTCCGTCATCCGCGAAGCGGTCTGAACATCCCGGCCAGGGTCAGGATGAAGGGCCGGTCTTCCAGGTGGTGGGGTTGGAGCCACTTTCGTCGTCGCAAGTTGAGGGATTTGTAACCGCACGCGGAATCGGGCTCGTCAGGCCGTTCATGGATGCCATCGAACGGGCCGATGCCGGTTCTTTTACCCAGCGCCCTCAGGATCTGGACGAGCTCGTGGGATTTTGGGCCGAACGGGGGCGGATCGGTTCACGGCAGGAACTAATGAACGCCAGCGTGCAGCGCCGCTTGCAGGACAACCAGGATCGCGCACAAGCGCATCCCATGACTCCCGCACGTGCGCGAGAGGGGGTGGAAAAGCTCGCGGCCGCCCTGGTCCTAACGCGCTTACAAAACATCCAGGTGCCCGATGGGCCGCAGGCCGGTCTGGGTCTGCGCCCGCGCGATGTGCTGGGCTGGGACGATGTAGAGATCGCTGCGCTGCTTCAGCGATCTCTGTTCGATCCGGACGTCTACGGTAGCGTTCGGTTCCATCATCGATCCGTGCTGGAATATCTCGCTGCGCATTGGTTTCACAGGCTGCTCAAGCAAGAGGTGTCGCGTCAGCGCGTAGAAGCCCTGTTTATTCGCGAGCAGTACGGGCTTCAGGTGGTGACACCCTCGCTGCGCGGTCTGTTGCCGTGGCTGGCTATGTCCGATACACGCATCCTTTCGCGAGTGCAGCAGGTGGCGCCGGAGATTCTGTTCGAGGGTGGTGATCCACTCCTGCTTCCTTCAAACGTGCGCAGCGCCATACTGACGGATGTCTGCAAGCAACTGGCGTCGGGTATATCTGATCGCAGCCTGATTCAGTACGGCGCTATTCATCGCTTCGCGGCGCCGGATATGTGCGAGACAGTGCGCCGGCTGATTCAAGAGTACAAGGACAAGGAAACCGTAACCGGCTTCCTCATGTGGGTGGTTTACCACGCGCGCATCGCCGACGTTGGCCCCGAGGCCCTGCAGATTGCCCTCTCCGCCATATTGCCTTCCGAGGGGCGCATTGCAGCATTCCATGCCGTGGATGCTGTGGGACACCCGTCGGATATGGCAATCGTTCGCAGTAAGTTCGCCTCGGAAGGCGACAGCCTAGACCGACGGTGCATGGCTGAGTTGCTCAACCTAATCGATCAACCCGACGCGGCGACGTTGCAGTGGCTGATCTACTGCATTCCCCGGCTGAAAGAATTCAACGAATATGAAGTTACGGGGCTTACCACCGCGACAGTACGGTTCTTGGAGCGGACGGACCTTTCTTTATTGCCGAACATCATTGACCAGTTGTATGCACTGTTGATCGAACCCCCGGTCATGGACCGCCATGACTACTACCTGTCCGTCAGGAACCGATGGTTGCGCCGACCTATAGGCGCGTTGCTAAGCCGCCTTGTGACCGCGCGTCATGCGCTCGCGCTGAGGCCGAGCGCTGTAGCCACGCTACATGTGCTGATGCGGGACGTTCCCTACGATGAGGACGTCCACGGCGTGATGGAGACAGGCCTGCCTGAGCAGGTGCAGGCTTGGTCTGCCCTCAAATGGGCTTGGCTTTGGTATCTCGTCGATTGGCTGCGCTCGGAGCAACGCGTCATCAACCATTGGGCAGCGCAGGCCGCCATGCACCCCATAGTCTGGGATGAGAACGACTTCGCCGCCGCCATCGCTGCCACTGCCGAACGCGACTTGGCAGAGGACCAACGCACGGCACTGGAGATTGCGTTCTCGCTGTATGTGCAGGTTGATCGACCGCAGGGTCTGCACGATCAGTTGGTGAGCGCCGTGGTAGGTAATGAGGCTTTAGCACTAAGACTGCAGCAGCTTGAGGCGCCTCCAGAGAAGGATGATGCGCGCCAGAAGTTGGAGCAACAGAGTGCCGAATGGACTCAGCGTAACAAAGAAGCTGCGGAACGAGCCAGGCGACAACGCTGCGAGAAAGTCGTCTTTCTCGCTGGCAGGCTGGACATTTTGCGTAACTCGAGCTTCGATGATCCTTCGAACGTGTGCTATGAGCAGCGTTACCTGCTCAACGCTATGCGCAAGCTGGATAAGGTCAACCACTCTCGATGGGCCTGCAGCAATTGGCGCAGCCTCGAAGCAGAGTTTGGAGCGCCGACGGCGCTCGCGTTCCGGGATGGCATGGTAGCGTGCTGGCGCCGGTATTCGCCCCCTTTGCTCTCCGAAGGCGCGCAAATAAGCAACATGCCGCATGCTGACTTGTTGGGACTCACCGGATTGACCGTCGAAGCCGTGGAGACCCCTGGACTGATGGCATCTCTCTCGCCTGCGGAGGCCGGTGTGGCGTTCCGCTACGCGATGCGGGAGATAAACGGCTTCCCGGACTGGTTTCCTGCCTTGTTCGCAGCCCACCCGCAGGTCGTCGCAGCGATGTTGCTGGTCGAGATCGCATTCGAACTTCAGATGAGCGACTCGTACACGGCCGCCCAATATGTGGTTGCGCGCATCCATAGCGCCAGGGAGTGGCTTGCCAACGCTGTGGCGCACGACATCCTTTCGCTGCTGGCCATCCACTCGCCGCAGCGTTCCATTGTGCTGGAGCACCTAGTTGACATTCTCCAGGTGTCAGCTCTGTCCGATGGGCTCATTGCCACCTTGGCGCGTGAACAGATGGGGGCGGCAGGTTCCATGCACCATGCACTGTGGGCCGCGGCATGGACCAGCGTTGATCCTGGCCCAGCCATCCATACCGTGGAGCAGCACTTGAACGTACTGGGCGACGCCACTCAGCGCACGGAATTCACGATGGCGTTTGTCGCGCATCTGCTAGGCAACCGGCGGACCTCGTCCTGTATGCGCGGCGCTTACCGGACGCCAGCGGTGCTCAAGCGCCTCTATCTTCTGGCGCACCAGCATGTGCGCGCCGATAAGGACATTGACCGCTCTGGCAAGGGCGTGTTTACACCTGGCTTGCGCGATGACGCCCAGGATGCCCGCGAGTACTTGGTGCGGCTGCTGCAGGATATACCTGGGCGCGATTCCTTCTTGGCACTGCAGAGCCTTTCGCAGGAACATCCCCACGCCGACTACCGCCCTTGGCTGGCGCGGCAGGCACTAGCCAGGGCCCAGGCCGATAGCGAGCGGCCAGCATGGAGTGAAATACAGGTGAGCGAATTCGCCGAAACCTACGAGCGCTCTCCGGCTAACCACCGCGAGATGTTCGACTTGGCTGTCATGCGCTTGCTTGACTTGAAGCATGAAATGGAAGACAGCGATCTCAGCACTGCGTCAGTGGTCATCCGCACGGAGCTTGAAACCGAGCTGCGCAACTGGGTCGCAGCATGGTGCCAACGACATGCCCACGGTCGATTCGTGATTCCTCAAGAGGACGAGCTTCCTGACGCAAAACGTCCTGATTTGCGATGGACCTGCTCGACATTTTCTGGCGCAGTTCCGACTGAGTTGAAGATCGCTGATAACTGGACGGGGCCGAAGCTATTTGAGCGGCTCGAGGGGCAACTTGCGGGCGACTATTTGCGAGACCAAGCCTCCAACCGTGGGATCTACTTGTTGATCTGGCGGGGTGCTAAGAAGCATCGCTGGGAACTGCCTAATGGTAGCTTCGTTGATTTCGTGACGCTGGTCGCTGCTTTGCAGTCGCATGGGACATATGTGGCCGCCCATCATCCCGGAGTCGAGGAAATCCAGGTTATTGGAATTGATCTGACAAAGCGGGCAAATAAGGCCGGATTGGCTCCGCCCACAGAGGGCTAGCAATTCAATCGCCCGGGCTGCAAGCAAAAGATCTCATCGCTTCACTAAAATCCTGAAAATGAGGCCCAGCGACTACGGCGATAGCCTAGAATTCCCAGCTGCCGGACGTGTGGACTAAGCGCCGCTGCCGGCCATAAGCAGTCAAGAAGTCTCGAAGTTAAGGCGATAAAATAGAATGGGCATTGCAATAATTTTTTGAGCTCTTCTGTCATGAAGGGAGTACAAATTTTATATCTCTATTTTAAAATTGTGTGATATCTGAATTTGCCATATCAAATATGGACAAAATTAATAAATTAAATAGATAGGGGTTTATTTTGCAGCGTAAAGATTTTTTCAAGAGGCTTTACAGTGGATTTAAGGCTGAGTATATAGTTGCCGGAAAGATTTTTGGTGCCGGCTTGGAAGCATTCAAGCTTCCTGCAGATTTCGGTTTTGATCTTTTAATCTCTAATCAGATGAATAAATCTTTTGGAGAGAAAAGTGAAATTAACCGGATCTATGATTTTCCTTATGTTCTTCAAGTTAAGTCGAGAATTATTCAGGCTAGTTATTTTCAGGAGAAAAATCAACGACAAGAAGCTGTAATTAATTTCAAGATTACCGAGGATGAATTTTTTCTACTTTCCAAAGAGAAAAGCTCCTACTTGGCGCTTGTTCTTATATTTCCTGAGGAGAAAAATACTCTTTCCGAGAAGCATGCGATTGTTTGGTTTAAAGGTACACAACTTCCTTGTCTTAGAGAGCAAGTATTCCTTGAGCCAGTAATTGAAAATGATCGACGTTTCTATGAAATCTCCGTCGTTATACGCCTTAATAGAAAAGAAAAAGCAAAAGAGATGCTTATGCAATTAGTGAAAAATAATGATATCTCAGAGAAAGTGGCTAAGATCATAGAGGAAAAAATTCCAGCTGAATATCTTTCGGGAAATACTAATGAATATATTTCAATTAGACGCAGAAGCTACACTAAAGATAATTATGAAAGTAAAAAAGCATTTGTGGTTTGTAAAGTAAGTGATGTCCAAACAGCTATCGAAAATATTGGGTGTGAAGTGTTTGACATCTCTTCTGATATAAGGCCTGCTCATCTTAAGTTGCCGAATTTCTAAAATTCAAAGAATAAGTTTTTTCTCTAAAATGGTAATTAATTCTTAATTTATCTATGTAATTGATATTCCCGATTTGTAGCTCAGATGAGATATTGAATTTTTCCATACTGAAATCCGCTTAAGGGCGATTGCCGTCATCCAGTTTCCGTCGTCGAACGCGGACTATTAGCTTAAAGCAGCCATCAAGGTTAGCATCGCGACCGGTCATACCTTGGCATCAAGTCTCAGCCTGCATTAAGCTTGATCTCAAGGAATACGCGCAGGGCATCCTGATGAGCGCCTGAACTGTTTCTTCTTCGATATTTTCGATGGCCGCATTCAGCCGAGACATGCCGACAGAGTGTCCGAATGCAGTCCTGGCGGGATTGACTACCCCAGGCCGTTAACAGTCCTTCGCTGGAAGCTGTTGCCGACCATGTATTCAACCAGCCTATTCAACAGTTTGAAGTGTGACTTCGCCGAGATCACTTCTAAAGCGGTGGCTGTTGAGGACATGAAGAGCATGGAGCATCTGTTCATTGACTTTGATCTTTCGGCCAGCGAGCATGCGGACTTCAAAGCTGCCTTTTCCGAAGTCTTTGCCGTAGGCAGCCGCCTGTCACCGAGGGCGGACCTGCCGTCCTTTCGCTCTGTACGCTCTGCGCTTTGGCAGGCCTGGGCAGTTTGTCATTGATGGCGGCGCGAAAGACGCATGCACTGCCCGGTGCCTGCGCCTGAGGTCGGCGGAGATGAGTGGCAGCAGCCCTCCACAAGCACCTCAAAACAGGTGCTGCGGGTCGCTGCAACCGCCCTCAAAAACTATGCATCAACCCCGCAGTCACCCCCGTAGCCACATCCTTGTTCTGCCCGCCCTGAAACCCTCCACTCCAATGCGTGCGGTCCAGCTCCGCATACAGCTTGCTGCGGCGCGAGAGCTTGTATTCCGCAAACAGCAGGGCGCGGGTGTAGCCGTCTGCGGCGCGGCCGCTGCGTTCGCGTTCCACGCGGTACAGGGCGGCGGTCAGGTCCAGCGTGCTGCGGGCGGACCAGGTGGCGCCCAGCGAGTGCACGCGCTGCACGGTGCGGCTGGTGGTGGCGTTGGTCTGGCCGTCGCTGCGCGCGGTGTTCAGCGCAAGGCGCAGGTTGTCCCATTTGTAGGAGGCGCCCAGGGTGGCGGCTTTCAGCTCCCATTGGTCTGCGGTCTTGAAGCGCTGGTAGGCGCCGGAGACCGTCCATGTCTGCGTGCCATACGCCAGGCCCGCGCCGGCCGATGAGCGGGCGGAGCCGCCTTGCGCCGTCTCGCCAAAGCTGTACATGGCGCGGGCGGTGAGGCCGCCGAAGCGGCCGGTGTACTTGACCGAGTTGTCCAGCCGGTACGAGCCCGTGGTGGCGCCCGCGCTGCCGTATTCCACGCCCAGGCCGTGGCTGCTCAGGGCCGCTGTGGCGATGTTGGGGTTGAAGGCGGCGAAGCGCATGCCCACGGGGTCCACGGGGCTGATGGCATCTGCCAGCAGGTTGGTCTGGCGGCCGGCCGTGACCTGGCCCCAGCCGCCGCCCAGGCCCACGATGGCTGCGCGGTCGAAGAATTTGCTGGAGTTGGCGGTGGTGCCGGTGTCCAGGTTCAGGCCGGTTTCCAGGTTGAACAGGGCGTACATGCCGCCGCCCAGGTCTTCGCGGCCGCGAAACCCGAAGCGGCTGGTGGTGTTGACGCCGCTGGACAGCGCGGCGCCCGAGGTGTTGCTGGCCGCGTTGGCGGCGGTGAGGCCGCTGGTGTAGCGCACGCCGGTATCGGCAATGCCGTAGAGCGTGATGCTGGATTGCGCAAGGGCCGACAGCGGTGCAGCGGCGAGGGTGATCAGCACCAGGGTTTTGGTGTTCATGGGTGTGGCGAGGGTGATAGGGCTGGGCAGCGGCATGCCGCAGCAGTGCCGTTGCAGCGCCGCTGGATGGAGGTCGAACCGGGGAGGGGTGAAGGCCCCCTGTGTGTCGAGGGCCCTGATGGCTTTGAGTGCCTAGAGAGCCTTGAGGGCTCGGGGGCCTGCCGTCAGGGCTTGGCCGCCGGCTCCATGCCCGTGCTGCGCACGATGGGCGCGGCGGCGGGGGCTGCCAGGAAGCGGATCAGGTGGCGCGCCGTCTCAGGGCTCTTGGCGCCGGTGGCCACGCCTGCGGAGAAGAAGACGCGCTGCTGCACTTCATCGGGCAGGGGGCCGACGAATTCCAGTTCCTTGAACGGCAGCAGTTCGCTGACCTGCTGGAAGCCGATGTCCGCATCGCCCCGCAGAACCACGGCGCCCACGCGCTCGCTGAGGATGCGGGTGGCCTTGCCCTTCATCTGCTCGGCCACGCCCAGGCGCGGGAACAGTTCGTTGGCCAGATAGGTGCCGCTGGCGCTGGCCGAGTAGGCAATGGTCTTGGCATCCAGCAGGGTCTGCTTGAGCGCGTCCACGGTGCTGATGTCGGGCTTGGGCGTGCCCTTGCGCACGCTCATGCCGATCATGGAGCGCGCCAGGTCCACGCGGCTGCCCGCTTCCACCTTGCCCTGGGCGGCCAGATTGTCCAAGGCTCCATCCGCGAGGATGACGATATCGAACTGCTCGCCGCGTGCCAGACGGCTGGGAATGGAGTCCTGCGCGTTGCCCATGGAAGCGCCGCGCGAGGTGACGACCTTGTGGCCCGTGGCCTGCTCGTACAGGGGTATCAGCTGGTCATAGGCGGCAGAGAAGCCGCCCGAGGTGACCACGCGGATTTCATCTGCGGCGGCGGTGGAAGGCGTGGCAGCGCCCAGGGCCAGGCCCAGACTGAGTGCGCCGCCCAGCAGCGCGCCCAGGGTGCGGCGGCGCAGGGTGGATGGCACGGAGGACTGCACAGCGGGCGGCAGGGGGGTGGAACGGATGGCGGTCATGGTTTGTCTCCTGGTTTTTTATGGTTGGGGAACGGCTAACGGCTGCCGAGGGAATCAATCGGCGGTGATTTTTCGCTCGCGGATGATGCGGCCCCACTTGGCGTGCTCGGCGGCAATGAACTGGCCCAGTTCCTCGCGGGTGCCCGGGGCGGCGGTCTGGCCGTGCTTGAGCAGGTTGTCGCGCACTTCGGGGGTGTTCAGCACCTTGACCAGCTCGGTGTTCCAGCGGTCCAGCAAGGGCTTGGGCGTCTTGGCGGATGCCACGAAGGCGTACCAGTTGGTGGCGTTGAAGCCGGGGAAGCTTTCGGCCACGGTGGGCACGTTGGGCAGGTAGGCCGGGCGCGTGAGGCCCGTGGTGGCCAGCGGGATCAGCTTGCCCGATTCGATGTGGGGCAGGGCCGTGGGCGGGGCTGCGTAGAAGGAGGTCACGCGGTTGCCCAGCACGTCCTGCAGGGCGGGCGCACCGCCCTTGTAGGGCACGTGCAGGGTGTCGATCTTGGCGACATCGTTGAGCAGTTCACCGGCCAGGTGCGATGCGGAGCCGGGGCCGGTGGAGGCAAAGTCCAGCTTGCCGGGTTCGCGCTTGGCCTTGGCCACGTATTCGCCCAGGGTCTTGATGCCGGTGGCGGCAGGCACGACGAGCACGTTGGGAAAGTTCACGCCCATGGTGATGGGGGCCAGGTCCTTGAGCGGGTCGTAGCCGATCTTCATGAAGTGCGGCGCAATGGCCAGCGGGCCGATGGAGCCGAAGAGCAGCACCGAGCCGTCGGACGGGCCATTGGCCACCTGCGTGTGGGCCAGGTTGCCGCCTGCGCCGGGCTTGTTTTCCACGACCACGCTCTGGCCGATGTTCTCGCCCAGCTTCTTGGCGATGATGCGCGCGGCAATGTCGGCCGAGCCGCCTGCGGCGAAGCCGACCACCATGACCACGGGTTTCTTGGGGGGGAAGTCCTGGGCCTGGGCGGTGCCCACGGCCAGGGAAAGAAGGGCGGCCAGGGCGCCGCCTGCGATCAGTCTGCGTTGGTGCATGTCGTCTCCGTTTGTTGGTCTTGCCTGCCCGCAGGGGGCAGCGTTATCAAGGGCGCCATCCTATGCAGCGGGTGTTATTCTGTGAATTGCAACTTTTGGAAGGACTGTTGCGTGCAGCGCATCAAATTCGACATGGGGGAACTGATCGCCTTCGTGACCGCGGCCGAGAAAGCCAGCTTTCGCCTGGCCGCAGAAGCGCTTTTCCTGTCGCCTCCTGCCTTGAGCCGGCGGGTGGAGCGGCTGGAGTCCGTGCTGGGCGCGCGGCTGCTGGAGCGCACCACGCGGCGTGTGGAACTGACCGAGGTGGGCCATGAATTCCTGCAGGAGGCGCGCAGGGCCCTGGCCGGCCTGGACGAGGCCGTGCAGCGCGTGGATGACCAGCTGAAGCTGCGCCGTGGCCGCGTGACGGTTGCCTGCGTGCCTTCGGTGGCCACCAATCTGCTGCCGCCCGTGCTGAAGACCTTTGCCGTGGAGCAGCCCGATGTGCAGGTGCACGTCATCGACGAAAGCGCGCAGCAGGTGGTGGAGGCCGTGCTGCGCGGGGATGCGGACTTTGGCCTGAGCTTCACGGGCAGCCAGGAGCCGTCGCTGCGCTTTGAGGCGCTCACGCGCGAGCGCTATGTGCTGGCCATGCCGCGCAGCCACGCCTGGGCCGGGCGCAGCCAGGTGGAGTGGGCCGAGCTGGCGGGCAAGCGCCTGGTCTCCGTCTCCCATAAGAGCGGCAACCGGCTGCTGCTGGACCAGGTGATGGCCGGCCTGCCAGAGCAGCCCGTGGCCTGGCACGAGTGCAACCACGTCACAGGCGCCCTGGCCCTGGTGGAAGCCGGCCTGGGCCTGGCCGCCGTGCCCCAGCTGGCCCTGCGCCAGGACCACGCCCAGGTCTGCGGCGTACCCCTGACCGCGCCCGATGTGTGGCGCACGCTGGGCCTGCTGCAAAGGCGTGACCGCGTGCTGGGGCCTGTGGCGCAGGCGTTGCGGGAGTGCCTGGTGCAGGTGCAGGGCGCGGGCGGCTGAACTGGCCTTGGATTCACTGCGCAGCAACCCCGTTGCGCGCAGGCCCTGGCATGGCTGCCGCATAGCGCAGTGCGCAGAAGGATGGGATCACACTTTCGCATGAATGCAGCTCATGCATAGGTGAATTAAAACCATTTTACTTCATCGATTCGCATCCATACCATTCGCTCCCATTGTTCGTTTGCATTTTGGGAAGCAGTCATGGTCATCACCACACCCTCGGATCGCATGGATGCCGGAGCAGGATCCCGCGCTGAACTTGGCCGTCTCGCGTGAAAGCAGCCATGTCACGTCCGCTCCGTCTGGTCGCCGTTTCTGGTGGACTGCAACGCCCCTCCAAATCTGCCGCCCTGGCAGAGCATCTGTCTGATCTGATCGCCGACGAAGTTCCGTGCGAACAACGCCTGGTGGAACTGGGCCAGCTTGCGCCGCAGCTTGCCGGCGCGGTGTGGCGCTCGCAGTTGCCCGAGAGGGTGGAGCGTGAGCTTGCGGCGGTGGAGCAGGCGGATGTGCTGGTGGTGGCCACCCCGGTCTTTCGTGGCGCCTACACCGGGCTGTTCAAGCACTTCTTCGACTTCGTCCACCAGGACGCCTTGATCGACAAGCCCGTGCTGCTGGCGGCCACCGGTGGCAGCGAGCGCCATGCCCTGGTGATTGACCACCAGCTGCGGCCGCTGTTCAGCTTCTTCCAGGCGCGCACCCTGCCGCTGGGCGTGTACGCGACCGACAAGGATTTCGTGGACTACCGCCTGCACGACGAGGCCCTGATACAGCGGGCCGCGCTGGCGGTGCAACGGGCATTGCCGCTGGTCGAGCTGATGCACCGCGCCAGGCCCTGCCTGGCCAAGGAAATGGCTGCGGCCTGAATCAACCCACATTTTTATTTCTAAATCAGGTCATTGGATCACCATGAACGCAGAACTGCACTTCAGCCTTAAGAGCATCCGTTTCGATGAGAACTATCACCCATCGGACAGCACGCGCATTACCACCAACTTTGCCAATCTGGCCAGGGGAGCGAGCCGGCAGCAGAACCTGCGCCACACGCTGAGGATGATTGACAACCGCTTCAATGACCTGGCGCATTGGGACAATCCGACGGGAGACCGCTATTCAGTCGAGCTGGACATCATCTCCGTGGACATGGGCATGGGTGCCGAGATGGGAAGTGGCGTATTTCCGTTGATCGAGATATTGAAGACCAGCATTCTCGACAGGAAATCGAACAAGCGCATAGCCGGCATTGCAGGGAATAATTTTTCTTCCTACGTGCGTGACTATGACTTCAGTGTTCTGCTGCCGGAATACAACATCAACCGCCAGGAGTTCAGCACGCCGGACGATTTTGGTGACCTGCATGGCAAGCTGTTCAAGCAGTTCGCCCGTTCGAGCACGTACAGGGAGCACTTCAACAAGCCCCCCGTCATCTGCATCAGCGCCTCTACCAGCAAGACCTATCAGCGCACCGGGAACCAGCATCCCGTACTGGGTGCCGAGTATCAGCAAAATGAGTTGTCATCGACGGACCGGTATTTCGGGAAGATGGGGATGCAGGTTCGATTTTTCATGCCGCCCAACAGCGTTGCACCCCTGGCTTTCTATTTTCAGGGCGACCTGCTGGCCGACTACACGAATCTCGAGTTGATCGGCACCATCAGCACCATGGAAACCTTCCAGAAGATTTATCGCCCCGAGATCTACAACGCCAATTGCGCGGCAGGAAAAATCTATCAGCCGAGCCTGAAGAACCATGATTACTCGTTGACGCAGATTGTCTATGACCGCGAAGAGCGCAGCCAGCTGGCCGTCAAGCAGGGCAGGTTTGCGCAGGAGCATTTCATCAAGCCGTACAGGAATGTTCTTGAGCAATGGGCAGCCGATTGCGCGCTCTGACCGGCTAGACAGACAGACAGACAGACAGACCATTTTTCATTGATTGCACAGCGGCTTGGGACAACGGTCCTGAAGTACGCTGGCACCACCCCTTTTTGCCTTGAAGGAATTCTCCGATGTTTGAAACCTCTATCGCCGGCAGCCTGCCCAAGCCAGCCTGGCTGGCCGAAACCAACAAGCTCTGGCCCCAGTGGCAGGCCGAGGGCGATGCGCTTCGCCAGGCCAAGGCCGATGCAACCCTGCTGTGGATCAAGGCCCAGGAAGATGCAGGCCTGGACATCGTGTGCGACGGCGAGCAGTCGCGCCAGCATTTCGTGCATGGCTTTCTGGAGCAGGTGGAGGGCATCGACTTCGACAACAAGGTGAAGATGGGCATCCGCGACAACCGCTACGACGCGATGGTGCCGCAGGTGGTTGCCGCCCTGCGCCTGAAGGGCCGCGTGCATGCCTTCGAGGCGCAGCTGGCGCGTGCGCACACCAGGAAGAAGCTGAAGTTCACGCTGCCCGGCCCGATGACCATCGTCGATACCGTGGCGGACCGCTTCTATGGCGACAAGGTCAAGATGGCCTTCGCCTTTGCCGAGCTGCTCAACCAGGAGGCCCTGGCGCTGCAGGCCGACGGCGTGGACATCATCCAGTTCGACGAGCCCGCCTTCAATGTCTACATGAAGGATGCCGCCGACTGGGGCGTGCAGGCGCTGGAGCGCGCAGCGCAGGGCCTGACCTGCACGACGGCCGTGCATATCTGCTACGGCTACGGGATCAAGGCCAATACGGACTGGAAGAGTACGCTGGGCGAGGAATGGCGCCAGTACGAGACGGTGTTTCCCGCGCTGGCCAGGAGCCGCATCGACCAGGTGAGCCTGGAATGCATCCACTCCCATGTGCCGCCCGACCTGATGAGGCTGCTGGCCGGCAAGGACGTGATGGTCGGCGTGATCGATGTGGCCAGCGACGTGGTGGAGACACCCGAGGAAGTGGCGGACACCATCGGCCGGGCACTGGAGTTCGTGCCGAAGGAGAGGCTGTTCCCCTGCACGAACTGCGGCCTGGCGCCCATGGGCCGGGACGTGGCGTGGCGCAAGCTGAAGGCGCTGGCAGAAGGCACGAAGCTGGCAAAGGAGCGGCTCGCCAAGGCCTGATGCCCTGCGTGGCCAAGCGCGGGGGAAGATGCCAGGGGTGCCAGGGGTTCATGGTTTGCCCTGTATCGGATTCAGGCAACTGTCTGAAGTCAAGGCACTGAATCTGTTCAATAGTCGGGCACTCGCTGCCCGTGCTCTGCCGGTGCCTGCCATTGCGCCCGTCATTGCGCCTCCTTGGCCCGCCTGGGCCCGCCTGGCACAAAGCATGCATGGTCCCTCCCCACAAAAGCAGCGGGCGCCAGCCCAGCCGCCAACCCAAGGAGACAAACCATGCAACGCCGCCCCTTCCTGCATTCCGCCCTCGCACTCTCCGCCATGGCCACCGTGGCCGCTGCGGCTCCTGCCGCCATGGCCCAGCAGGGCGAGATCCGCATTGCCCACGTCTACAGCAAGACCGGCGCGCTGGAGGCCTATGGCAAGCAGACCCAGGCCGGGTTGCTGATGGGGCTGGAGTACGCCACGGGCGGCAGCATGGCGGTGAATGGCAAAAAGCTGGTGGTGATCGAGAAGGACGACCAGGGCAAGCCCGACCTGGGCAAGAGCCTGCTGGCCACGGCGTATTCCGATGACAAGGCCGATCTGGCCGTGGGGCCCACGTCGTCCGGCGTGGCGCTGGCCATGCTGCCGGTGGCCGAGGAGTACAAGAGGATTTTGCTGGTGGAGCCGGCCGTGGCCGATTCGATCACGGGCGACAAGTGGAACAAGTACATCTTCCGCACGGGCCGCAACTCCAGCCAGGACGCCATCAGCAATGCGGTGGCCATCGACAAGGCGGGCGTGACGATTGGCACGCTGGCCCAGGACAACGCCTTCGGGCGCGACGGGGTGAAGGCCTTCAAGGACGCCATCAAGAAGGGCAAGCTGGCGCATGAGGAGTACCTGCCCGCGGCCACCACGGATTTCACGGCAGGGGCGCAGCGGCTGATCGACAAGCTCAAGGACCAGCCGGGCAGGAAGATCATCTGGATCGTGTGGGCCGGGGCGGGCAATCCGTTCAAGATTGCGGACATGGATCTCAAGCGCTACGGCATCGAGATCGCCACGGGCGGCAACATCCTGCCCGCCATGGCGGCCTACAAGAATCTGCCGGGCATGGAGGGCGCCACGTACTACTACTACGGCATTCCCAAGAACCCGGTGAACGAGGCGCTGGTGTCCATGCACTACAAGCAGTACAAGACACCGCCGGATTTCTTCACGGCGGGCGGTTTCTCTGCGGCCATGGCCATCGTGACGGCGCTCAAGAAGACAGGTGGAGACACCAAGACCAACACGCTGATCAAGGCCATGGAGGGCATGAGCTTCGACACGCCCAAGGGCCAGATGACCTTCCGCAAGGAAGACCACCAGGCCCTGCAGAGCATGTACCACTTCAAGATCCGCGTGGACCCGGCGCTGGCCTGGGGCGTGCCCGAGCTGGTGCGCGAGATCAAGCCCGAGGAGATGCAGGTTCCCATCCGCAACGGCCGCTGAGCAATGTTGCGCACAGAGGATCTGACCATCCGCTTCGGGGGCCATGTGGCCGTCAACGGCGTGAGCTGCGCTTTCGAGCCGGGCACGCTGACGGCCATCGTGGGTCCCAACGGGGCGGGCAAGACCACGTATTTCAACCTGATCTCCGGGCAGCTCAAGGCCACTGCCGGGCGCGTGCTGCTGGGCGGGCGCGAGCTGACGGGGCTGGCCCCTTCGGCGCGCACCCGCGCCGGGCTGGGGCGGGCGTTCCAGCTCACCAATCTGTTCCCGCACCTGAGCGTGCTGGAGAACGTGCGCCTGGCCGTGCAGGCGCGTGACGAGGGACCGCACCGGCGCGGCCTGAACCTGTGGAGCATCTGGAGCGACCACCGGGCATTGACGCAGCGGGCGCTGCACATCCTCGACCAGGTGGCCCTGTCCGCCCGGCGCGACGAGGCCGTGGCCGCGCTGCCGCATGGCGACCAGCGCAAGCTGGAGGTGGCCTTGCTGATGGCGCTGGAACCCCAGGTCTATATGTTCGACGAGCCCACGGCGGGCATGAGCCATGACGAGGCGCCGGTGATCCTGGACCTGATACGCAAGCTCAAGCAGGACCGCAGCAAGATCATCCTGCTGGTGGAGCACAAGATGGATGTGGTGCGCGAGCTGGCCGACCGCATCATCGTGCTGACCAATGGCACGCTGGTGGCCGATGGGCCGCCGGCCGAGGTGATTGCCTCGCCTGTGGTGCAGCAGGCCTACCTGGGTGTGATGCCGGAGCAGGGCGCCGTGAAGGAGTCCGCATGACGCTCGACCACAGTTCCCACTCCAACCTGCTTGAGCTGTCGGGCGTGCACACGCATATCGGGGCCTATCACATCCTGCACGGCGTGGACCTGGCCGTGCCGCGCGGGCAGCTGACCATGCTGCTGGGGCGCAACGGCGCGGGCAAGACGACCACGCTGCGCACCATCATGGGCCTGTGGCGAGCCAGCCAGGGGCGCATCGCCTTTGGCGGGGCCGACATCACGGCCCTGCCCACGCCCGCGATCGCGCGGCTGAACATTGCCTATGTGCCCGAGAACATGGGCATCTTCGCGGACCTGACGGTGCAGGAAAACCTGCTGCTGGCCGCGCGCGGCGCCTCGCGCGCCGACCGCATGGACGCGCAGCGGCTGCAGTGGATCTTCGGCATGTTCCCGGCCGTGGAGAAGTTCTGGAACCACCCGGCCGGCAAGCTGTCGGGCGGGCAAAAGCAGATGGTGGCGGTGGCGCGCGCCATCGTGGAGCCGCGCGACCTGCTGATCGTGGACGAGCCCAGCAAGGGCCTGGCGCCGGCCATCATCGAGAACATGATCGCGGCCTTCGCCCAGCTCAAGGCGGGCGGCACGACGATTGTGCTGGTGGAGCAGAACCTGGGCTTTGCCCGCCGCCTGGGCGACCGCGTGGCGGTGATGGACAACGGCCGCGTGGTGCACGCGGGCGGCATGGCCGAGTTCTCGGCAGACGCGGCGTTGCAGCAGTCGCTGCTGGGGCTTTCGCTATGAACAAGCTGGATGTGGATTTCAAGCCGCTGCTGCTGGTGCCCGTGCTGGCCCTGGTGGCGCTGCCGCTGGTGGGCTCGGCCTCGACCTGGCTGACGCTGACGGTGGCGGGGCTGGCCATGGGGATGATCGTGTTCATCATCGCCTCGGGGCTGACGCTGGTGTTCGGGCTGATGGACGTGCTGAACTTCGGCCACGGCGTGTTCATCGCGCTGGGCGCCTTCGTGGCCACCAGCGTGCTGGGCGCCATGGGCGACTGGACGGGGTCCGAGCAGCTGTGGCGCAACCTGCTGGCCGTGCTGCCGGCCATGGTGGTGGCCATGCTGGTGGCGGGCGCCATCGGGCTGGCGTTCGAGCGCTTCATCGTGCGGCCCGTGTACGGCCAGCATCTCAAGCAGATCCTGATCACCATGGGCGGCATGATCATCGGCGAGGAGCTGATCAAGCTCATCTGGGGCCCGCAGCAGATTCCGCTGCCGCTGCCCCAGGGCATGAAGGGCGCCTGGCTGCTCGGCGATGCCGCCGTGGAGAAGTACCGCGTGGTGGCCGTGCTGGTGGGGCTGGCGGTGTTTGCCCTGCTGGCCTGGACGCTGTCGCGCACCAAGATCGGCCTGCTGATCCGCGCAGGCGTGCAGGACCGCGAGATGGTGGAGGCCCTGGGCTACCGCGTGCGCCGCCTGTTCGTGGGCGTGTTCGTGGCGGGCTCGGCGCTTGCAGGGCTGGGCGGGGTGATGTGGGGCATGTACCAGCAGAGCGTGGTGCCGCAGATGGGCGCGCAGGTGAATGTGCTGATCTTCATCGTGATCATCATCGGCGGGCTGGGCAGCACGGGCGGGGCGCTGATCGGCGCGCTGCTGGTGGGGCTGATGGCCAACTACACGGGGTTCCTGGTGCCCAAGGTGGCGCTGTTTTCCAACATTGCGTTGATGGTGGCCATCCTCTTGTGGCGGCCTCAGGGCGTCTATCCCGTGGCGAACCGCTGAAGGAGTGATCGACATGCTCAACCGATTGCTTTCCGGCGACCTGCCGCGCAGCCGCGTGCTGGCGGTGCTGCTGCTGTTGATCTTCGTGGGGCTGGCGGCGGCGCCCTTCGTGTTCCCTGGCGTGAAGGCGCTGAACGTGGCGGCCAAGGTGCTGATCTTCGTGGTGCTGGTGGCCAGCTTCGATCTGCTGCTGGGTTACACCGGCATCGTGAGCTTTGCGCACACCATGTTCTTCGGCATTGGCGCCTATGGCGTGGCGATTGCATCGTCGCGCATGGGCGCGGGCTGGGGTGCGCTGGCGCTGGGCCTGGCCGCGGCGCTGCTGGTGTCGCTGCTGCTGTCGCTGGCCATCGGCCTGTTCTCGCTGCGGGTGCGGGCCATCTTCTTTGCCATGATCACGCTGGCCGTGGCGGCGGCGTTCCAGACGCTGGCCTCCCAACTGTCGGAATGGACGGGCGGGGAAGACGGGCTGAGCTTCAAGCTGCCCGAGTGGCTGTCGCCCAGCTTCGAGCCGTTCGAGAACGAGGTGCTGGGCGTGCTGATCGACGGGCGCATCATCACCTACTACCTGCTGTTCGTGCTGGCCGTGGTGCTGGTGCTGGCGCTGCTGCGCATCGTCAATTCCCCGTTCGGCCGCGTGCTGCAGGCCATCCGCGAGAACGAGTTCCGTGCCGAGGCCATCGGCTACCGCGTGGTGGTGTACCGCACCCTCTCCAGCGTGCTGTCGGCCCTGTTCGCATGCGTGGCCGGGGCCATGCTGGCGCTGTGGCTGCGCTATAACGGGCCAGATACCTCGCTGTCGTTCGAGATCATGATGGACTGCCTGCTGATCGTGGTGATCGGCGGCATGGGCACCATCTATGGCGCGGCGATCGGCTCGGTGCTGTTCCTCATTGCCCAGAGCTATCTGCAGGACCTGCTGCGCGTGGCCAGCGAGGCCGCGCACAGCCTGCCCTGGCTGGCCGCGCTGCTGTCGCCCGACCGCTGGCTGCTGTGGCTGGGCGTGCTGTTCGTGTTGTCGGTCTACTATTTCCCCACGGGCGTCGTGGGGCGTCTGCGTTCTTCCCGCGCCGGAGCCTGACCAGGGCCCCTGGCGCATTCGTGCATCAGAGAACTACCACAAGGAGATGGGCATGTTGAAGCGTGAAGAGATGGTGTCGTCGATTCCTGCAACCCCCTGGCGCTGGGCCTTCACGGCGCTGGCGGCTGCCGCACTGGCGGCCTGCGGCAGCGGCGAGCATGAGCCCAGCAACGATCTGCCCAAGGGCTTTACCGAACTGGGCGCCACGGTGTATCCGGCCACGGCCACCGGCACGGGCGCCACGGCAGCCACGCAGGACTTGCTGACGGGCGGCCTGGGCAAGACCGGCCTGGGCGCCGCAGCCGCGCCCCTGTACGCGGACCCTGCCAATCCCACGGCGGCGGAGCTGCGGCGCAATGCGCTGTACTCCAACTACCGGGGCATCCTGGACCCCACGGCGGGCGGCGGCTACGGCACGCTGTACGGCCCCAACATCACGGCAGACGGGCAGGTGACTGCGGGCGAAGGGCTGATCCCCGGGCGCGAGTACCTGGCCGTGCTGGACGACGGCACGGGCCGCAAGCAGACCATGGTGGCCGTGCAGGTGCCGGACAGTTTTGACCGCAACCGGCCGTGCATCGTGCTGGGCCCGTCCTCTGGCTCGCGCGGCGTGTATGGCGCCATCGGCACGGCGGGCGAGTGGGGCCTGAAGAAGGGCTGCGCCGTGGCGCTGACCGATGCGGGCAAGGGCGTGGGCCTGCACAACCTGAGCGACGACACCGTCAACAAGCTGGACGGCACGCGCGCCACGCGCACGGATGCGGGCAGCCTGTCCTTCTTTGCCGCACGGCTGACCGATGCGGCGCGCGCCGCCTACAACGCGGCGTTTCCCAACCGCATCGCCATCAAGCACGCGCATTCCCAGCAGAACCCCGAAAAGGACTGGGGCAACGACACGCTGGCCGCGGCCCGCTATGCGCTGTACGTGCTCAATGCCCGCTATGGCACCACGCAGGACCCCGTGCCCTTCGGCAAGGACAACACGCTGGTGCTGGCGGGCTCGGCCTCCAACGGCGGCGCGGCCGTGCTGCGTGCGGCCGAGCTGGATGCGGACGGCCTGATCGACGGCGTGGTGGCCTCCGAGCCCGTGACCGAGATGCCCACGCGCCAGGGCTACACCATTGCCGTGGGCAATGCGACCATGCCCAACCCGGGCCGCACGCTGGCCGAGTACACCACCTACGGCAACATCTACCAGCCCTGCGCGGCGCTGGCCCCCGATGCGGCGCTGACCGAGACATCCATCTTCAACTACATAGGCCTCACGGCCATGACGGCGCGGGCCGAGGCACGCTGCACCAGCCTGGCCGCCAAGGGCCTGGTCATTGGCAGCACCACGGCCGACCGCGCCGCCAATGCACTGAGCAAGCTGCGCCTGTACGGCTGGACGCGCGACCATGACGCCATGCACAACGCCCACTACGCGCTGGGCAACGGCCCCATCCTGTCGGCCATGTACACCATGGCCTATGGCCGGTTTGGCGTGGATGCCAACCTGTGCCGCACCAGCTTTGCGGCCGCCAATGCCACGGGCGACGTGGTGCCCGCCACGGGGGCCGCGCTGGCCCAGAGCTTTGCCACGGCCAATGGAACGGCCAACGGCACGCCCGCCACGGTGGTCTACAACGACTCGGTGGGCGGGGCCAAGGCCTGGCAGTTTGCCGTGTCGCCCTCCACGCGCGTGGCCGACCTGGGCCTGGATAACGCGCTGTGCCAGCACGCGCTGGTGACGGGCTTCGATCCGGTGACCGGCTTCAATCTCTCCGAAAGCAGCGTGCCCACGCGTGCCCAGAGCGACGCCGTGCGCGCCGGCATCAACGAGGTGCTGCACACCGCCAAGTTGCGCGGCAAGCCCACCATCATCGTGGCGGGCCGCAGCGATGCGCTGGTGCCGGTCAACCACAATGCGCGCGCCTACACGGTGCTCAACCGGGGGCTGGACGGCAGCAACACGCGGCTGCGCTATATCGAGGTGGTGAATGCCCAGCACTTCGATGCCTTCCTGCCGTTCTCCGGCTTCGACACGCGCTTCGTGCCGCTGCATCCGTACTTCAACCAGGCCATGGATGCCGTGTGGGCCAACCTGCGCAGCAGCACCGCGCTGCCCGCCAGCCAGGTGGTGCGCACCACGCCGCGCGGCGGCCAGCCGGGCGCGGCGCCCGCCATCACGGCGGCCCAGGTGCCGCCCTTCGTGGCGCGGCCCAGCACGGCCAACACCATCGAGGTCAGCGACGGGCTGATCCGCATCCCTGAGTGAGCCAGGCCCTGGAGCGGCCGGCGGCCAAGGCGGCCGGCCGCTCCTGCACAGCAGAGATTTCTCCCATGGCTTCCAAAGCATCTCCCTCATCCGCGCCCGTACCCGCTTCCTGCTACACGCAATGCGCGGGCTACGAGATCCACTACATGGACTGGCAGCCCGCGCCCGATGTGGCGCCAGCGGGCACCGTCGTCGCCTGGCACGGGCTGGCACGCACGGGGCGCGACATGGATGCACTGGCGCAGTTCCTGGCAGGCCAGGGCTGGCGCGTGATCTGCCCCGACACGCCGGGCCGGGGCCTGAGCCAGTGGAGCCGCGCGCCGCGCGAGGAATACCGGCTGGGCTTCTACGCCCGCATTGCGCGCGGGCTGTTCGATGCGCTGGGGCTGGAGCGCGCGCATTGGGTGGGCACGTCCATGGGCGGGGCGATTGGCACGGTCTGCGCCTCGGGCCTGTTCGAGCCGTCGCTGCGCGCACGCATTGCGACGCTGGTGCTCAATGACAACGCGCCGCAACTGGCCGAGTCGGCGCTGGCGCGCATCAAGGCCTATGCGGGCCAGCCCCCGGCCTTCGACACCGTGGGCGAGCTGGAGGCGTTCTTTCGCCAAGCCTACCGGCCCTATGGCTGGTTAAGCGACTCCGAGTGGCGCAAGCTCACCGAGACCAGCGTGCGCCGCCTGCCCGATGGGCGCGTCACGCCGCACTACGACCCGGCCATGATCGAGCAGTTCACGGCCCATGACGACGACTACGGCATCTGGCCGCATTACGACGCGCTGGAGATCCCCGTGCTGCTGCTGCGGGGCGTGGACTCGGACCTGGTGCTGCCCGAGGTGGCCGGGGAAATGACCAAGCGCGGCCCCGGTGCGCGCGGCCTGCTGCACTGGCAGGAGGTGCCCGGCTGCGGCCATGCGCCGGCGCTGAACGTGCCCGCGCACTGGCAATGGGTGCTGGAGCATCTGCAGCGCGGCTGAGCATCAACCCGGGCCGGGCGCGGATGTTGCTGCCGCGCTAGCATTTGCGACGGGTGCAGCCTCGCCTTCTTTTTCGGGCGCGGGCACCGTCTGGGCAAGAGAGGCCTGACATGGGTTTTCTGGTGGAGCTGATCCGCGAGTACGGCTTCGGCATCGTCTTTCTCAATGTGTTCGTCGAGCAGCTGGGTGCGCCGATTCCGGCCTACCCGGTGCTTGTCGTGACCGGCGCGCTGGAAGGCGCTGACTGGGTGCGCCTGCTGTGGCTGGTGGCCGTGGCCGTGAGCGCGGCGCTGATTGCCGATCTGTTCTGGTACCAGGCCGGCAAGGCCTATGGCCACCGGGTGCTGGGGCGCATCTGCCGCATCTCGCTGTCGCCCGATGCCTGCATCCGCCAGACCGAGACCGTCTACGGCCGCTGGGGTGCAAGGTCGCTGCTGGTGGCCAAGTTCGTGCCGGGGTTTGCCTCCATCGCCAGCGCGCTGGCCGGCGTCATGGGCACGCCGCTGCGCAGCTTCGTGCTGTATGACGGGCTGGGCGCGCTGATCTGGGTGGGCTCGGCCGTGTACCTGGGCTCGCTGTTCAGCTCCACGGTGGAAGACCTGCTGGGCGTGCTCACGGCGCTGGGCCAGTGGGGCCTGTTGCTGCTGGGCGTGGCGCTGGGGCTGTTCATCGTGCGCAAGTGGTGGCAGCGCCATCGCATGGTGCGTTCATTGCGCATGCCGCGCATGTCGGTGCGCGAACTGGCGGGCCTGCATGCCCAGGGCATGGAGCCCACGGTGATCGATGTGCGCGCCCTGCCGCAGTACCGCCAGGGCCATATCCCCGGCGCCCAGTCCTGGGAGCTGCGCCCGCGCGATGGCGGTGAGTCGCATGCGCACCTGCTGCCCCAGCACGACCATCCCCACGGGCTGGTGATCTACTGCGACTGCCCCAACGAGATATCCGCCGCCCGCCTGGCGCGCCAGCTGCAGCGCGCCGGCTTTGCCAATGTGCGCCCGTTGGTGGGCGGCCTCAAGGCCTGGCAGGCGGCTGGCTTCGACGTGGAAACCGCGCCGCTGCCCGTGACGGCCAGCGCGGACGAGGGGCCGGCGCCCAGCGTGCCGTAGTGGCTGAAGGTCCTCGGATTGCTGCCGGATTGAGGGCGAGAAAACGTTAACGTTCACACGAAGTTGATAACGAGTCGTCTGTTCTGGTAGAGACGTCAGCGGGCTGGACCTGAAGTGGTCCTTGCTCTCTCTCTGATGCGCTCCTCGCCCTATCGCTTGCCAAGATGCAGGATGGTCACCTAGCGTTTGCTGGTGCCTGAAGCGCGCCATGCTTCAATGTTTTAATTTGTTACTATTGCCGTTCATTTGAATGAGGGCATGGTCATGACATTGCTGATTCTCTTGATTCTTGGCGCTGTTGGATATTTCTATTTGGCGCATGTCTTGAATGAGAAGAAGAGGGCGCGGCTTATGGAGAAGTACGGCGATGCGGACATTGTCGAGCGCATCATGAAAAAGATGTTCTGGCAGGGGCAGACAGAGGAGCAGCTATGCGATTCGCTTGGAAGCCCAGTCGACATCGACTCCAAGGTCATGAAGACGAGACATCGTCAGGTGTGGAAGTACCAGCCCTCAGGCCGGAACCGGTATCGGCTGCGTATCACGGTGGATGACGGGTATGTCGTCGGATGGGATCACAAATAGGCAGCTTCCTCGTCTCACCCGTTGCAGTTCAATTTTTTATCCTTGTCTCAGGTTCGTTCCAGAAGAAATATGAAGTACGTTGTCTACATCGGCGCCGTGATGGGTGTCTTTTTCATGCTCTCAACCATTGGCGTCCAGGGAGCACCGCAAGAGGCGGCACTTGCAGCTATGGCCTGTGCTTTTTGCATCATCCCCTACGTTGTTTTCAGGGTCCGGCAGTCGGCGGTGGAAGAAGAGCAAAGGAAGAAGATCATCGAGTTGCTGAGAGTCATCGCTCAAGACAAATAAAACCTGGTCCTGAGGGGGCGTGCGAAGCAAAAAAGCCCCTTGGCACTGCCAAGGGGCTTTTTCATTCAGGCGAATTCAGTCGTGAGGTCCTGCCATCAGCAGACCTATTTGCCCGCCGGCATCGAGCAGTGCCCGCCTTGCGTGGCCTTGCCCGAGCCAGCCGCGATCAGCGGCGCCTCGAAGCGCAGGTCCACGCGCGGCGAGTGCAGGTGGTCCCAGGCCAGGAAGAGCACCAGCACGGCCCAGAAGACCGCGCGCAGGGTGTTTTGCTGTGTCATGGCGGGTCCTCTCAGAAATTGAAATGGCGGCGGATGCGCAGGCCGAAGATGGTGCCGGCAAAGGCCAGCGGCACCCAGATCCAGCCGTGGATGCTGCCCGTGGAGATGCCCGAGAGCATGGCGCCCACGTTGCAGCCGAAGGCCAGGCGCGAGCTGTAGCCCAGCACCAGGCCGGCCACCAGGGCCACCATCCATTGCGTGCCCGTGAGCGGCTTGGCATTGACGGGCTTGGCGGCGGCCACCCACAGGGCGCCGCCCAGGATGCCGATGTTGGTGATGCTGGTCACGTCCAGCAGAACGGTCTCGTGCAGGCGCGCGGCGTTGCCGGGCTGGCTCCAGAACCAGTTGCCGGCCAGGTCCACAGCGCCTGTGGCGTTGGCGATCTTGGCGGCCCACAGGCCGAAGCCGTAGACCACGCCCCAGGGCTGGCCCGCAATGACGAGGTTGAGCGTGGCCAGCACGGCCAGCAGCACCGCGCCCACCACCCACTTGCGCACGAACAGCGGCTTGGCCGGGCGCTTGAGTGCCATGTTGGCGCCACGCACATACCAGGCCACGCCCAGCGCAACCACGGCCAGCGCCGCCAGCGTGGCCAGCAGGGCAGGGGCCCAGCCCCAGGCCGTGACCAGGCCCACGGGCTGGGTGTTGCCCAGGTCCAGCCACCAGCCCAGGTGCAGGCTGCCCAGGAAGCTGCCGATGGCAAACACGGGCAGGATGGCCGCGTTCATGGGAATGCCCATGCCGGCCTTGTACAGCGTGCCGCTGCCGCAGCCGTCTGCAATCTGCATGCACAGGCCGAAGACGAAGGCGCCCACCAGCAGGCTGATGCTGGGCGGGCCCAGGGCGGCCGTGAGTTCGGGATAGTGGCCCAGCAGCGGCATGGCCAGCGCGGCGGCCAGCGCCAGCAGCAGCAACTGGCCGAAGACGCCGCTGGCGTCCTTGTCCTCGATCAGCATGCGCCAGCCCGTGGTGAAGCCGAAGCGCTTGCCGGCCAGCACCGCGCCCAGGCCCAGGCCCACGGCGAACAGCGCGGCCTGGCGCACCGAGACGCTCCACAGCAGCCAGCCAAAGAAAACGGCCAGGATGGCCGCAAGAGGAAGTCGTTTCATATCATTTTTCTCCATGCAGTCGCCCTCCCCCGCGAAGCGGGTAGAGAGGCGCCGTGCCACGGGGGGGAGGCGCGCAAGCGCCTCAAGGGGTGTTTATTTGAACTTTTTTTCCCACCACTGCTTGGCGTCGTAGGCCAGGGATTCGGCGCGGCCGGGCTGGTTGGCCATGGGCGGTGCATCGGCCTGCTGCGTCCAGTCCACCATGGAGCCCGCATACAGCTTGACGCCCGGCAGGCCCGCGACTTCGGACAGGCCGAACCAGTCGGTGGCCGCCCAGTGGCCGGTGTTGCAGAAGGCCACCATGTCCTGGCCCTGCTCGCGCTTGACCTTGGCCGCGATCTGCTTGGCCGTGGCCGTATCGACAAAGGTGGAGGTGCCGGGCACGAACCACTGGTTGAAGTCCAGCTGCTGCGCGCCGGGCAGGGTGCCCGAGATCTTGGCGGCAGGCGCGCGCGTCTTGCCCTGGTAGAAGGCGTCGGGGCGCGAGTCCACCAGGGCGGCGTTGCTGAGCCTGACGTGCTGGCCCACGTCCTCGCGCGTGGCGATCAGGCTGGTGTCGAGCTGGGGCTGGTAGCTGCTGCGAGCGACTTTGACGGCCTCGTTGTCCTGCGGGAGCTTTTGCTCGTTCCAGGCCTTCATGCCGCCGTTGAGCACGGACAGCTCCTTGAGGCCCAGCAGCTTGAGCGTCCAGTACACGCGCGCTGCGGCGCCGAAGTCGGTGGCGTCCGCGCCCGAGGAGACCACGATGGCGTGGGTGGCCGGCGTCAGCCCCAGGGACTGCACGAGTTCGGTGAGCTTGGGCAGCTCGGGCAGTTCGCCGGGATTGGTGGCGGGGCCGCGCCATTTGCCGTAGGGGGCGTTGAGCGCGCCGGGAATGTGGCGCTCGCCATAGGCCTTGGGGTCGCGGATGTCGATGATGCGCACGGCGTCCTGGCCGGCGGCGGCCTGCACGCCGGCAGGGGTGAGCAGGGGCTCGGCGGCGTGGGCCGTGCCGAAGGCGGTGCAGGCAAGGCCCAGCGCCAGCAGCGGGGCCGCCAGGCGCAGAGCGGGGGAAAAGGTCTTGGTCATGATGGCTGGGGCCGGTCATGGAAGACCGGCGGAACAAGCAACTGGAGTGCAATTGTCCCGCTTGCAGCATCTATATACAAAGACGCTTATGCATTCTGCTCATGAGGCAGGGTTATATGGCGCGGCGCAGAAGATGCAGAACGGCCTCAGCGCTGTGCGCCCACGGCCTTGGCGCGCTCCAGGCTGGCGTCGAGTTCGGCCTGCGGCGCCTTCTGCGTGGGCCAGCCCTGCATATGCTGCTGGGCGATGCGGCTCAGCGCCGTGATCCAGGGCGCGCTGTCGTTGAGGCAGGCAATGAACTCGAACTGCTCGCCACCGGCATGCAGGAAGGCCTCGCGCGCTTCCTGGCTGATTTCCTCCAGCGTTTCCAGGCAGTCGCTGGTGAATCCGGGGCAGACCACGTCCACCCGTTTGGTGCCGCTGCGTGCCAGCTCGATCAGCGAGGGCTCGGTATAGGGTTCCAGCCATTTGGCCTTGCCAAAGCGCGACTGGAAGGTCACCAGGTATTGCGAGGGCGACAGGCCCAGGCGCTCGGCCAGCAGGCGTGCGGTCTTGCGCGATTCGCAGTGGTAGGGGTCGCCCAGGTGCAGCGTGCGTTCGGGCACGCCGTGAAAGCTCATGACCAGTTTCTCGCCACGGCCGTTGCCGCGCCAGTGGGCCTCGATGCGCTGGGCCAGCGCGTCGATGTAGGAAGCGTCGTCGTGGTAGCGGTTGACGAAGCGCAGCTCGGGGATGTGGCGCTGGGTGCGGGCCCAGTCGTAGACCGCGTCGAACACGCTGGCCGTGGTCGTGCCCGAGTACTGCGGGTACAGCGGCAGGATGAGGATGCGCGTGGCGCCCTCGGCCTTGAGGGCATCGAGCACGCTGGGGATGGACGGGTTGCCGTAGCGCATGGCATGGCGCACCAGCACGTTGTGCCCGGCCTCGCCCAGCCAGCCGCGCAGCAGCAGGGCCTGGCGCGCGCTCCAGTGCTGCAGGGGGGAGCCGTCCTTCTCATGCCAGACGGTGGCGTACTTGGCCGCCGACTTGGCCGGCCGCGTGCGCAGGATGATGCCGTGCAGGATGGGCAGCCAGGCAATCCTGGGGATCTCGACCACGCGGTCGTCGCCCAGGAACTGCGCCAGGTAGCGGCGCACGGCCGGGGCCGTGGGCGCATCGGGCGTTCCAAGGTTGCACAGCAGCACGGCGGTGCGCTGGGGTTGGTCGTGGCGGAATGGAGGTTCTGGCGCGAAGCGGGAAGGCATGGGGCCGATTGTGGCAGGACGGAGCCGCCTGCCACGCGAGTCGGATGACCCGGCTGCAGCCGGCAACGGCTGCCTTCGCTATGCTCGAACCATGTCCCAAGCCACCATCGCCCCCCTCGCCGAATCCTCTCTTGACCCTGCATTGGCCGCCTTGCAGCAGCTGCGCCGCAGCGGCCGCATCCGCGCCATTTCCATCGACCTGGACGACACGCTGTGGCCCGTATGGCCAGCCATCTCGCGCGCCGAACAGGTGCTGCTGGACTGGCTGCACGCCCATGCGCCCACCACGGCCGCAGCGCTGCGCGACGTGGCCACCCTGCGCGCCATCCGCGTGCAGATCGAGCGTGACCGCCCGGACCTTGCCCACGACCTGAGCGGCTTGCGCCGCGAGTCCATCCGCCTGGCGCTGCAGCGCAATGGCGACGATGGCGGCCTGGCGGAAACGGCCTTCGATATCTTCTTTGCCGAGCGCCAGCGCGTGGACCTGTACGAGGACGCGCTGCCCACCCTGCAGTTCCTGGCCGCGCGCTGGCCCGTGGTGGCGCTGAGCAACGGCAACGCCAGCGTGCACGTGGTGGGCATTGGCGAGCATTTCCATGCCGCGCTGAGCGCCACCAAGGCCGGCATGGCCAAGCCCGATGTGCGCTTTTTCCACGCGGCGGCGGCAGCGGCAGGCGTGGCGCCTGACGAGGTGCTGCACATTGGCGACGACGCGCGGCTCGATGCGCTGGGCGCCATGGATGCGGGTATGCACGCAGTCTGGCTCAACCGCACGGGCGTAGCATGGCCTCACGAGGGGTCCACGCCCCACGTCACGGTGGCCAGCCTTGCGCAGTTGTGCCAGGGGCTGGCTGACAGCTGACCCTGCCTGCCCGCGAAGCCGCGCCATGCCATGCCCACCAGCCACAGCACCGCTTTCTTCCACCCCCCCGTCCTCCCCGCCGTGCGCAGCATCGGCTGGAAACACCCCCTGAGCTGGCTGGCGCGTGGCGCGCGCGACATGGCCAGGGCGCCCTGGCTGAGCCTGGCACATGGCCTGGTCTTGACCTTGATCGGGTTTTTGATCTTGACGCTGGGGCACAATCGCTTTTGGCTGATGGCCGGGGCCCTGTCGGGGTTCCTGATCGTCGGCCCTGTCGTGGCAACCAGCCTCTACGCCATCAGCCGTGCGCTGGAGCGTGGCGAGCGCGCCGACCTGTCCCTGGTGCACAGCACCTGGATGCGCTGGCAAAGCGGCCACGCTTCCAAGGCCGACGGGCAGGGCGGCTACTGGTGCCTGGTGCAGTTCGGGCTGCTGCTGTCGCTGGCGGCCACGGGCTGGGTGCTGGTGTCGGCCTCGCTGATCACCGTGCTCTCGCCCGTGCGCATCGCCACCCCGGCGGATTTCGTGCAGCACGTGGTGCTGGCCCGCGACGGGCAGTTGTTTGCGATATGGCTGGCGCTGGGCAGTTTTCTGGCAGCGCCTATTTTTGCGTCCAGCGTGGTGGCCATGCCGCTGATGCTGGACAGGCGGGTGACGGTGCGCCAGGCCGTGCTGACCAGTTGGTTGGCCGTGCTGGCCAACCCTGTGCCTCTGGCACTGTGGGCCGCCCTCATTGTGTTGTTGACCCTGCTGGGCCTGGGCAGCTGGCTGCTGGGACTGGTGGCCGTGATGCCCCTGCTTGGGCACGCGAGCTGGCACGCGTACCGCGATCTGGTCGATGCGTCGGCCTTCCCGGCGCGTTGAGCCGGGCGGGCCCGGACCGGCCGGGCCTGCAGGGTAGGATGTAGGACGGTGTTGTCGTGATATTCGGGTATACAGAAGAACAGATCGCCCATTTCTTCCTCACCTATGGCGTGGGGGCCTTCATCCTCTTCATGGTGTTCATCATCCTGCAGCTGGCGCGCCAGTCCAAGGCAGGAAAGTTCGGCACCTTCGTGATCTTCCTGGGCCTGGGTGTGGGCTTTGTCGGCTACATCGCCAAGATCGTTATCCAGTGGTGGATGGAAAAATGATCGTCACCCCCTGAGCCGCTGCGCGGCTTCCCCCTCTCTCGCTTCGCGGGAGGGGGACGACACCCTCGCGGCGGGGCGGCCCTTGCTCGGTGTCCCAGGCTTTGGGCTGCGTCGGGTTTTTGTGCCCTGCTCAGCGCGCCTATCTTCCTGGCCTGCCTGCTCCTTGCTGCGCCTCTATTCCGCCTTGGCCCCCGCAGCCTTGATCACTGGGTCCCAGCGCTTGATTTCGGCGGCGGTGTGCTGGCGCAGGGCGTCGGGGGTGAGGCGGTCTGCGGGCGGGATGATGACGCTCATGTCCGTGAAGCGCTTGACCAGGGCGGGCTCGGCCAGGGCGGTGCGCAGCGATTTGTTGAGGCGTTCGATGACGGCCTGGGGCGTGCCCCGCGGGGCGTAGAGGCCGTGCCATACGGCAAGCTCGAAGCCGGGCTGGCCTGCCTGCGCGAAGGTGGGCACATCGGGCAGGGAGGGCAGGCGTTCGCGCGTGGCGACGGCGTAGCCCTTGAGCATGCCCGCCTGTATGTGCGGGCCGGTGGCCACGGGCTGGTCGCAGATGACATCGACATTGCCTGCCACCAGGTCCTGCAGGGCCGGGCCCGTGCCACGGTAGGGCACCAGGGTGGCCTCGGTGGAGGTGGTCTGCAGCAGCAGCATGGCGCACAGGTGGGAGGTGGCGCCTACGCCGGCATGCGAGAAGCGCACTTCGCCCGGCTTGGCCTTCATGTGGGCGATGAAGTCCGCCAGCGTGGCGGGCGCAAAGCCTTTGCTGCGCACCAGGATCATGGGCACGTCGCCTGCCAGCGCGATGGGTTCCAGATCGCGCCTCACATCGAAAGCGAGCTTGCTGTAGAGCGCGGGTGCCGTGGCGATGCCCATGTTGTGCAGCAGCAGGGTGTGGCCGTCGGCCTGGGCACGTGTGACGCGGCTGGTGCCGATGGTGCCACCGGCGCCGCCCAGGTTCTCGACGATGACCTGCTGGCCCAGGTCGCGCGTCATGGCCTCGGCCAGCACGCGGGCCAGCACGTCGGTGGAGCCTCCGGCCGCGTAGGGAACGACGATGGTGACGGGCTTGTTGGGGAAGGCCAGGGCGGCAAGGCTGGCCGCTGACAGCGCGGCGGCGAGAAGGGTCTGGGCAAAGGGATTGCGGATGAGGGGGCGCATGGGTTTGTCTCCTGGAGGCGCGTGCAGGGGCCGCCGGCTCTGTGCGGCCGGTTGTCGGTGGCGTGTTTGGTGGCGTGAGGCAGTAAGGCAAGGGCCGCATGCGGCCCTTGACGACGGCGAGACGGCGCAGGCTCAGGCCGGGGCCACGTACCTGTACAGCTCGGTGTGGTCGGCGGCGGGTCCCAGGGACCTGGAAGCCTCGGCCGCCATGGCGCTGACCTGTTCGGCCAGTGCCATGGGCGTGTGCATGGCCTGGCCCAGCGACAGGGCAATGCCCACGTCCTTGGCCTGCAGCGCCAGCGAGAAGCCCGAGTTGAAGGCGCCGTTCAGCATGAACTGGTGGGCCTTGTTTTCGGTGGTGTTGTTCTTGCCGGTGGAGGCATTGATCACGTCCACGATGGTGGCCGGCGCAATGCCGAAGGCCGCGCCTGCATGGATGGCCTCGGCCGTGGCGATGAGGGCCGCTGCCGAGACATAGTTGTTCAGCGCCTTGAGCGCATGGCCCGCGCCGACGGGGCCGACATGGGTGATGGCCTGTCCCATGCGCTGCAGCAGCGGCAGGTGCTGGGCGAGCAGGTCCGCATCGCCCCCGACCATGATGGACAGCGTGCCCGCAATGGCGCGCTTGACGCCGCCGGAGACCGGCGCATCCAGCAGCCCGATGCCGCGCTCGCCCAGCAGGCCGGCCAGCGCCCGCGTGCGGTTGGGGTCGGCCGAGCTCATGTCGATGATGCAGGCGCCGGGCGGCAGGTGCGGTGCCAGTTCGCCGACCACGGCATCGACGATGCGGGAGTCGGGCAGCATGGTGAAGACCACGCTGCAGTCGGCAAAGTCGGCCGCGCCGGATGCCACGGCCACGCCCGCATGCTCCTGCGCGAATCGTGCGGTGGCGGCGGGCACGGCGTCCCGGATGACCAGGGCGTGGCCTGCGGCGTGCAGCAGGTGGGCCATGGGCTGGCCCATCATTCCGAGGCCGATGAATCCTATGGTGGTCATGCTGCGTGCCTCAGATGTCCATCTCTTTGAAGACTTCCGAAGCCACGCGGAAGGAGTCGATGGCGGCCGGCACGCCGCAGTAGATGGCGGTCTGCAGGAAGACCTCCTTGACCTCTTCCTTGGTCAGGCCGTTGTTGATGGCGCCGCGCACATGCAGCTTGAGTTCATGCGGGCGGTTCAGCGCCGTGATCATGGCCAGGTTCAGGAAGGAGCGCGTCCTGCGGTCCAGGCCGGGGCGGTTCCAGACATCGCCCCAGCAGTACTGGGTGACCAGCTCCTGCATGTCGATGTTGAAGTCCGTGGCGTTCTGGATGGACGCATCGACATACTCGGCGCCCAGCACCTCGCGGCGGGTGGACAGGCCCTGGTCGAAGAGGGCGGGGTTCTTGGGTGCATAGGCTCGGGTCATGAAAACTCCTGATGGAAGGCGGTGAAGATGTCTTTCGGTGGAGTGGATTTAATCAGATTGTCAGACAATCCTACTTAATGAAAATCGGGATTGCCTGCCGCGCCAGGTGTGTGTATGACAATCCGTCAGTCCGTTCGGCCCCTGGATTGGCGGGTAGGATTCGTCCCATGAACCAGATGCTGCGTGTCCCCCGCGAAGAAACGTCGCTGCGCCTGCGCACGACGCAGACCCTGCGCACGGCCATCCTCGATGGCGTGTTTGCGCCGGGCCAGAAGCTGTCCGAGCGCGAACTGTGCGAGAGCCTTGATGTGAGCCGTTCGTGCCTGCGCGAGTCGCTGCAGCACCTGCAGGCCGAGGGGCTGATCACCATCGTTCCGCACCGGGGCCCCGAGGTCACGGACATCTCGGTGCAGGAGGTGCGCGATATCTACGAGGTGCGGGCCAGCCTGGAGGGGCTGGCCAGCCGGGGCTTTGCGCTGCATGCCTCGGCAGGCCAGCGCGCCGCGCTGCGCGCCAAGCTGGGCGAGCTGGCCGTGCCCGCCGTGGCCAGCGACAAGGTGGCCCTGCTGGCGATCAAGAACCAGTTCTACGACATCCTGATCGAGGGCTGCGGCAATCTGGTGGCCGGCCAGATGCTGCGGCAGCTGAACAACCGCGTGACGGTGCTGCGGCGCATCTCCATGTCCCAGCCCGGGCGCCTGCCGCAGACGCTGGCCGAGCTGGATGCCATCGTGGCGGCAATAGAGCTGGGCGATGCGGACCAGGCTGCGCGCCTGAGCGCCGATCACGTGCAAAAGGCCGGCCAGGGCGTTCTGCGCGCCATGGCCGAGAAGGCAGGCCCGGCCAGCTGATGCCGGGGCCGGTGCCTGGGGGTGTCAGTCCGTGTGCGCTCAGTCCGGCTTGACCTGGGCGCGCTTGAGCACCTTTTGCCAGCGTGCCTGCTCGGTGGCAATGAACTGCGCGAACTGCTGGGGCGTGCTGCCGATGGGCTCGGCCGCATCGCCCTGCAGGCGCTTGAGCGCGTCGGGCGCCTTGACGGCCTTGGCGCATTCGGCGGCCAGCTTGTCCACGTGGGCTCGGGTCATGCTGGAGGGGGCGAGCATGCCGTACCACTGCGTCATCTCGAAGCCCGGGAAGCCCTGCTCGGCCACGGTGGGCACGTCGGGCAACTGGGGCAGGCGCTGGGTCGATCCCGTGGCGATGCAGCGCACCTTGCCCGCCTTGACGAAGGGCAGCAGGGCGGCGGCGCCCACGGAGGCGGCGTCCAGGCGGCCCGACATCAGGTCCGTCATCATCGGCCCCGTGCCGCGATAGGGCACGTGCAGCATGAAGATCTCGGCCGTCATCTTCAGGTACTCGAAGGCCAGGTGCCCGGCGCTGCCATTGCCGGCCGAGCCGTAGCTGAGCTGGCCCGGCTTTTTCTTGGCGTAGGCGATGAGTTCGCGCAGGTTCTTGACCGGCACATCGGGGTGGACCACGTACAGGCTGGGCACCTTGGCCAGCAGGCTGACGGGCTGGAAGTCCTTGTTCGCGTCGTAGGGCAGCTTGTCGAAGATGTAGGGATTGACGGCCAGGGTGCCGATGTGGCCCAGGATGACGGTGCTCTGGTCATCGGCGCGCGCCACTTCCTGCATGGCGATGTTGCCGGCCGCGCCGGGCTTGTTGTCCACGAAGACGTTCTGGCCCAGGGTCTTGGACAGCTCGGCCGCCGTGGAGCGTGCCACGATTTCCGAGCTGCCGCCCGGCGCAAAGGGCACGACAAAGCGGATGGGGCGCGTGGGCCAGGCGTCCTGCGCCAGCGCGGCCGCAGGCAGCAGGCCCGACAGGGCCATGGCGCCCGTGCCGGCCAGCAGTTGGCGGCGGCCGAGCGGGGGCAGGTCTGCGTGGTGAAGAAAGTCGCGCGAAGGCATGTCTGGTCTCCTGGCTATCGTTGTAGTGAATGGGCAGCGGATGCGGCGCCAGCGATGGTGGCGCCGGCGGCTGTCAATCTGCTGTCAAACCAGGGTCTGCAGGCTACGGAGATACCCGGGGGATCAGGCTTTTCCCTCGGCACCCAGGGCCTGGCCGATGGCCTCGGCCGCCTGCAGGCCGCTGCGCACGGCGCCTTCGATGGTGGCCGGATACGGTCCATCCACATGGTCGCCGCAGGCCCACAGGCCGTGGCCCAACTCCATGCCGGGGCGCTGCAGCTGCGGCAGGCAGGCGAAGGTGGCGCGCTTGTCGATCACGGTGCGCAGCGCTACCAGTCCATGCCAGCCCAACTGCGCCTGGGCCTGGGCCAGCACCTGGGCCTGCAGGGTTTCGCGGTCCGATGCGCTGTCGCTGATGACGAAGGCCATCAAGCCCTGCGGGCCGCCGAGTTGCCCACGGTCGAAGACGAATTGTGCAGGCGCATCGGGCGTGGAGCGCAGCGCCAGCCAGGGCGCGCCCGGGGGCAATGTGTGCGAGGCGTCAAAGGCCTGCGCATAGACGGTGGCAATGGGGCGGTGCTGCAGGTCCTGGGCCAGCTGCGCCCAGCGCTGCAGGGCTATGCTGTCGCGTGCAGGCAGGCTGTCGTGCTCGGCGGCGGTGAGTGCCAGGCGCGCCGCCTCGGGCGCGGGGCAGGCCAGCAGCACGGCGTCAAAGGGCGCGTCTTCGGCCTGGGCTGCGCCCAGCGTCCAGTGCGGTCCCTGGGGCTGCAGTTCTGCGACGCGGCTGCCCAGGCGCACGGCGTGGCCGCGCTCTTGCAGCCACTGCGCGGCCGGCGCCGGGAACAGGCTGCCCAGGTCACGGCGCGGCACCAGGAAATGCGAGCCGCCACGGCCGCTGAACAGCGCATCGCGCAGCACGCGAAGGAACACCGTGCCGCTGGCCAGGTGAATGGGCGTGTTGAGCGCCGAGATGCACAGCGGGTCGATGAACTCGCTGACCAGGCGCTGCGGCAGGCCGGCGCACAGGTCGGCCACGGTGGCCTGCGGCGCGCAGCGAAAGCCCGCCAGCCGCCAGCGCACGGCACGCGCCAGCAGGGCTGCACGCTCGCCCAGGCTCCAGCCGCGTGCGGTGGCAATGCCGGCCAGCGCATCCAGCGGCGCAGGCCAGTCGGGAAAGCGCAGGCCGCTGCCATCGGCATAGGGCAGGGCCATGGGCTGGCGGTGCAGCGCCCGTTCAGGGTCCACGCCCACTTCGCGCATGAGGCGCAGGCTTTCGGTGTAGGCACCGATGAGGATGTGCTGGCCGTTGTCCACGCGCAGCGGGCCCTGTGGCGTGTCGAGGTCCATGCCGCGCGCACGGCCGCCGGGCTCGCGTGCGGCCTCGTGCAATGTGATGTGCCAGCCGCTGCGCGCCAGCGTGAGGGCGGCCGCGAAGCCGGCCCAGCCGCCGCCGAGGATGGCGGCGCGCGGCTGAGCGGCGCGAGGCGTGTGCTTGGCGCTGTCTCTGCTCACCGCGCCATGCGCCCCAGCGCCTGCATCTTCCAGGCCAGCCACAGCTTGCGCAGCGGCGGCAGGCTGATGCGCTGGTGCAGCACGCGGAAGTCGTCGGCCTCGATCTCGCGCAGCAGGGTGCGGTAGATGCTGGCCATCATCAGGCCGGGCTTTTGCGTGCGGCGGTCGGCGGCGGGCAGCAGGGCCAGGGCCTCGTCGTAGAGGCGGTGGGCGCGCTCGGCCTGAAAGCGCATCAGCGCGGTGAAGCGGTCCGAGTATTCGCGCTTGGTGATCTCATGCGCCTTGACGTCGAACTGCTGCAGCTCGCTGATGGGCAGGTAGATGCGTCCGCGCATGGCGTCCTCGCCCACGTCGCGGATGATGTTGGTCAACTGGAAGGCCAGGCCCATCTTGTGGGCGTAGGCCGTGGTTTCTTCCTGTGTCTGGCCAAAGATGCGCGCGGCCACTTCGCCGACCACGCCTGCGACCAGGTGGCAGTAGCGCGTCAGGCCCTGGAAGTCCAGGTAGCGGGTCTGCTCCAGGTCCATGCGGCAGCCGTCGATGACCGCCTGCAGGTGGCGCTCCTCGATGCCGTAGACCGGGGCGTGCGGCATGAGCGCCCGCATCACGGGATGCGAGGGCTTGCCTGCAAAGGCCTGGTGCACTTCGTTTTGCCACCAGCCGAGCTTGGTGGCGGCCACGCCGGGGTCGGAGACTTCGTCCACCACGTCGTCCACTTCGCGGCAGAACGCATAAAAGGCGGTGATGGCCGCACGGCGCTCGCGCGGCAGGAAGAGGAAGGCGTAATAAAAGCTGCTGCCCGAGGCGGCGGCCTTGTCTTGGACGTACTGATCCGGATTCATATGGGGCCGGATTGTCCCATGGACGGCTTGGGGCCAAAGCCTGGGTGTCGCAACGGCCGGCCCGTCATCACATGCGCAGGGCGCGCCACAGCAGCAGCGGCGCATCGGCCTTGCCGACGGTGGGGCGGCGGTAGAGGCTGGCGCCCTGCAGCTCATCGACCTTGTCCAGGATGCGCAGCCCGCCCTGCACCACCAGACGCAGCTCCCAGCCGATGCGGCCCGGCAGGCGGTGCACCAGCGGTGCGCCAGACAGCATCAGGGCGCGCGCCCATGCCGATTGGTCGGCCAACAGCGCGCGCACGGCAGGGGTCAGTGCAGCGGGCTTGGCGCGCAGGTCTTCACGCCGCACGCCGTGGGCGGCGCAGTCTGCATCGGTCAGGTAGTGGCGCTGGCGTGGCAGGTCCACGCTGAAGTCCTGCCAGAAATTGATCAGTTGCAGGGCGGTGCAGATGGCGTCGCTGCGGGCCAGCGATTCGGCATCATCCACCCCGTACAGATGCAGCAGCAGCCGGCCCACGGGGTTGGCCGAGCGGCGGCAGTAGTCAAGCAGCTCGGCGCGGTCGGCGTAGGTGGTGCCGGATTCGGTCTTGTGCACGTCCTGCGCGAAGGCGCTGAGCAGGTCGCCCATCAGCGCCAGCGGCAGCTGGTGGGCGCGTACTTGCGGCGCCAGCCCTGCAAAGACAAGAGGCCAGGCCGTGCGGGCGAGCATGGAGGCCTCGCCTTCGGTGCCCAGCGCCATCAGGTCGGCACGGTAGGCGGCCAGCGCGGCCAGGCGCTCGGACGGCGTGGCGTCGCCCTCGTCGGCCAGATCGTCTGCAGTGCGTGCGAAGTGGTAGAGCGCGGCAATCGGCGGGCGCAAGCGGGGCGGGCACAGCCAGGACGCCACGGGAAAGTTCTCGTAGTGCGTGACCGGGGCGGGGGAGGGGGGGGGGGTGGTGCTGGCGGAGCCGTCGAGCCCGCCGCCCCCCTCGATCAGCACCCGGCCGCCCCCGCGCCCCGGCGCCCCTTCCAATCCCCCCCGCCAGCCCCGCATGCCCTGCCGCCCGCGGGCCCTGCGCCACCGCGAAAGGGGCGCCCGCCGTGCCCCCGAACTGGTCACCGCTGGCAATCAGCCCCTGGTGCGCGCGC
>NZ_JFYT01000064.1:0-46329 GCF_000632165.1 Delftia sp. RIT313 | reverse complement strand
GTATCAGGCATATCGGCAGTCATACAGGGCACGGTGCGCGGCCCGGACCGGGCCTGCCGCCGGGGCGGGCTACGCTACATCGGCCCGCACGTCGAACTCCACCTTCCAGCGTTCTTCGCCACCCACGGGCACGGCGTTGAGCTCCAGCGTGCCGATGTCGGTCACGCGTGCATGCAGGGTGACGGGCACGATCTCGCCGGGCGCACGGCCTTCGGCGGGCAGGTGGGCCTCGATCTCCTGCAGCTCGACCAGTTCCTCTGGGCCCCAGAAGTCCAGCACGGTGCCGACCTGGTCGGCGCGGCGCACGGAGGAGCCGAAAAAGCGCAGGCGCACGGGCTCGCCCACGACCAGGCCGAATTCCTGGGTGTCCAGCGCCACCTCGGTGCCCTCTTCCATGCCGAAGGGCGCCAGGCACAGGGCCGAGATGGGCGGCTCCATGCCGGGGATGGCGGGCATGTTGCTTTCCACGCCCACGTAATAGCTCTGCGCCGTGCCGCCACGGATGCGCACGCCACGGCCCGCAGCCGCCACATGGCCGAAGTAGGCGGCGCCGCGCGCCACGGCCAGGTCCAGGTTGGCGCCGTCCAGCAGGCGCGCGGGTTGCGCGCCTTCGCCGGCCAGCCAGCCGTTGACGACTTCCAGGATGCGCTGCTCGATCTGCGGCGCCTTGAGCACGCCGCCGTTGAACAGGATGGCCGAGGGATGCAGGAAGGACGCGCCCTCGAGCTGCGTGCCCTTGAGGCCTTCGATCTGCTCGGTGGCGCCGGCCTGGCGCGAGAGGAAGGCCGCCAGGTGGCGCGTGACGGCCGCGTCCTGCGCATACGGCAGGCCCAGCTGGGTCAGCGCGGCGCGCGCGCGGGTCTGGGGCTTGTCGGAGACGGCGGCGCGCGGGAAGAAGCCTTCCACCAGCATCTGCAGCACCTCGTCACGCGTGACCTCGGTGCGGATGCTGCCGCCGATGAGCTTGCTGCCCCGGCTGGGCACGACCACGGGCACGGACTGCAGCGAGGCGTCGGCCAGCAGTTGCTCCTTGGCCTGGCGGCAGCCATGGGCCAGGGCGCGGGTCTGCCAGGCGTCGAGCTGCCTGCCCTCCTGGGCCAGCTTGCGCGCCACGCCGTAGGCCAGGGCCAGGTCCATGTTGTCGCCGCCCAGCAGGATGTGCTCGCCCACGGCCACGCGCTGCAGCTCCAGGCCGCCGTCCTTTTCCAGCACGGCGATCAGCGACAGGTCGGTGGTGCCGCCGCCCACGTCCACGACGAGGATGATCTCGCCGCTTTGCACCTGCTTGCGCCACTGGCCGCCGCTGGCCTGGATCCAGCTGTACAGCGCAGCCTGGGGTTCCTCCAGCAGCGTGAGCTTCTGGAAGCCCGCCGCGCGGCAGGCCTCGGCCGTCAGCTCGCGCGCGGCCGGGTCGAACGAGGCGGGAATGGTCACCGTCACATCCTGGGCGTCGAACGGCGCCTCGGGATGGGCCTGCTCCCAGGCCCAGCGCAGGTGCGACAGGTAGCGGATGGAGGCGGTCAGGGGCGAGACGCGGTGCACCTCCTCGGGCGCATCGGCCGGCAGCAGGGGCGAGCGGCGGTCCACGCCCGGATGGCACAGCCAGCTCTTGGCGCTGGAGACCAGCCGGATCGGCGTGGCCGCGCCGCGCGATCGCGCGAACTCGCCCACCACGAAGTCCTGGCTGGCGCCCCAGGGCAGGGCCATGTCGGCCGCAGTCAGCTCGCTTTCATGCGGCAGGTAAAGGAAGGACGGCAGCAGCGGGCGCGCCTCCACGCTGGAGGGGCCGGTGAGCTGGGGAATGTCCAGCACGCCCTGCTCCACCTTCTCGCCATCGCTGGCCTGGCGGTCCACATAGGAGAGCGCGCAATGCGTGGTGCCCAGGTCGATGCCGATGCTGTAGCGCGCCTGGGAGGATTGACGGGACTGGTTCATGCTCACAGCTCCACCTCGGCCTGGGCCACGATGGCGGCAGCCTTGTGATCGGTGAGCTGGGGCAGGCGGACATCGTCCACGCGCCAGCCGCGGTGGCCCAGCGTGCCCGTGAAGGGTGCCTGGCCGACCACGTTGCCCGTCAGGCGCACGGCGGCGGCATCAAAGCCTGCGGCCAGCGTGACGCGGCTGCCTTCGGCCTCGGCACGCACGGGGGCGATGCTGAAATGCTCGCGCAGCACCTTGCGGCAGCCTTCGTGCACCACGCGCGCTGCGGCGCCGATCTCGGCATCGGCATAGCCGGCCACGTCTTCCTGCACGAAGTCCACAAAGCGCGCCTCGCGCTGCAGCAGGCCCAGCAGCTGCAGGGCGGCAGTGCCAGCGGGTGCGGCCGGCTCCACGACGGTCTTTTCGACGATCTTCTCGACCGGCACCTCGACACGCTTTTCAACCACTTTCTCGACCACCTTTTCGACAGGCACCTCGACACGGACCTCGACGATCCGGTCCACGGGCACCTCCACGCGCACCTCCTTGGGTGCGGGCGGCGGCACGTCGGCGGCCAGCGGCTCGCCGTCGCGCAGGCGGGACACATCGGCGGCCAGGGGGCCGTTGCCGAGGATGGCGAAGAAACTGCCGATCGCGATGGCGATGCGGCTCAGGAACGAGGGGGGAGTCTTGGAATTCATGGGCTTCTCTTGGCGAGAGGACCCTGCCGGGCCGATCGCCGCGCAGCAGGGCAACCGGGCGCCGATGGTCCTCCACCGGGCGCCCGCAGGGTCCGTGATGTTACCCAAAGCAACGAAGCCCCGTCCTGTACACGGCCCCATGCCCCCGTGCGCAAATGGCCTCGCGGCATAATCGCGGCTGCTCCTGCCCCTGTCCATGGCCCATACACGCCTTTTCCGCCACGCCCCGACCCGCTGCACCGCCTTGCGCGCGCAGCGGCCGCAGCGCGTGCACGGCGTGCCCACGGCCTTCATCAGCCTGTGCGGCTTCACGGCCCTGCTTTCCGCCGCCGTGCGGAAAGCCTGAGGTCCAACCCCAGCTTCCCGCACGGCCCCCGCAGCGAATCCCGCATGCGAAGCGCATGCCAGGAGCTGCCGGCCCACGCCCCGCATCTCCCTGGCCTGCACGCCTTTTCGGCCGCGCCGCCGCATGGCGCAGCCGCCTTGACCCCGGAGCCGATGATGGACATGGAACTCTCCCAAAACTTTCTGCGTGCCAAAAGCCCCTGCGCGGCGGGCTTTCGCTGGTTCGTGCGCAACCGCCATGACGGCAACGACTACCAGCGCGTGCTCGACGCCCTGGTGGGCGATGGCCGCGTCGAGGACGCGCGCTGGCTCATGAACCAGTTCGGCCCCACCGACGCCGTGCTGGAGGTCGATCACCTGGAGGCCGATGCCCTGGTGTTCGCGGGCAGCGTCGTCGTGCATGGCGAGCTGCGCGTGCCCGGCCTGCTGGCCGTGGGCCGCACGCTGCAGGCCGGCGCCGGCATCCACGCCGGCCGCATCGAGGCCGGCCAGGACCTGCACAGTGGCGGCGCCATCTTCTGCAGCGGCCCGCTGCAGGCCGGCGGCCTGGTCAAGGCCGCCTGGAGCGTGGACGTGCACGAGGAACTGCGCGCCGAGGACGTGCGCGCCGGCTGGGAGCTGCGCTGCGGCGCCGACCTGCGCCTGGGCGGCGGCGCACAGGCCGGCCAGGACATCGAGGTACAGGGCGCCATCCGCTGCGGCAAGGGCCTGCGCGCGGGCGGCAGCATCCGCGCCAGCGGCCTGATCGAGCTGGGCCATGGCCTGTACGCTGGCGCCGACGTGGAAGGCGGCAGCCATATCGAGGTGGACTGGGGCATGCGTGCGCTGGGCGACATCCGCGCGGCCTGCAGCATCCGCGCGGGCGAGACCCTGCATGCCGAAGGCGAGATCGCGGCCGGCCCCGGCTACGGCATCTATGCGGGCATGAACGTGCAGCAGGATGCCTGGCCGTCCTGTGCCTGGGTGCATGCGGCGCAGCGCCCGCCGGCACTGCTCAGCGGCTGGTGGGAGGAGGCAGCGGCACCGGCCTGATGCCCGCAGGGACACGCCGGCCTGCGCCCCCGCAGCGCAGCGCCGCGATGCAAAATACCCGCTTCGCCGCCGACCGGGCGGCTCCAAGGAATCCCACATCGTGTTCACCGGCATCATCCAGGCCGTGGCAAGCATTGCCGCGCTGCGCGACCAGAACGGCCTGCGCACCTTCACCCTCGACTTTCCCGAAGGCTTCTGCCAGGACCTGGCCATCGGCGCCAGCGTCTCCACCGACGGCGTGTGCCTGACGGTGACGGAGATCCTCTCGCCCACGCGCGCCACGTTCGATGTGATGCTGCAAAGCCTGAACATCACCACGCTGGGCGGCTATGCCGTGGGCGGGCGCGTCAATGTGGAGCGCGCGGCAAAGGATGGCGCCGAGATCGGCGGCCATCCGCTGTCGGGCCATGTGGATTTCACCTCGCCCGTGCTGGAAGTGGCCTCCAGCGACACCAACCACCGCATCCGCTTCGGCATTCCCGAGGGCTTTCGCCACTACGTGTTCGCCAAGGGCTACATCGCCATCAACGGCGCCAGCCTCACGGTGTCCGAGGTGGACCGCCAGGCAGGCTGGTTCGAGGTCTGGCTGATCCCCGAGACGCGCCGCATGACCGTGTTCGAGTCCAAGGGCGTGGGCGACCTGCTCAATGTGGAGATCGACCGCAGCACACAGGTCGTGGTGGACACCGTGCGCGAGACCGTGCAGCAAAGCCTGGGCCGCCTGCAGCCCGTGCTAGAAGCCCTGCTCAAGGAAAAAGGCCTGAGCCTGGACGACTTCATAGACGTCCCCAAGCTGCCCGGCTGACTGCCTTCGTCGTTCAACGCCCTGCCGCCAGCGGCGGATTGAAACGCCGCAGGCGCAGCGCGTTGCTGAGCACGAAGACGCTGGACAGCGCCATGGCCCCAGCCGCGAACACGGGCGACAGCAGCGTGCCGTTGACGGGGTACAGCAGCCCCGCGGCCACGGGGATCAGGGCCACGTTGTAGGCAAAGGCCCAGAACAGGTTCTGCCGGATGTTGGCCATGGTGGCCTTGGACAGCGCGATCGCATTGGGCACGCCGCCCAGGTCGCCTGACATCAGCACCACGTCGGCCGCCTCGATGGCGATGTCCGTGCCCGTGCCGATGGCCAGGCCCACATCGGCCTCGGCCAGGGCCGGCGCGTCGTTGATGCCGTCGCCCACATAGGCCAGCGTGCCGTGCTCGGCCTTCAGGCGCTTGACGGCATCGACTTTGCCGCCGGGCAGCACCTCGGCCACCACCTCGTCGATGCCCAGCTGGCGGGCGATGGCCTCGGCCGTGCGGCGGTTGTCGCCGGTGATCATGGCCACCTTCAGGCCCAGGCCGTGCAAAGCGGCAATGGCGGCCGGCGTGCTGTCCTTGATGGGATCGGCCACGGCGATCATGGCGGCCAGACGGCCGTCCACGGCGGCATACAGCGGCGTCTTGCCTTCGTCGCCCAGGCGCGCGGCCTCGTCTGCCAGCGTGTCCACCTGCAGGCCCAATTCGCGCATGAAGCGGTCGGCACCGATCTCCACGCGCACGCCGTCCACCTGGGCGCGCACGCCAAAGCCTGTCACCGATTCAAAGCGATCCACGGCACCCAGCGGCAGATCCTCGGCCTTGGCAGCATCCACGATGGCGCGTGCAATCGGGTGCTCGGAGCGGTCTTCCACGGCCGCCACCAGCGCCAGCACGCGGCTGCGCTCGCCCTCGAAGCCCGGGGCCAGCACCAGGTCGGTCAGCTCGGGGCGGCCGCGCGTCAGCGTGCCCGTCTTGTCCACGGCCACCACGCGGGCGTCCTTGAGGGTCTGCAGGGCCTCGCCCTTGCGCAGCAGCACGCCCATCTGCGCGGCCCGGCCCGTGCCCACCATGATGGAGGTGGGCGTGGCCAGGCCCATGGCACAGGGGCAGGCGATGATGAGCACGGCCACGGCATTGACCAGCGCAAAGCTCAGTGCGGGCGACGGCCCCCAGGCCAGCCATGCGCCGAAGGTCAGCAGGGCCACGGCCATCACGGCCGGCACGAACCACATGGTGACCTGGTCCACCAGCGCCTGTATGGGCAGCTTGGAGCCCTGGGCCTGCTCGACCATGCGGATGATCTGCGCCAGCAGCGTGTCCGCGCCCACCTTGGTGGCGCGAAAGGCCAGAGCGCCGTTCTGGTTCACCGTGCCGCCGACCAGTTCTGCACCCGGGGTTTTCTCGACCGGCACGGGCTCGCCGCTGATCATGGATTCATCGACGAAGCTGCTGCCCTCGATGACCTCGCCATCGACGGGAATGCGCTCGCCGGGCCGCACCTCGATGGTGTCGCCCGCACGCACGGCGGCGATGTCCACCTCCTGCACGGCGCCGTCCTTGCGCACGCGCGCCGTCTTGGCCTGCAGTCGCACCAGGCGGCGGATGGCCTCCGAGGTATTGCCCTTGGCGCGCGCCTCCATGAAGCGGCCCAGCAGAATCAGCGCCACGATCACGGCCGCCGCCTCGTAATACACATTCACCGTGCCGGCCGGCAGCCACTGCGGCACGAAGGTGGCCACCAGCGAATAGGCAAAGGCCGCCGAGGTGCCCACGGCCACCAGCGAATTCATGTCGGGGGCGCCGCGCAGCAGCGCGGGAATGCCCTTCTGGACGAAACGCAGGCCCGGCCCGAACAGCACGATGGCCGACAGCAGGCACTGCAGATACCAGCTGTTCTGGGTGCCGATGGCCTGCCCCACCCAGTGGTGGAAGGCCGGCACCATGTGGCCGCCCATCTCCAGCACGAACACCGGCAGCGCAAACACCGTGGCCACGATCAGCGAGCGCTTGAGCGAGGCCCGCTCGCGCGCCTGGCGCTGCTCCGTGCCGTCTTCGGCCGGCGACTGCGCAGCGCCGCCTTCACTGGCCGGGTTCGCGCTGGCGCCCAGCGGCCGCGCTTCGTACCCGGCCTTGTGCACAGCTGCCACAAGGGCCGCCACACCTGCACTGCCAGCCAGCGTCACCACTGCACGTTCGGTGGCCAGGTTCACGCTGGCCGATTGCACGCCCTCCACCTTTTTCAGCGCACGCTCCACGCGGCCCACGCAGGAGGCGCAGGTCATGCCCTCCACCTCCAGTTCCACGCTGGACTGGGGCACCTCGTAGCCGGCCTTCTCGATGGCTGCAATGGCGGCCGGCAGATCGGCCGCGCCCTCGAAGCGGATGCTGGCCTTTTCGGTGGCCAGGTTGACCACGGCCTCCTGCACGCCGGGCAGCTTCTTGAGCGCGCGTTCCACACGCCCCACGCAGGAGGCGCAGGTCATGCCCTGAACGGGCAGGTCTATGGCCATGCCGGCCTTGGTCGATGCATTCATTGCCTGACTCCTTTGTTCTCGCATGCAGGCACTTTAGAGATTGCCACCATGTCAAGGTCAAGCCCCCTGCAAGGCGATTTCATCGCCGTGTCATCAGCCTTGCCCAGCATCGGCGGCCGTGACAAACCGATACAGAGAGAACCCGTTCATGTCCTTGACCTCCCATCGCCCCGCCCTGCGCCCGCTGGCCGTGGCCCTGGCTGCCTCCGCCCTGATCGCCGGTTGCGGCGGCTCCGGCAACGACACGCCCGCAGGCCAGCCGCTGGAGCTGCGCATTCTGCACATCAACGATCACCACTCCACGCTGGAGTCCAAGAGCAAGACCCTGCAGCTGGACGCCGGCACGGGCAAGGCCGAAGCCGTGGCCGTGGACGCCGCAGGCTTTGCGCGCGTGACCCAGGCCATCGAGGAGCTGGCCGCGCAGTCGCCCAACGTGCTCAAGCTGCACGCCGGCGACGCGCTCACCGGCACGCTGTACTTCAACCGTGCAGGCGCCGACGGCGAGGCCGATGCCGCACTCATGAACACCGTCTGCTTTGACGCCTTCACGCTGGGCAACCACGAGTTCGACAAGGGCGACAGCGGCCTCAAGTCCTTCCTGGACCGCCTGCGCACAGGCACATGCAAGACGCCCGTGCTCAGCGCCAACGTGCGCTTTGGCGCCAACTCGGCCCTGAACGCGGCCAAGGCGCCCGGCTATGTGAACCCCTCCACCGTGGTGGAGCGCGGCGGCCAGAAGATCGGCATCGTCGGCCTGACCATTGCGGGCAAGACCAAGGCATCGTCCAGCCCCGATGCCGACACCACCTTCGAGGACGAGGCTACGGCGGCCCAGCGCGAAATCGACGCGCTGCGCGCCAAGGGCATCAACAAGATCATCGTCATGAGCCATGTGGGCTATGAGTACGACCGCCAGATCGTGCCCAAGCTCAGCGGCGTGGACGTGGTCGTGGGCGGCGACTCGCACACCCTGCTCGGCCCCGACGTGCTCAACACCACGGGCGTGGGCACGCCCGGCGGCGCCTACCCCACGCGCCTGGCCGACAAGGACGGCAGCCCCGTCTGCGTGGTCCAGGCCTGGGAGTACGCCCAGGTCGTCGGCGACCTCAAGGTCCAGTTCGACGCCGACGGCCGCGTCACCCAGTGCACGGGCACGCCCCATGTGCTGATCGGCGACAGCTTCACCATCGCCGGCAAGGCCGCCACCGATGCGCAAAAGACCGCTCTCAAGGCCAGTGCCGCCGCCACCGGCGTGCTGCGCGTGACCACGCCCTCGGCCAAGGCCACCGCCGCGCTGCAGCCGTTCAAGGACAAGGTCGCCCAGTTCAACCTCAAGCAGGTCGCCACCGTGCCCCAGGAACTGTGCTCGCGCCGCGTGCCCGGCGGCGTCGGCACCATGAACTACAGCCAGTCCAGCGCCGCCTGCAATGCCGAAGGCAGCGTCAGCGTGCGCGGCGGCGACATCCAGCAGCTCGTGGCCCAGGCCTACCTGGACGAAGCCAACCGCCACTACGGCGGCGCAGACATCACCCTGCAAAGCGGCGGCGGCGTGCGCATCCCGCTGCTGGGCCAGACCACGGCCGCCCAGGTCATCCAGGTCCTGCCCTTCGGCAACAAGCTGTTCCGCCTGGACATCACCGGCACGGAAGTCAAGGGCATGCTCGAAGACGGCCTGCAGGCCGTGTATGGCCCCAGCGGCACAACCGGCCCCTACCCCTACACGGGCGGCCTGCGCTTTGACGTGAATGCGGCAGCGGCGGCCGGCCAGCGCGTGTCGGGCATCGAGGTGTATGACAACGCGAGCAAGACGTGGAAGCCGCTGGATACGGCGCGCACGTACAAGCTGTTCGTGCTGAGCTTCAATGCCACGGGCGGCGATGGCTACAAGACGCTGGCGGCCGTGCCTGATGCGCGCCGTCTGGACATTGGCGTGCTCGATTCCGATGTGTTCTTCAACTATATCGAGAGGCAGCCGGTGGATGCGGTGTCTGGTCTGCCGCTGCTGTCGCGGCTGCCGATGGATCTGTACAGCACGCGTAGTTTTCAGGGTGGGCGCTGATTAGTTCACGCTCTTTTTTGAGACCCTGCCGGGGGGTTGTTTTTCGAGGCCGGGTCTCGGCCCGGCGGCCGACCTACTTTCCTTTGTTTCGCCACCGGTACGCCGGCCGAAGGAAAGTAGGCAAAGCAAAAGCGACCCGGATGTCCGCGACCCCTTCGCTTCGCTGCGGGGCAACCTGCGTCGTGGCGGTTGCGGGGTTCGCTGCGGAACTCGCTGCGTTCACTGCGTGAACTCCGCTCAGACAACCGCAGCGAGTCAGATCACGAAGCAGTCCTGTCCTTCGGCAGGACTGCAACCCCGCAACCACCACGCCGCAGGCGCTGACATACGGGGGAGTTTTTTCGGGCCGTCGCTGCGCTCGGCCCCATTGACAAAAACAGCCGAGCGCAGCGATGGCGCGTCGGCTGTTTTGCATTTTTGGCTGTTGGCTGTTCCCCAGCCTCCCCCCTTCTGCCCACGCCTGCGTTGGGCGGGATGCGGGGTGGCAAGCCTGCCGCAGGACAGGCTTGCTTCGTTGTCTAGCTCGCCGTGATGTTTGAGTGAAGCGCGCAGCGCGCAACGAGTTTCACGGCGCACCCCGCATCCCGCCCAACGCAGGTCGCCCGCAGCGAAGCGGAGGGTCGTGGGCAGTTCGGGGCGCGCTTCTTTGCCCCGCTTTCTTGTCGCGCGACAAGAAAGCGGGTCGGCCGCCGGGCCGAGACCCGGCCTCGAAAAACAACCACCCGGCAGGGTCAAAAAAAGACCCACCAGCAAACCAGCAAAAAAGGCGCCACCAGCATCCCTGCCAGCAGCGCCTTCCTCAGCCAATCATCAGACCAAGATCAGCGAACGGTATCGCCCAAAACAAGCCCTTCACGGCGCGGATCAGCCCCACCTTCCAGCTGCGCCTGCCCATTGCGCTGCACCCGCAAGATGGTGCCAATACCGCTGGACTGCGCACTGATGGACACCACATGGCCCAGGGCACGCAGGCCGCTGACCAGCGGATCGTCGTTGCCGCCATTGGCCGTGTTGATGTTGGGGTGCTCGCCGCCCACGTTGGTGGTCGGGCTGTTGGCCGCGCCGAAGTCCACCAGCGACGTGGCCTGCTGGGCATCCAGACCCCAGTCCAGCGCGCCGACCAGGGTCTTGGTCACGTACTGGATGATGGTGCTGCCGCCTGGCGAGCCCGTGGCCATCTTGAAGTCGCCGGCGGTGCCGTCGGTCTTCAGGTCGAACACCAGCGTGGGCGCCATGGAGCTGCGCGGGCGCTTGCCCGGCTGCACGCGGTTGGCGACCGGGCCTTCGGTGGTGCTGGGGATGGCAGCAAAGTCGGTCAGCTGGTTGTTGAGCACGAAGCCGCGCGTGACGTGGAAGGAGCCCATGCTGGACTCCACCGTGGTCGTCATGCTCAGTGCGTTGCCCTTGGCATCGACGATGCTCATGTGCGTGGTGCCGGCCTCCTTGACATCGACCACGCCCTGCGAAGGCGTGCCGAAGTTGCCTGCCTGGGCCGTGCCCATGCTCTTGGTCGTGGAGATGAGGGCGGCGCGCTGGCGCAGGTAGCTCTTGTCCAGCATCAGGGCCGGCGAGCCGCCGGGCAGGGGCACGAAGTCGGTGTCGGCCACGTATTTGTCACGGTCGGCATAGGCCAGGCGCAGGGCTTCGCTGACCAGGTGCACGCCCATCACCGAGGGCTTGCCGCCCTCGCCATCGATGGCCGTGGGCGCATAGGCCTTGAGGTCGAAGTTCTCCAGAATGCCCATGGCCTGTGCCACGGCGATGCCGCCGGACGACGGCGGCGGCATGCTGCAGACCATGTAGCGCGCGCGGTAGGTGGTGCAGACGGCCTCGCGGCGCTTGGCCTCGTAGCTGGCCAGATCCTGCAGCGTGGTCTTGCCGGGGGTGATGGGTGCGCCGTCCGAGACGGTCTGCGTCACGCCCACCTTGCTGACGATGGCCTGGGCCAGGTCGCCACGGTAGAAGGCGTCGGCGCCGCCATTGGCGATGCTGCGCAGCGTGTCGGCATAGGGCTGGTTGACGAACTTGACGCCCAGCGCCAGCGGCTTGCCCTGGGCATCGAAGTACAGCTTGGCGGCGTCGGCGTCGCGCGCCAGTTCCACCTTGGAGCCGTCCAGCGCCGCAGCCATGCGGCCGCTGATGGGAAAGCCCTTGCTGGCCAGGTCAATGCCCGAATTGAACAGCTGGGGCCACGCGGTCTTGCCGTAGTCCTTGTGCGCGAGTTCCAGCATGCGCACCACGCCCGGCGTGCCGATGGAGCGGCCGCTGGCGCGCGCCGAGGGCTTGGGCGCAGTCTGGTCGGCGGTGTCGTCCACGTAGCGCAGGTAGTTTTCCGTGGCGGCGGCAGGCGCGGTCTCGCGGCCGTCATAGGCCACGACCTTGCCCGTGGCTGCATCGCGGTAGAGCATGAGGGCGCCACCGCCGATGCCGCTGGACTGCGGCTCCACCAGGCCCAGCACCATCTGCACGGCCACGGCCGCATCCACGGCCGAGCCGCCGGACTTGAGCACCTCGCAACCCGCCTTGGACGCCAGCGGGTTGGCCGTGACCACCATGTACTTGGAGGTGTGCAGGGCCTTCTTGCCGAGGCGGTAGCCCGACGAGGGTTCGGGTGCGGCAGGATCACCGGGCAGGCCCGAGCCCACGACCACGCTGCCATCGCCCGAGGTGATGGCACAGGCGGCCAGGTCGTCCTGGCCCGATCCGCCATTGCCGCCGCCTCCGCACGATGCGAGGAACAGCGGCGTGGCGGCCGCAAGGCCGATCCACTGCCATGCAGGCAGGCGTTGCCTGGAAGGGGGTTGCTTCATGAAATGTCTCCTTGTGGTGCGTGGAATGCGTTGATCTTGTTCACCTGGGGCAGCACCCGCCCGCAGGCTTGCCGCGAGCTTACATCCGTTCCACCACCACTTCGCGCAGATGCAGCCACGCGGTGCAGGACGTCCGTCCGGCGCCTGAGCGACCCGGCATCCATGCAATCTTCATACCAAGCGTGTGCCCTGTTTTAGCGAGCATGAAGGATGCGAGGCAATTGAACTGACGCTAGCGTTCGGAACGCTGCTGCGATGTTTGACGCATGTGTTGTGTTGTCTGCGGGACAGTCTCCGTTGGCAGGCGCCAGTCAAAACCGGCTGCCGTGTTGCCACGCACCAAGGATTCGAGAGGCAACGCAGGTCGCGCCCCATCCGGCCAGGCGTCCGTATGACGCAGAAATGCCCAGAGCGCATCGCTTTCATGCCGCTCTCCATAGGTCACCCTCTCCCTGGCGTTGTCTCGGCCCTCATTCTTGGCGGCGAGCAGCTGCGCCTGGCACCAGGCCACCTCCCGTACCAAGGCAGTCGCCGCAGGTACGTCTCCAAGCTTGAGCCACATGCCTTCCAATGCAAAGGCCCGAATGTTGGCGCAGTAGCTGGGAACCGACCCCACGCGCTCGAATCCGAAAGCTCGGCCATCCTTCGTGTTCAGGCGCAGATAGTCTCCCCAGAGCGGACTGCTATCGATCCACCCCGTCGATGGATCCACCAGCACCCTGGCGATGCGCTCGGCCTGATCCATGCCGCGTTGATCCGGGATGGTGTGCACTCCCTGCGACCTGCAGGACCTCAACGAATAAAGCTTGTTGGACGGCACGTCATGCCAGCCATTCAATCGACGATCCGCATAGGCGTTGACGCATGCCTGCTTCTCCTGCGCGACCTGCTTTCCGCTCGTGCGATCCGCAATGGTGCGGAACACAAAAATCGCAGCCGCCACGATCAGGCCGGCTATCGCCAGCCGAGCTCCAAGCACCTTGAGAGCCAGTCCCGCCAGCTTGGCCCCGGCCACAAGCCCCATTGAGGCACGCGTGCCTATTGGAATCCGGTGCCATGCCAACCCCCAATGATGCAATTGCTCTTCGGGAAGCCACCACTTCAGCCATGATTGCCATTGCTGTTCCACGTAACCCAGAAACCTCGGCGTGAGCAGCAGCTCCCGTGCAGAGTCGGGATTGGGCTCGCCGAGCAAGCCTGTCGCTACTTTGTGCAGCATGGGAGGTAGCCGCGCCAGGCTATCCAGTATGTGTTCGAGTGGCTCCACACCCACCCCTCGGCGGCGCCAGTCGAACACGGCATCTGCGGCCAGCAGCAAGGCGCTGCTGCGCGCCCCGAAGGTCCTGCCGGCGATGCGCCGTGCGAGCTGCCGCTCGAAGGCCTCACGGTTGTCGAAGCCCTGCAATTCCGGCCTTTTCAACAGGATCCGAAGCTCCTGCGTGGCGGCATCCAGCTCCCATGGCTGGAATCGACACTGCCATCCATCCAGCACACGGTTGGCCACATCCTCTGGTGGGTCTGGTGGCTCTGGTGGCTCTGGTGGCTCTGGTGGCTCTGGTGGCTCCGGTGGCTCCGGTGGCTCCGGTGGCTCCGGTGGCTCCGGTGGCTCCGGTGGCTCCGGTGGCTCGGGAGTTTCTGCCAACTCCATCTGTTTGGTTGGCTCGGCATGTTCAGGGCGATCCGGGCCAGGTGCCGGCCTGGCAATGAAAGCCAAAGAGTCTCGGACAAATGCGTCTGCCTGCGGTTCATTCAGCTGCGCTTGGGCGCCAGGCTCCTGCACATTTGCATTTGCCCGCACATGGGCCATTGCCAGCTCGTAAGCGGCGCGCAATTCCATGAAAGCCTGTGGCTGGGACACCTGATCCAGGCCCTTGAGCAACTGCGCGTAAGCCCTGCGCACTGCACGCCCATCAGAGTCGGGGGGCAGCCCAAGTTGTGCGAATGCCTCGCTCAGAGTCATGGCTACTCCAGATCAGGGAGGAACTGGTCAGCCTCGATACTCGCCAGCAGGTCTTCAAGCCGCTTGCGCGGCTGTGCGAACCTGCGCTCATCCTGCGTCTCCAGCGCCACCTCGAGGCCCAGAATTGCATCGGCCAGCAGGCTACGCCACTGGCCAAGCAACTGCGTGTGGTGCCGCTCGGCCCGCGCCATCAGCGCACGCACTTCCAGACGGTCACGCGGGTGCAGCTTGAGCCCCTGCAATCTTTCCAGGCATCTAGACAGCTCCTCCGGAGAGAGCCGCTCGGCCGATGACTCGATCACCAGTTGCTTTACCTGCCCCTGCTGCTGTTCGCCGCGCAGCGGCCAGGCCTCGACTTCCAGCAGACCGTTGGCATCGAGTGTGAAGCGTACGTCGAACGCCACATCGCCGAATTTGCCTCGCGGCAATGGCAGCAGGAGCTTGCCCAGCGCCGTGTTGTCCTGCACACGACGCGCCTCTCCCTGATAGATCTCGATAGCAATCTGCGTTTGGTCCGCCGACACCGGGTAGAAACGCTTCACCCGGCTCGCTGGAACAATGGTGTTGCGCTCCAGCACCGGCGCCATGAAGCCCGTCTGCCGATGTCCGTTGCCCAGTTCCCTGGAGACATGGATTCCGAGCGTATAGGGACAGACATCCGTCATCACCCGCTCGGCCAGCGCCTTGTCGCGCCCGCGCAGCGCGGCCTGCACCGCAGCACCGAGTGCCACGACCTCATCGGGATCGAGCGAGACTTCGGGAAAGCGCCCGAACAGCCGCGTCACCAGCTGCCGCACGGCCAGCAGACGCGTGCTCCCACCGGCGAGCACGACGGCATCCAGCTCCTGCGGGCGAATGCGCGAATCACGCAAGGCGCGCTCGACCGGCTGGCGCATGCGCTCCAGCAACGGTTCAAGTACAGCTTCAAGGTCCCGCAGTGTCCAGGTCATCGCCAGCGACTCGCCATCGACATCGATGCGCATCACGGCAGCTTCCTGTACGGCCAGCCTGCGCTTGGCGGCCTCGGCCGCACGCCGCAGCCGCGCGCCCACCTCAGGCTGGTGCAACTGCTCCTCGGACATGCCCGCATGCTGCGCAAAGCGCCGCACCATGAGCTCATCCACATCCTCGCCGCCCAGGCGGTTGTCGCCCGCCGTGGCGCGCACCTCCATCACGCCCTCGAACAGTTCAAGCACCGACACATCGAACGTGCCGCCGCCCAGGTCGAAGACCAGAAAGCGCCCCTCATCCCGATGCAGCCCGTACGCCAGAGCCGCCGCCGTGGGCTCGTTGAGCAAGGTGATGTTCGCAAACCCCGCCAGCACGCCCGCCGCGCGCGTGGCCTGACGCTGCGCGTCGGCAAAGTAGGCAGGGACGGTGATCACCACGTCCGTCACCACCGCGCCCAGATCGGCTTCCACATCAGCCTTGAGAGATCGCAGCACCAGCGCCGACAACTCCTCGGCACGCATCAGATGCTCACCCAGCCGAAACACCCGCGCCGTGCCCATATCGCGCTTGAACACGGCGCAACTCAGGTGCGGATGGCTCTGCAGCCGTTCACGCGCCGGCTCTCCCACCAGCAGGCGGCCATCGCTGTCCACACTGACGACGGAGGGCGTCAGCACTTTTCCAAGGGCATTGGGCACCAGGCGGGCGCAGCCGTCCTGCCACACCGCCACAAGGCTGTGCGTGGTGCCCAGATCGATACCTACGAACATGTTTTTTCCCCTCTCGAAACATCAGCGTCATTCCAGCCGTGCGCTGACGGCCTCATTCGCAGGCTGTGAACAAAACCTGCTGATACCGGATTAGTTAGCTTGGAGTGATCTACATCCCCTCGATGAGGGTCGCCTGCCGGATCATCCTTGCTGGATGTGCTGTCTTATAAACACCCGACCGTAGAACTACAACCCAGGCGGACGAGGACAGATCAGCGGCACGCCGGGTACTTCCCTGGGCTCATCAGGCCTGCTGATATCCACAATACGCAGCCCGCACTTGCGCACGCCAGCCCAGACAAAATCCACACGGTAGACGCTATCGGCAGTGGGCGTGAACAGCTTGGTTACCGGCCCACAGGACCCTCTGCTGTACTGGTCTTGCCAGGAGGAGAAGCCTTTGACCTGTACTGGTGCATCTGCAGGCACTACGGCCTCTCGCACAGTTGGAACGCCGCTGAGCTTGTTGCTCAACGCTGCAATCCAGGGCAGCAGCACGCCCTCGCCTCCATCGCGGACAGATCCTGCGAATTCAAAGCCTTCGCACGCCGTGCTGGCTGAGCTGATGGAGAACCCTGCCGACATGGGCATGCCTGTGGAGCGAAGATGCAATGTGGCGTCTTTGGGCTGTGGTGTGTAGTTGCGGCGAGGTTCGATGGCGCAGCCAGCCAGTAAAGCGCCCACAAAAAGGATCAATACAGAATAATGCATTTCACTCATATTTATCCCGCATTTTCACTTAAACCAATGAAAACACAAATCATCAATATCACTGGCAGCCATCAAATATCCACAGAAACTTTGAAAATACATTCAATCAAAGATTTTCACAGCATGCTTCAATAAATATATTTATTGAAAAAACCGCTCAAACCAGCGATTTTTAAGCATCAAAATCTTTATTTATCAAATTATTCATGATGCATACACCGAGATTACGCGATCGCATAAATTACACTTCAGGGTTGAATATTTTCAATATTTAATATCTTCAAATCATGCATAAAATTCATAAATTCATCTTCAGGTACATCCTTAAGAATTTCATCGATAGGATTTTCATCCATAAATCTCGCCAACGACTCAATATTTCGCATATGAAATTCTTTATTCCATCCCCCATATAATATAATAATCACGATTTTCCACATAAAAACTTCCATAGGCAAGGTAAAAGAGTCTTGAAAGTTATATATTACATATCCCATAACCTCATCATGTCCCCAACCTTTCTTTATCGCATGATCCCTGCACCCCTCGTAATAGCATTCAAATGCCCATGATTTCATCATCGAATATGAAACTCTTTTTTCCATAAATCATTTCCAACAGCCGCTCTTAATGATTCTTTATCTGAACCTTAATTTAATACGTGCCTAGGGATTCTCTGCAAAACCTCGCTTTCTGAAAATTCAACCAGATCAGATCAACAAGTTGCGATCGATTGAATGCAGGAATGAATTTTACAGATCATCCTTAGCATAATGAAATATCGCTCACATCAGAACCAAAATCCTTATATATAGATATTATTTCGCTCATAAAATCATGATTCACATCAAAATCAAGATACCTCCAATCACCAAGGCCATATCCCTCAATTAATTCATCAAGCTTTTTGGTACTTGAATATATAACTCCATTCCACAATACAAGAGATTCCTCATTTCCATCGACCTCTAAAGTTTCATATTTTCTTGAAAACTTCACAATGTCTTTGATCTTATAAATATCCGTATTTACACAACCAATCAATCCTGATGAATAATTTCTAAAGACAAACCTTGAAACGGCGTTTCTCCACTTATCCTGATTAGCCCCATACTGACCACCACACCATCCAGAGAGAATACTGACGCCTGATATATCATCTAATGAGGCAGCAATAAGATTTCGCTGATAACCCAACAACAATTCATACTTCATTCTATTTCCTAGGAAATTTAAACTGTGCAGGCTTATTTCTATTGATATAAAACTACGACTTACGTAAGAAGGAACAAAATGCGCGGCTTGCCATAGGGCGCAGCACGTTGTCGCATCCTGTTTGTGTAAGTCCTTAAAACGATAGTTCTAATACTGGGAATTTTCGCAACTTCACTTTCAGATGAAATTCATACCTCCCTCTTATATATCTCAAAATTATTGCTAGACAAATCAGGTGTTGATACGTGTAGTCTTCTACAACTTGGACACCAATAAACAGTTCTTGAATCTAGATCAATTTTTTCGAAAAATGAATCCACATCAATCCCCTTATTTTTAACAATAGCGTTGCCAATATCCTCTACATTTGCATTCTTAATCAACATCAAATCATAACTCTCTCTCCCAGTAGAAAGATGAAATACATACCCACACAAGCATCTATATTTAGGCATAATTTATTTCTGCCTTTTAAGCACCTTTAGCTTACCATTTGAACTAAATATCAATGTATCAATATTTTCTGCATTAGGTTTTATCCAAAACCATGTTACTCAAGATTTCTATTTCATAATCAGTCAAATCCTTCTGCACCATCACCCCATTTCCCTGCTTGTTCTTCTTCTCTATGGCACGTGCCATATTAGGCAGCTCCGTAGATGGATCCGGACTGTACTCGTCAACTTGCCCGATTCCTTCCACATAATAATCAGCTTTCCGTCCTGGCTGATTTGCGATGAATTAGTCGGCTGATGAACCACATTAAAATCGTTATCCGCAAGTGCATCAGCCTCTTTTATCTCGTTAACTCCAGGCGCAGCCCCGGGCAAAGCACTGACGCCACCCCCATTTTTGTTCTCGCTGAGAACAAGCTGCGGCCCTTGCGGTTCTGGGATCGGGGTAACAGTTGTAGTGTCTGAAGGGTCTGCTATCGGTTTGCCATTAGGACCCAACCCACCCTTCGGACTATCATTAGGTGTCGTAGTAGTGCCGCCACCAGGATTCGGATTTCCAGTCTGATCCCCACCAGTGTGATTCGGCCCTGGAGCAGGCGTTTCCGGCTTACCTTGCACCCCTCAATAGTCGAGGATCCACACCTTGCGCAATAAGCGACAGCGTACACATGGGGATCAGCCCACATCCGCGCATCCACGACTGGCCAACGGCACTGGCAATCTGCTCTTTGGTCAGACTGGACAGATACTGCGCCATCTGCGGTGCAAAATTCTTCGCGCATGCAGGTATCGCGTAGCATCCGATCAAGGCCAGTGAGCCTCCCTTCAGCAACACATTATGGCAAAGGGTGCCACCGCGTTGTTTGACGCTCCATTCGCGCCAGTAGCTGCACCGGGTGCACCGCCAATGCTGGCGCCAGCACCCAACGCATAGCCTTGCACAAAAGCATCCACCACGAGCTCCAGCAAGCTTCGAAGTTACCTTGATGCCCGCTTCAACGTTGTCAGTATCTTGTTCTTATCAATTCAGTAAATATCCTATATATATCCATATGACCGAGCCGCACGAACAATATCTGCTTCAGAGCTACTGCCGACTCCACTAATATCAATAGCCCTCTTCCACAAACCTTTTATATCAGATCCAAAAGAGTCGATTAACAACTCCTTCTCTCCTGCGATCATATGGTATTCATCGCACACATTTAGATAACAAAATTTCTCTGATTCAGGAAAAATAAAATATGCACCATCATACAAAGGAATCATACCTCTCCGAATTATTTTAACATTCTCGACACTTAAATAAAAATTAGCTATTAAAGCCGGAGAAAACATTTCAATCTCAGGAATTACATTGCGATGTTTTTTCGAAAATGATTTTGATGGCAAAGCATATGCATACTCTTTAAAATTATTTTCCAAAATATTGAAAGTCTTATCGAAAAGATAATTTTCTATATCCTCATCATTGCACGATATTATTCCAACACTCCAGTTTTTCAAATCCACATAATCCGCAGATATCATTGTACCGAAATGATTATCAATCATATCTCTAAAATTGATGATATCATTTATTTTATTGGAATCATACAGGCAATAAAACTCTCTTTCCTCGCCTATTATCCAAGGGACTCTCTTAACCTCAGCATCAGACATAAGATACCTTCACAGAAGTCAAAAATAATACGATTTCATTTTTCAGGATACCTGATTTTTACCACCGACTTTCCATCTGGTCGCTGAATTTCAATTGTACTTCCCTCCATTGAGCGGCTTCCTGGTCTAGATATTACTTTTGTGCCATCAGGCAAAATAGCAATTTTTCCATTCCCGTATTTTGTACCCATATCTTTTATTTCACCGCCATGCGAAAGATAGTCAAAATCACTTTCCAAAGATGATCCGGGATAGGAAACCACGTTCCTTGTCCCAGACGTTCCTCTACCAGGTATAGAAACATCTACCCCTCCGGCTAGAACATCATTAATCTTCTCAATATTCTTTTGATCAACCCCTTTGGATGAACCAACAGTTGGATCTTCAGCGGGATTTTTAACAGGATGTCCCGGCGCATTAAATACCAGGGGATTTCCTTGATTTTCTGGAATTAAAGAACCCGGAGAACCTCCAAGTGGTGGATTTTGACCAACCGGCTTTCCGCCAATCCCTTTTTCAACTTTACCCCCATCGTCAGGTGTATTCGTAGTGCTGCCATCAGGATTTGGATTCCTCGTCTGATCCCCTCCAGTGTGGTTCGGCCCAGGAGGCAGCGTGACGGGCTTGCCAGGAACTACGGGTACAAACCCCTCAATCCCCATGAGCGACGCAGCAGCCCAACAAGCAGGAGTCATTTTGCAGGCATTGATCAGATCAACTCTGTCACCGATCATTTCAAGCAGACTGGGGCCAACATTTCTAGCGCAGGTCTCCATTGCAAAGCAACCAGCCAAAACCAAGGGGCCTTCCTTCTGAAGGACGTATTGCCTGAAAAGAAGCGTGTTATTTGCCGTCTCGTTGACACCGACGGCAGCGCCCGCACTACCTCCAGTCACAGCGCCTACACCTGCGCCATAGCCTTGCACCAAGGCATCCACCACGGGCTCCGGCAAGCCAGCTCCCCGCAGCAGGGCCTGTGCCTGCGGCGCCGTCAGTGAGGTAAACCCGCCAGCGGCCGCACCGCCCACGCCGCCTGTCGCGCCGCCAATCAGCGCATGGCCGACGGCACGGCATGCGCCGCTGGGTCCCCAGCACTCTGCCGCTTCAGCATCCTGGTTCTTCAGTGCTTCGGCATATTGCCTGGTGGCGTAGTTGCCCCATGCTGCGCTGCCTTGCTTGCCAAACTCCCGCGTGATCTCGATCTGCGCATTGACGTTCTCGCGCACCTTGTCCTTGTCGAAGATGGGCTTGAGGCCTGTCTCCTTGTCCCCCGTGCGCGCACCGCTGTCACCCGCCACGCCGCTGATGCCTGCCTTGGTGGTGCTGCTGGCATTGCCGCTGTCGCTGCCCACGCCGGCACTGCCGCCCGTCAGGCCTTTACCTGTGTCGAGTGCGGCCTTTTTTTGTTCTTCCGTCTTGGCTGTGCTCTGGTCACCTGCCTGGAAGCCCACGCTGCCGCCTGCGCTCCAGCCGCTGGCGTCGTAGGCCGCGTGGTTTTCAATGTCGCTGGTGGTCAGCTTGCCGCCCGTTTCAAAGCGGTTCTTGCCGTCGTCCATCGCCACCTGGGTGCTGGTGATGGCGCCGCCCTTGAGCGTGGTGTCGCCCTTGACCTTGACGTCAAAGCCACCGTCGCCAGCGCGGATGCCGCTTTGCTCGACCACGCTCTGGTAGTCGCTGTCGATGCGCGTGCGCCCGGCGCTGCCGCCCACGCTGGAGGGGCCGTAGCACAGGGGAGGCACGCACAGGCTGACGTTGAGGCCTGCGCTGCTGCTTTTCTCGTTGTAGGTGCTCTTGTCCTGCAGGCTTTCGATGGCGAGGTTGCCGCCTATGTCGGCCTTTACCGTGTCGGCCACGATGGTGGCGCCCTTGAGCGTGGTGTCGCCGCCGCTTTGCACGCTGGCCGTGCCGCCTGCCTTGATGTGGGTGTTGGTGTGGCTGAGGCTTTCACCGCTGCCGCTGCCCTTGCCCTTGCTGAGCCCCACATTGACGCTGAAGCCGTTCTTGCTGCCCAGGGTGAAGGCCACGCCCACGCTGGCCGAGCTGCTGCTTTGGCTGTTTTGCTCGGCAAAGCGGTTTTCTGCCGCTTCCAGGACGATGTTGCCCTTGTCCGCAGCCAGGCGTACGTCCTTGGCGGCTTCCACGCTGCTGCCGCGCACGTGGACGTCACCCTGGGTGGCCGTGATGCTGACGTTGCCGTCGGCCTTGACCAGGGAGCCTACGGCGCTGTTGACCTGGTATTCGCTGGTGCTGCGGCTGGAGCTTTTGCCCAGGCTGAGGCTGATGCCTACGCTGGTGGCACTGCTGGGGTCTGCGATGAGCTGGCTGGCCTTGCCATAGGTTTCATAGGCCGCCATGCCGGCAGCGGCCGCACCCAGTGCCTGCATCCGGGCATCGCTGGTCTTGCCGGTCGCCCCGGCAATGCGGGCGACCGTCTCGCCGCCTTGCACGACATTGACCACGGGGTTGCTGATGCTGACGCTCAGCCCGCTCTGTTTGGCCCGCATCTCGAACTTGTCGCGCTCGAGCTCGCGCGCCTCGTTGATCTCAACGCTCTTGCCGACGATGTTCACATCACCCTGCGCCAGCACGGCCGAGCCCGTCTGGCGGTACTGGTTGCCGGCCACGATGGAGGCGTTGCCGCCCTGCGCCTGCACGCTGGAGCCGGCCGCGCGCACGCTTTCGTTGCTGCGGTCGATGGTGACGGACTTGGAACCCAGCGTGATGCCGAAGCCGCCGCCGCTGAACAGGCCCGATTTCTTGGTCTGGCTGTGGCTGGTGGCGGCGGCGCTGTCCTGGCCCGCCAGCAGTTGCACGTCGCGCCCGGCCACCAGGCCCACGTCGCCCTGGCCCACCACGTGCGAGCCGGTCACACTGATGTCGCGCCCGGCCTGCAGGTAGATGTTGTTGGCACTGAGCACGCTGCCTTCGCTGAGGCTGCTGGCGCCTTCTTCGATGGTGTGGGTGCTTTTCTTTTTGAAGGTGCTTTTTTTCTTGGTGTAGGTTTCCTCGAAGCGGCCGTGCTCTGTCTGCATGTCCTGCAGGCTGACGTCGCGGCTGGCGATGAGGCTGGCGTCGCCCTTGGCGGTGACGGTGGCGCCCTTGAGGGTGATGTCGCCCTGGCCGTCTTGCGCTTTGCCGTTCGCCACCATGCTGAGGTTGCGGCCCGCCTCGATTTCTCCGCCCGACAGGGATTCGCTGCGCTGGAACAGCGCATGGTCGTAGTTCTTGCGGTGCTCTTCCTCCAGGCTGCTGGACTTGTCCACCAGGGCTTCGACGCGCACGCTGGCGCCTTGCACCAGAACGTCCTCACCGGCCTTGATGCGCGAGCCCAGGGCCACCACGTCGCCCTTGGCCCGCAGCGTGACGCCGCCTTCGCCGCCATCGATGGTGGTGCCGGTGTGGGTCAGGGTGTCGGTGCGCCGCTGGGTTTCGCCGATCTTGATACGGATCTCGGGATCGGTGAGGTTGTTGTCCGCGTCGTAGTGCTGGGTGACGAGGATCTGGTCCTCTTTCTTGTGCGTGCTTTCGGCCTTGGCGGTGGCGCCCAGGCGGATGTCGCCGTCGGCATACAGGCCCGTGCCCTTCTTGCCTTCGACCTTGCTGGCGACCAGGTCGATGTTGCCGCCCGCGTCCAGCACGATCTTGCCCGCGTCGCTGACGAAGCGGCCATCGGTGGCGGTGATGTTGCCGCTGGCCTGCAGGTAGCCGCCGTCATGCGCGACGATGCTGCCGCGGCTGTTGTCGATGTCGCCCTTGAGGGAGGTCAGCAGGGTGCCGGTCTCTATCTTGCCGTCCCGGTTGTCGAGGCTGCCGCCGCTGAGGCTGGTGTAGCCGCCCGCGCGAATGCTGGCGCCGAAGTTGTCTATGCCTTCGGCGGCGCGTATGGCCAGGTTGTTGGTGACTTCGAGCTGGCCCCGGTTGATGAACTGGCCGTTGAGATTGAGTTCCAGATCATTGGCGCTGATGCCGCCCGGCACGATCTGCATCTGCTTCCAGTCGGGCCAGGCCACGCTCTTGCCGCCGCCCAGCAGGGCGGCCACGCCGCCTTCGGGCGTGGCCAGTTCAGGGCGCGAGAGGTCCAGCGGCCTGGAGGTCCGGGGCGGCAGGCCTTCGTCGCCCGGGCCCTTGATGTCGCTGCCCTGGCCCTTGGTGTCGCCGGCGCCTATGGTGCCGGGGTCGCCGCCCAGGACCTTGAATTCCCTGGGCGCGTCGGCCTTGCCGGCATCGCCGGTCTTGACGTCGCCCTTGACGGCCTGGCCGTCGGGGCCCTTGGCCACGTCGCCGGGCTTGACCTCGCGGTTGCGGGCTTCCACGACCAGGGGCAGGCCCGTGGCGGGATCAATGCCGGGCCGTACGGTGATGGTGCCGCCATTGATGGTGATGGCATCGCCGACGATGGTGCCGGTATCGGGCCCGACCAGAGTGATGGTGGAGCTGCCGCTGCCGGTGTTCAGGCGCGGCACGCTGCGGGCCAGGCCTTCGACGGTGACGATGTCCCCGTCGGCGTTCTTGCCCTCCCAGGTGATGGTCTGGTTCTTCTTGCGCTGCTCGATGCTGCCGCCACCCACGCTGGCGTCCGAGGCCTCATTGACCAGGGAGCCGTCGAAGCCGCCGCCGATGTACAGCTGCGCACGCTGCGCCACGTCGGTGTAGCCGACGACGCGCACTTCCTTGAGCTCGGCCAGCGCGGCCGGGTATTCGGGCACCTCGTAGGTGCCATCGCGCACGTCGGGCTCGCCACTGCCGCTGCGGGTGCCCGTGGCTTCGTTGTGGATGCTGCCTTTGGCGCTGCCGGCGATGGCGACGCTGCCCTGGTTGTGCAGGGTGCCGGTCCAGGCCACGGAGTTGCCGCCATAGGACCAGCTTTCCGAGGCGCCCACGTTGATGCCGCCCACGTTGAGCTGAAGGTGGCCCAGGGCCAGCAGTTCGTTGCCGGTGGCTCCATAGGCGCCGGCCATGGTGAGGGTGACGTCGCCCAGGCTGCCCACGGTGCCGCCGCTGTTGCTGTAGCCGCCGGACTGGATGTTGAGCTTGCCGCCCGCGACGAGGGTGCCGCCGCTGTTGCTGAAGCCGCCCGTGGTGTTGATGTCGATCTCGCCGGGCGCGCCGCCCTGGCCATAGACCGTGCCCTGGTTGCTGAAACCCGAGCCCTTGATGCGGATGTCCTGGCCCAGCAGGTTGGCACCGTCGCCGTTGCTGACCGCGCCGCTGGCCTGCAGTTGCAGGCCGCCGCTGGCGGCCGCCGTGCCGGTGTTGGCAATGCCGCCGGAGCTGGCGGTGAGCTTCGCATCGCCGCTCTTGGCCAGCAGCGTGCCCTGGTTGTCGATGCTGGCGGCGTTGATGGTGACGCTGCTGCCCTGGATCTGGCCGGTCACCCCTTCGGCAGGGGCGCCATTGCTGAAGGCACCGGCCGATGTGATGTTGACGGCGCCGCCTGCCTGCATCTGCCCGCCCGCGTTCTGCACGGAGGGGCCCGAGATGGTGAGGTCGCCACCGGCCGAGATGATGCCGGTGCTGGCGCCACCACTGGCGCCTGCGGAAGTGTAGGGGTCGTTGACGCTGCGCGTGTTGTTGAGGCTGCCCTGGATATTGACGCTGCTGCCTGCGCTGACCACGCCCTTGTTGGTCATGCTGCCGACGTTGACGGTGAGCGCGCCGCCCGCATGCACGGTGCCCGGGTCCTGGCTGTAGCGCCAGTCTTCGGGGGCTGAGCCCGCGCCGCAGCCGCTGGCCGAGACGCAGCTGCGCGATTCGGTCAGCCCGTTGTCGAAGCTGCCGCCCGAGATGCTCAGGGAGCCCGAGGACTGGATCTGCCCATCGTTGCCTATGCTGCTGCCGCTGAGGGTGACGTCGCCGCCCGCCAGGGAGCCGCTGTTGGAGATGGAGCCGCCATAGACGCCGAGCGAGCCGCTGGCGCCTATGCTGCCGCTGTTGCTCAGGCTGCCATCTATGCCCACGCTGGAGCCGGAGATGCTGCCCGAGTTGCCGGTGGCGCCCAGGGAGATGCCCTGCGCACCGATCTGGCCGCTGTTGTCCAAGGCGGCCATGGTGATGGTGCTGGCGGCAATGTTGCCGCTGTTGCTGGTGCTGCCCGAGACGCCCAAGCTGCCCTGGGCATAGACGCTGCCGCCCTGGTTGCCCAGCGCGCCGTCGATGGTGATGTCGTCGGCCACGACGCTGCCGCTGCTCGACAGAGTGCCGCCGTGCGTGAGGTTGCCGCCCGCCTGGATGGTGCCCTGGCTGCTGGTGCCGCCTGCCGCCTGCAGCGCCATGTCCTGCCCGGCGCTGAATTTGCCCTGGCTGCCCAGGCGCGTGGCGCCCCCGGCCTGGACGGTGAGTTGGCCCGGTGTGACGATGCCGCCAGCGCGGGCCAGGTTGCTGTCGATGTTGCGCGCACGGATGGAGATGTCCTGCTGCGACTGGATCAGGCCTTCGTTGGAGAGATCGCCGCCGGTGTCGATGTCCACCGCCTTGGCGAAGGTCATGTCGCCCCGGTTGCGGATGGCACCGTTGTCTGCCTTGAGCCGGGCCTCGCCCAGGAAGAGGCTGTTGCCTTCAAAGCCCAGGTTCTGCGCCGCATGGGCGTCGAAGTCGCCGGCCACGTCGAGGTTGCCGCCAAAGCCGATGCTGCCAGCCTCGCTGCGGGCGGTGAGCCGGCCTTGCGCGACGGTGGCACCGCCAATGGCAATGTCACCCCGGGACTTCAGTCCCAGGTCCTGTTCGGCAGAGACCTTGCCTGCGATGGCGATGGCGCCGCCGGAGCTGGCAAGCTCACCCTTGCGCAGTTGCAGGTCGCCGCCCACGCGCACGCCGTCCGAGCCCTGCAGGCGCGCATCGCCCAGCGTAGCGAGGCCGCCGCCCACGTCGATGGCACCGGCCTTGGCCTCGATGTCCATGCCGTCGTTGACGCGCAGCTCCTTGCCCACGGCGAAGCCCTGGCCGGCGCTGGCATCGAGCCTGCCGGTGACGCGCATCTGCCCGCCCGCCTTGCCGCCCGAAGTCTCGCCGTAGCTTTGGCCCGCACCGCTTTGCAGGCGTGCATCGCCCAGCACCAGGGTGTCGCCGGCCACGGCAATGCGTCCGCCGGCATTCGCGGCCAGGCCCTGGCCGAAGGCTGCATCTGCACCCACGGTGATGTCCGCGCCAGCGGCGATGTCGGCCGGTCCCTGGACGGTGGCCGCGCCTGCCACCTCGTGGCTGCCTCCCGCGCGGGCCTGGTAGGCGCCGCCGGTCTCCAGGCTTTGCAGGCGGATGTTGCCGCCCGCGTCGATCACTGCAGCCTGGCCATCGGCCGTGCCGGCCACCACCTTGCCGGCCTCGGCATCGGTGCCGGCCTTGAGGCTCAGCGCCCCCGGCGTGGCGATCGTGCCGCTGATGGTGATGGCGCCCGTGCGCGCCGCGGCGTCGATGCCGGCGCCCATCAGGTCGCCCTGGATGCGCAGGGCATCGTCGGCGCGCAGCGTGGCCTGGCCCTGCGCCAGCACGCTGCGGGTGTGGACGGATGCAGCCGCAACGTCAAGATCGGCACCGGCCTGCAGGCGTTCGGCCTTGAGGGCCTGTGCCGACCGGATGTCCATGGTGCCCATGGCCGCGATGTCGCCCGCCACCGTGATGTCACGGCCTGCGCGCAGTTGCAGGTTCTCGCCGGAAAGCACCGGCCCCTGGACGTCGATCTGGCCTGCGGACAGGGCGGTGATGCCCCGGTTGGCAACCAGCTGGCCCCGGCTGGCGATGCCGCCATCCCCGGCCTCCAGTTGCATGCCTCCACCGGCCTGCAGGCCCTTGTCGAGGCTGATGGAGCTGCCTGACAGCGCCACGTCGCGCCCGGCGAAGGCATCGCCGCGCACGGTGGTATCACCCTTGGCGGCAATGCGCGCATCGCGCCCGGCATGCAGTGTTCCATCGACGAGTACATTGCCCGCCGCAGTCACGCCGGCATCGCGCCCGGCCAGCAGGTTGCCCGTTGCAATGCTGCCCGTCGAGGATTCCAGGCGCACATCGCGCGCGGCCTGCGCCTGCTCCAGGGAGATGTTGCCCTGGCTGCGGATGTCGAGGTCTTCGTTGGTGAGGATGGACTTGGCGGTGATGCCTTCGGCGCCGGCGCTCAGGGTGGTGCTGCCTGCCGAGCGCAAGTCGCCTCCCAGCTGGAGCTTCTGGCCTGCCTTCATGTTGACGGCGCCTTGCGACAGCACATCACCGGCAATGCGGATATTGCGGCCCTCGACGGACAGGCCCGCAGCCTCCATGCCCTTGTCGGCGGAGAAGTCGCCGCCCGCACTCCATTGCTGGGAACCGGCCGAGCCCACCTGCCCGCCCAGGCGGATGTCCCCGCCCGCCTTGCCCGTGATGCCGCCGCCCGCAAGGATGTCGCCGTGCGCCGTGAGATTGCCTGCGGCATTGAAGCTGGCCTTGCCGCCCGATGTGACCGGGCCGGCCATGGTCAGGTCGCCACCTGCGCTCAGGCCCAGGTCGCGCCCGGCAGTGATGGCACCGTCGAACCGGGCGTCGCCCCCGCTGGAAAGATTCGCGCTACCCGTGACACTGACATCGCCACGCGCATGCAGGGAGTCGCCGACGCGCAGGTTCAGGTCGCCGCCGATGGACAGGCCTTTTTCCATGCTGCCGAGATCGACCCGGCTGGCGTCCACATTGGTTTCGCCGGCCGAGATGTCACCGTTGATGCCCACGGTGCCCGCCTTCATGCTCAGCGACTGGCCCACCTGGGCACTGCCGATGAGGTCAACCGATCGAACACCGTCGAGCTGGAAGTTCTCGCCAACGACGCTGCGTCCCGTGACGTCGATGGTGTCGGCCGAAACCTTGGCGCTGCGGTTGACCTGCAACTGCCCCGACAGCAACGCACCTTGGCCGGCCCGCATGTCCAGGCTGCCCGCGACTGCGGTGACGCCGCCCAGGGACGCACCTTCGCCCGCGTCGATGGCCAGGTCGCCACCCACCAGCAGCTTGCCGGTCTGGTGGACGTTTTTGCCACCCAGTGTGGTGGCGCCCGCAACCTGCACGGTGCTTGCGCCAGAACCCATCTGCAGGTCGCCACCCGCACGCGCCTGCAGGCTGCCGGCGGTCACGAGATCGCCGCTCACGGCGATGCCGCCCTGCGCGCTTTGCAGCCGGATGTCGCCCTGCGCCTGAACGGGTCCGTTGAACTGCATGCCGTCCCGGCCGCTGACCTGCAGTTGCTTGCCCGCAGAGACTTCTCCAGCAACGCTGACATAGCCATCGCTGTCGATGCGGATGTCCCGTGCCGATGCCAGGGAACCCGTGCTGACGCGGCCGGCGCTCTGGATCTCCACGTCGCGCTGGTAGGCCAGAAGCGGGCCCTGCAGGTTGACGCCCATGCCGGCATCGGTGGAGATGACACGGATCTGGCCTGCGGTCATGGCACCGAGGGCCGTGGCATCGATGGCCAGGGCCCGGCCCGACTGCGCTGGAGCCGGGGTCTGCGGGGACTGCGGGGATTCGGAAGCGGCACGCGCGGAGCCCGGCATGGCGGGCGTCTTGCCAGCCGTCAGGTTGATGCTGGAGATGTCCTGGTTCAGGTAGTGGGCGCGCAGGGGAGCGTCGATGCTCAGCATCTCGCCGATCAGGTCGAGCTGGCCCACGGTGCCTTCGATGCCCGAGCCGCGCACTTCGATGCGGCCACCGGTGACGTCGAAGCCCTGTTTCCTGGCATCCTGGAACGTGCTGCCCTGGCCGCTGGCATCCAGCCAGGTGGGCCGGCCCGTGCTCAGGGTAAGCCTGGGCGTATTGACCACGCCACAACCATCGCAGGTAATGCCGTTGGGGTTGGCGATGATGACGGTGGCGGGCGCGCCGAAGACTTCCACCGTGCCCCGCATCTGGCCGGGTGTTCCGGTGACGGTGACCTCGTTGACGATGGTGTTGGCCGCGCGTCCACCGGACAGGTTTGGATTGGCAGCAGCATTGCCGCCCAGCAGCGGGGTGCCACCGATGAGGCTGTTGTTGAGAACGACTCCGGACGTGGGCACATCGAAGCGCTCGTACTGGTTGAGCGAGGTTCCGGCCGCATTGGGCGCCGTGATGTTGACCAGGGCACCACCACCCGGCAGCGACTGGATGCCCGGCTGGAAGGCCATCGGCGCGCGCGGGTCGGCAATGGGCCCGCCGAATGGGCCTGCGATGGCCCCGGCCGGCGGCTGCGGCTGGGCCTGCGCGGTGCCAACCATGACCAGTTGCAGTTGAGTCAGCCAAAAAACAGCGGCCATGAACGCCGCCGTGCGCCGGGCCCAACGAGGGGCGCGGTGCGCGGTTCTCGGTTCCTCGAGCACAGGGGAGGACTGTTGGTTGTGCTGGCTCATGGTCGGTGCATGCATGCTGGGCTCCCTCTTCATTGCTCTGTCTTGTCTGTCTCTGTGTTGCTGCTGTCTTGCTGCCGGTGCGCCTGCGCGGGCGGTACAGCGCTAGAACTGGTAGGCCAGGCTGGCATTGACACGCCAGCCGGGCTTGGGCATTTCACTGGGTGTGCGCAATGGCTTGCCCGCGATCAGCTCGGCGAAGCCGCCCGCGAAGGCGATGCGCAGCCCGCCTCCTGCGCTGGCCAGGGCATGTGAGCGGCTGTCTGCAACGGTGGACAGCCGCGCCGCATCCACAAACAGGTAAGGCTCGTAGCGGATCTGCCCGCCCAGGATCTGGGGCGGCCGCTGCAACGCCCATTCATTGCGCCAGACCATGCCCTTGTCGCCGCCAACGGCCGATTCGGGAAATCCGCGCACGCTGCCCACGCCTCCGGCGAAGATCTGCTCGGACGAGTACAACGGATGCCGGCTCCATTGGCCCAACGCACGCGAGCGCCAGGTCAGGAGGCTGCCCAACGGCCGCTCGACCGATGCCGACAGCTCCAGCTTGGTGAACCGGTAGCGGGCGGCCTCCCGGGGCAGGTCGGCCGGGTCGCGGTTGGTGTCCAGCCAGGGCATGCCGCGCGAGATGCCCGCATCCACCGTCCACTGGCCCAGCCCCTGTCCGGCTTGAAAGCGCGTGAGGCGGTTGATGCCCAGGCGCAGCACGGCCTGGGTCTGCGGGCTGAGCGAGATGTTGTTGACGGAACGCTCGGCCTTGCGGTGCGAGAAGCTCAGGTCCATGGCCGTCTTGCTGTTCTGGTCGCGCTGCAGCAGGCGGCTCAGCGACAGCGTGTAGGTCTTCGATGTGCCGTGGACCAGGGCGGTGTCGCCAATGAGGTTCTGGTATTCCGACACGGAAGCCATGGCCGACAGCGTGGCGTAGCCCAGCGGCACGGAGAAGGTGCCATACAGGGCGTTGGTTTCCGTGCTGGTGGTCAGGCCGGCGCCCAGCGACTCCATCAGGCCCAGCACATTGCCGGCATCCAGGCCCAGCTGCACGCGAAGGCGGCCGGTGGCGGCCGCGCCCTGGTTGTCCAGCGAGACGTTGTAGCGCGCGGCCTGGCCCGCCTGGTTGACGAACTCGACGATGGAGCCGCCCGGCTGCGTGCCCGGGCGGATCTGCACCTGCACGTTGTTGCGCCTGAGGCGGTTGAACTGGTCCACCGACTGCTCGATGTCGCGCAGGCGCAGCACGTCGCCCTGCTTCATGGCAAGGGCCAGATGCACGCCCGGAGCCTGATCGTCGCCAGGACCGACGGGGGTGCCGTTGAACAGCAATTGCTCGATGCGGCCCGGCACGATGGTGAGGGACAGCACGCCCTCCTGCAGGCTCTGGTTGCCCACGTAGGCACGCGAGGTGGTGTAGCCCGCAGCGATCAGGGCCCGGTTGACCCGCTCCAGCAGCACGTTGATGTGTTCGACCCCGATCGAGCGGCCGACAAAGGGCGCGGTGACCCTGGCAAAGACAGCCTCCGGCAGCAACGCCATGCCGTCTTGCCTGATGGTATGAATGGGAAAGGCCGGTCCCTGGGGTTGCAGGCCTTCGGGGAATCGGTCTTCCATGCCTGCGGCTGCGGCAGCGGGTTGCTCGAATTCAATGCTGGCGGGTGCGGAGCGGCGCAGCATTTCCTCGCGCAGTTTTTCCTGCTGTTCGCGGATGATCTGGTCGTTGGGGTCGCGCGCAGACACAGGCTGTGCATGGACGAGCATCGGGCTGAGGGCCAGCGCGCAGATGCCCGCGGCGGATTTCCAGTGGCTCATGCGGTTCACCACCAGAAGATGCCGAGGTGGTCCTCGATGCGCACTGCATCGCGGGAAGGCTTGCGAATCACCTCGATGGCGCCGTCCACGCCTTCGGAGGCTTGCAACACCCCGCCGTCCTGGTATGCCAGCCCCTTGAGAACCAGCCGTCCTTGCTGGACGGTGTAGCTGCCGCCCTGGTCCGTGGCATAGATCCTGGCCCAGGTGTCGCCGAACAGGGCCTTGAGACCCTTGTCGCGCAGGATGACGGTATGCACGGGGCGCCCTCGCGCAATGACCTCGGGAGCCTCCAGGGTCATGCCCTTGCCTGCGTAGACCTGGCCGGCATCGTTGAGGATCTTCCCGCCAGCACGTATATCGACCGATTCGGCGCCCATGATCTGCCCGCCCACCAGCGCCTCGTTGGAGGAGGCTGTGCGCCTGCAGACGAACAGGAAGCAGCTTTGCCGGTATTCGAATCCGCCAATGCTGTGCGCCTTGGTCACGACGCTCTCTTGCGCCTCTATCTTGATGCCGCCCTGGTTGGAGAACACATGGCCGCCCAGGTTGGAGAAGTTGCGCGCCGTGACCTGCACATTGCCTTGCGCCACCCAATAGGCCTGGTTGGCAGGATCGGCCAGCTCGCCCATGTCCACGCTGTAGCCTTTTCTGCGCTTGAAGACGCTGTGCGACTGCCAGTCGCTCTGGCCTGCCCCCGCAATGTGCACGCTTTCATTGCGCACATCCGCAGCACCTCGGATGAACAGATCGCTGTTGGAGACAATGCGCGCGTTGACGGAGTCCAGGCCCCGCCCACTGTCCAGGAACACGGAGCCTTCCTTGCCGAAAATCAGCGCGGTTTTGCTGGCCCCGACGGGCGTCCGGTGCTCTATGTCGCCGCCGGCCTTGAGCACGACGGCATGGGCATCCTCTGCGTCGCCGACGCCCTGCTGGCCGGATATCTCGCCACCCAGGTTGCGAATGGATCCGTCGGCCTGGAGCCGGACGCGGCTGCCCGCCACCAGCAGGCTGCTTTCTTCCCCACGCGAGCTGAGCACGATTTCCTGGGAACGTATGTCCACCTGTCCCTGGGCCTGCACCTTGCCGCCGATCTGTTCCAGCTGTCCCGTGCTGGTCAGCCGGAAATCCCCGGCCGAGGCCACCATCTGCCCCTGGTTGCGCACACCGGCGCCCTGGTCGGTCACCAGAATCTCGATACGCCCGGAGGTGACCTTGGAATCCGCATTCAGGTCCACCGCCAATGCGGTGCTGCGCGCCTTCCCGCCCTCGTAGTAGACCCATGGCGTCAAGTTGTCCGTTGGCGACGCCGCCGTATCGAACTGGGCCGTGGATTCCCCGGCCACCATGCGGACAAGGGCGCTTGATGACGAGAACTCGTTGGTGACGGCACCCTGCAGGGCAATGCTCTTGGCAATCATCTCCAGACGGATCAGATTGCCGGTGACCCCCTGCTCGCCAATCACGATCTCGCCTTGCTTCGTATGGACATCCACCAGCCGCTGGACATAGCCCGAAGGCTGCAATTGATCGCGCAGCGTCACGGCGCCCGTGGTCAGGGCAACGCTGCCGAAATTGACGAAGCTGCCTCCATTGACGCGTATGCCGTTCTGATTCGCAAAAATCAGATTGGCGCGGGGGCCATTGACATCGATGGCTCCTGTGATATGCGAGGGCGCAGCGGAAAACACCTCGGCCACGATGGTTCGCGCCTTGACTCCCTCATTCAAGAAGGTAAGTCCAGCCTTGCCCACATCGAACTGGCTGAAGCCGTTGTATGAAACACCGTCCGTGACCTGGGCCGGCGTGACCTGCACGCGGCCACCATCACCCATGTTCACCCGCGTGGCGGAATCTGGCAGGGCCGTGACCCTCGATACCACTTCCGACCGGACGGTACCCACCCCTGCCAGCCCGCAGACTATGACTCCCAATGCGCCGCGGAGCGCGGCGCCTCCCATTGTTTTTTTCATATGGCGTAACCAGCCTCAATACCCGCACACCCGGAATTGAGGCCAGCATGTCAATCTGGTTGGACTCCATTGCCCGCATATGGCTCCCCTTGCCGGCAACCCTCTCTTGAAAAAGCCCCAAAAGCTTCCGGCTATGCCCGCAGGAAACTGATGGGGGGAGCAAATGATCAGGGAAATCACCGCTCCAGCCAATACACCTTTTTTGACAATGGGATTTTCCTTCTAGGAATTTTCTGATTCTCATGGGAAGAATCAGGAGTTCGCCTATTGATTGGCATGCTATTGACACCACCGGTAAAGCGCCCGTTGCAGTCATCGGGCACATGCATTCGCATGCCTTGCATTTCTCGCAAGCCTGGGGCAATGCATCTACGGTTTGCGGCCCGGTCCCAGTCCCTTGGTGTTTCAGTGTTTCAGGCCTGCCGGCGGCCTGCCCCGCACGCCCGCCTGGCCTTTGCGAACCCGAGCACGCTCCATGGGTGTGGCCGCTGTCGCCTGTGCCGGGCGCTGCTTTGCCTTACCATCGCCGGCCCTCTGCTTGATAGGTACAAGCCATGATCCGCGTCTCTGAACTGAAACTGCCCCTGTCGGCGGTGCAATACCACCCCGACAGCCACACCGAATATCTGCCCCTGGAGCCGCTGCGCGCCCTGGCCGCGCGCCAGCTGGGCATTGCCGAGGAGGCCATTGCCTCCGTGCACGTGCACAAGCGCAGCTTCGATGCGCGCAAGGCCGAGCTGCTGGCCGTCTACATCGTGGACCTGACGCTGGCCGACGAGAGCCAGGAAGCCGCACTGCTGGAGCAGTTCTCCAGCCATGCCCATGTGAACCCCACGCCCGACATGCGCTGGCATGCCGTGGGCCAGGCGCCTGCCGACCTGCAGCGCCGGCCCGTGGTGGTGGGCTTCGGGCCTTGCGGCATCTTTGCGGCCCTGGTGCTGGCGCAGATGGGCTTCAGGCCCATCGTGATCGAGCGCGGCCGCTCGGTGCGCGAGCGCACCCAGGACACCTGGGGCCTGTGGCGCAAGCGCGAGCTGGCGCCCGAGTCCAATGTGCAGTTTGGCGAAGGCGGCGCAGGCACCTTCTCCGACGGCAAGCTCTACAGCCAGATCAAGGACCCGCGCCACCTGGGCCGCAAGGTGATGCAGGAGTTCGTCACCCACGGCGCACCGCCAGAGATCCTCTATGCCGCGCACCCGCACATCGGCACCTTCAAGCTGGTGAAGGTGGTCGAGGGCATCCGCGAGGAAATCATCCGCCTGGGCGGTGAGATCCGCTTCGGCCAGCGCGTGTGTGACATGCGCATCGAGGGCGAGGGCGAGGACCGCCATCTCACCGCCCTGGAGGTGCTGGACCAGGACAGCGGCGAGCGCCAGTGGCTGGAGACCGACCATGCCGTGATGGCCCTGGGCCACAGCTCGCGCGACACCTTCGCCATGTTCTACGAACGCGGCGTGCACATGGAGGCCAAGCCGTTCTCGGTGGGCTTTCGCATCGAGCATCCGCAGAGCCTGATCGACCGGGCGCGCTGGGGCAGGCATGCCGGCCACCCGCTGCTGGGCGCGGCCGACTACAAGCTGGTGCACCACGCCAGCAACGGGCGCGCGGTCTACAGCTTTTGCATGTGCCCGGGCGGCACCGTGGTGGCGGCCACCAGCGAGCCCGAGCGCGTGGTCACCAACGGCATGAGCCAGTACTCGCGTGCCGAGCGCAATGCCAACGCCGGCATGGTCTGCGCCATCGACCCCTCCGACTATCCGCGCGATGCCAAGAGCTTTGCCTGGGCCTTCGACGGCAAGACCCATGGCGTGGAAGACCTCAAGGACGGCGAACTGCACCCGCTGTCGGGCATCGTGCTGCAGCGCCAGCTGGAGACCAAGGCCTACCTGCTGGGCGGACGCAACTACAACGCGCCGGGCCAGCTGGTGGGCGACTTCATCGCGGGCAAGGAATCGGCCGCGCTGGGCGAGGTCGAGCCCTCCTACCAGCCCGGCATCACGCTGACCAACCTGCACCACGTGCTGCCGGCCTACGCCATCGAGGCCATGCGCGAGGCCCTGCCCGCCTTCGGCAAGAAGATCCGCGGCTACGACATGCACGACGCCGTGCTCACCGGCGTGGAAACGCGCACCTCCTCGCCCGTGAAGATCGAGCGCGGCGCGGACTTCCACAGCCTGAACACGCGCGGCCTGTACCCGGCCGGCGAAGGCGCCAGCTACGCGGGCGGCATCCTGTCGGCCGGCGTGGATGGCGTCAAGGTGGGCGAGGCCGTGGCCTGCGCCATCCTCGGGCTGCCCCTGCCCTCGTCGGGCGCACGCGGCTCCGGTGGCGCAGCATGACACCGCGTCCGCACCGTTTCGCCGCCCCCTCGCGCACCCAGCTGCTGGCCGCCATCGCGGCCATGGGCGTGGTGGTGCTGTCGTCCAACATCCTGGTGCAGTACGCCATCAACGACTGGCTGACCTGGGGTGCCATCACCTATCCGTTCGCCTTCCTGGTGAGCGAGCTGGTCAACCGCAGCTTCGGCCCGCAGCAGGCCCGGCGCGTGGCCTGGGTGGGCTTTGCCGTGGCCGTGGCCGCCTCGCTGGTGCTGGCGCCGCCGCGCATCGCGCTGGCCTCGGGCGCGGCCTTCATTGCCTCGCAGTGGCTGGACATCGGCGTGTTCCACCGCCTGCGTGCGGGCCGCTGGTGGCGTGCCCCCCTGGTGGCCACGCTGCTGGCCGCCTGCCTGGACACCTTCCTGTTCTGGAGCATCGCCTTCGCAGGCGCTGCCGAGCCCTGGGTGACCTGGGCCCTGGGCGACCTGGGCGTGAAGCTGGTGCTGGGCGTGGCGCTGCTGCTGCCCTTCCGGCTCGCCATCGCCCGGTGGTGGAAAGGCCCATCGGCAATCGCCAGCGCCAAATAAAGCCGACGCGGCTCGCACGGACTCGATCTCAAGCCAGGGGTACCGAGCAAGGGCCTACGCCGGCCGCGCCGCCCCGCAGCGAGGGTGCCGTCCCCCTCCCGCGCGGCGAGAGAGGGGACGCCGTGCAACGGGAAGCGGCGTCCGCCGCTCCGGGGAGTCCAATAACTATGGGTTGCGCTGCAGGTAGTCCACGGCCAGCGCGGCCAGTGAACGCGCGCCCGTGGGCAGTTGCTTCTCGTCGATGTCGAACAGCGGCGAGTGGTTGGACGGTGCCTTGGCAAAGTCCTGGCCTGCCGGCGGCGCGCCCAGGAAGTAGAAGAAGCCCGGCACCACCTTCTGGAATTCCGAGAAATCCTCGGAGCCGCTGACCTTGGGAATCACCATGGCCTTGCCGCCCATGGCCAGCTTGAGCGCGGGCAGCGAGGCTTCGGTCAGCGCGGCGGGGTTGGTGGTCACCGGATAGGCCACGGGACCGAAACGCACCTTGGCCTTGGCGCCGCTGGAGGCCGCGATCTGCTCGGCCGTGGCGGTGATGCGCTTGTGCGCCTCCTGGCGCATGTCCTCGTCGAAGGTGCGCAGCGTGCCCTGCATCTCCACGTTGTCCGGGATGATGTTGTAGCGCGTGCCGCCCTGGATGGAGCCGATCGTCAGCACGGCCGGCTCCAGGCTGATGTTGAGCTGGCGGCTGACCACGGTCTGCAGGCCCAGCACCACCTGGCTGGCCGCGACGATGGGATCGACCGCATTCCACGGCGACGAGCCATGGCCGCCCCGGCCCTCGACCTGGATGCTCAGGCTGTCCGAACCCGCCATCAGCGGCCCGCTGCGATAGCCCACCATGCCCGAGGGCAGGTTGGCCGTGATGTGCAGGCCGTAGATGGCCTGCACGTCCTTGAGCACGCCGGCCTCCACCATGGCTTTGGCACCAAAGCTGGGCACATGGCCGTGGGCATCGGCCTCCACCGGGGCGCCTTCCTCGGCGGGCTGGAAGATGAACTTCACCGTGCCGGGCAGCTTCGCGCGCATGCCGGCCAGCGCCTCGGCCGCGCCCATGAGCATGGCCACGTGGGCATCGTGCCCGCAGGCATGCATGACCGAAACCTCCTTGCCCATGTACTGGGCCTTGGCCTTGGAGGCAAAGGGCAGGCCGGTCTTCTCGGCCACGGGCAGCGCATCCATGTCGGCACGCAGCGCCACGGTCTTGCCCGGCCGGCCGCCGCGCAGCACGCCCACCACGCCCGTGCCGCCCACGCCGGTCTGCACCTCCATGCCCAGGCGGCGCAGGTGATCGGCCACCAGCTTGGCCGTGCGTTCTTCCTGCCCCGACAGTTCAGGGTGCTGGTGGATGTCGCGGCGCCAATCCACCATCTTGGGCGCCAGCGGCTGGATGGCGGCATCCAGGGCCGCCAGGCCCTGTGCATCGAGCCCCTGGGCGCTGGCCGCCAGTGGCAGGCCGCAGGCCAGCAGCCCGGCCAGGGCGATGGAGCGCAGGCCTGTGCGCGGGAAGGAGGAAGGCTTTGTCTCGGCGCTGGTGTGGAGCATCTTCGTGGTCCTGGAAAGTGGCACAAGCAGCCATGCTAAAAGTGAAGCACGTATGACGGGCACGTCAAAATCGCCATTCGAGGAGCCAGAACCGCCATGCCCCGAGCCTTCATCATCGAGCTGCCCTGCCTGGAGCACAGCGCCATCGGCCATGCCGCGCACCTGGTCGAAATGCTGCGCAGCGCCAACCTGGTCGCCAGCCTGCGCCTGGGCCGGCGCGCGCCACGCTTTGGCTGGCGCTGGGTCGACGGCCAGGGCCGGCCCCTGCCCGCCATGCCGCATGCGGCCGAAGGCGCGGCAGCCGAGGGGCCCGCGCAGGCCGTCTTCGTGAGCGCGCTGCACTGCCCCGACATCCCGTCCATCCGCGACATCGTCGCCGCGCATCCGGCCCTCGTGCGCCGCATCACCACGGCCTTCGACCAGGGCCTGGCCGTCTGCACGCTGGGCAGCGCCGCCTGGTTTGCGGCAGCGGGCGGCCGCTGCCAGGGCCGGCTTGTGGCCCTGCCCTGGTATTTCATGGGTGGCTTCGGCCTGGACTTCCCGGGCATCGAACTGGCCGAGGGCCAACCCTTCGTGGACGACAGGCCCTGGCTCAGCGCCTCCCACCCCGAGGCCCTGGCACCCATGGCCGTTGCACTCACCCGCCATGCCTTCGGCGACGACCTGGCCGCAGCGCTGGCCGCCGTGCTGCAGCCCGATGCCCAGCGTGAACGCGCCACCCGCGCCGCCCTGCAGGACCGCCGCATTCCCGCCACGCGCAACAGCGTGCTGGCCCATGCCATCGCCTGGCTGGAGGCACGCGTGGAGCAGCCCTATGACCTGCAGGCCCTCGCGCACGCGGCATCCACCAGCCCGCGCACCCTGCTGCGCCACTTCCAGCAGGAACTGGGCCACAGCCCGCTGGACCACCTGCACCGCCTGCGCTGCGCGCGGGCCCGGGTGCTGCTGGAGATCACGCTGGAGAGCGTACCGTCCGTGGCGCTGGCCTGCGGGTATGGGGATGCCTCGGCGTTTCGGCGGGTGTTTTTGCGGTATGTGGGAATGGCGCCTGCGGCCTATCGGGAAAGGCATGCGTTGAGGGCGCCCAGGAGGCGGTGGAGGGTGGGGGCTGCTTGATTGTTTTTGCCCCTGCCGGGGGGTTCTTTGCGAGGCCGGGTCTCGGCCCGGCAGCCGACCTACTTTCTTATCGCGCGATAAGAAAGTAGGCAAAGAAACGCGCCCGAATGCCCGCGACCCCTGCGCTTCGCTCCGGGGCAACCTGCGTCGTGGCGGTTGCGGGGTTCGCTGCGGAACTCGCTGCGTTCACTGCGTGAACTCCGCTCAGACAACCGCAGCGAGTCAGATCACGAAGCAGTCCTGTCCTTCGGCAGGACTGCAACCCCGCAACCACCACGCCGCAGGCGCTGACATACGGGGAGTTGGTACGGGCCTTCGCTTCGCTCGGCCCCGTCTTGGAGCCGAGCGCAGCGATGGCGCCGGCTGTTGGCAGTTGGCAGTTGGCTATCCCCAGCCTCCCCCCTTCTGCCCACGCCTGCGTTGGGCGGGATGCGGGGTGGCAAGCCTGCCGAAGGACAGGCTTGCTTCGTTGTCTAGCTCGCCGTGATGTTTGAGTGAAGCGCGCAGCGCGCAACGAGTTTCACGGCGCACCCCGCATCCCGCCCAACGCAGGTCGCCCGCAGCGAAGCGAAGGGTCGTGGGCAGTTCGGGGCGCGCTTCTTTGCCCCGCTTTCTTGTCGCGCGACAAGAAAGCGGGTCGGCCGCCGGGCCGAAACCCGGCCTCGAAAAACAACCACCCGGCGGGGTCAAAAAGCAGACCCGAGAACAAAAACAACCTAGTCCACCGTCACCTTCGCCTCCCGAATCACCCTCCCCCACTTCTCCGTCTCGGCAGCAATGAACCGATCGCACTCCTCAGGCGTGGACCCCTCCGCAAACGTCCCCATCACCTGCTCCAGCCGCTGCGACACCTCGGCACTGCGGATGATGCGCGACACCTCGGCGGACATGCGCTGCACGATCTCGCGCGGCACGCCGGCCGGCGCGATCATGGCCGCCCAGGTGCTGCCCAGCAAGCCGTCGTAGCCCTGCTCCACGAAGGTGGGCACGTCGGGCAGCGCGGCCAGGCGCTTGTCGCTGGCCACGCCGATGAGGCGGATGCGGCCGGCCTTGGCGGGCTGGATGAGGTTGGGCGGCGGGTCCAGGAACAGCGGGATCTGGCCGCCCATGAGGTCGGCCAGCGCGGGCGCGGCGCCCTTGTAGGGCACGTGGACCATGTCCGTCTTGGTGAGCAGCTTCATCAGCTCGGTGGTCAGGTGGGCGCTGGAGCCGCTGCCCGAGGAGCCGAAGCCCACCTTGCCCGGATTGGCCTTGGCATAGGCGATCAGCTCGGGGGTGGTCTTGAAGGGCGCATTCATGGCCACGGCAGCGACCAGGGGCGAGACGCCCATGAGCGAGACGCCGACCAGGTCCTTCTTCGGGTTGTAGGGCAGCTTGGGATAGAGCGTGGTGTTGGCCGCATAGGCCGCGATGACCACGCCGAAGGTGTGCCCGTCCGGCGCGGCCTTGGCGATCTGGTCCACGCCGATGATGCTGTTGGCGCCCGGCTTGTTCTCCACGATGACGGGCTGGCCCAGGGCCTTTTGCAGGCCGACCTGCAGCAGGCGCGCCATCTGGTCGGTGAAGCCGCCTGCCGTGTACGGAACGATGATGCGGATGGGCTTGGAAGGCCAGGGGCTCTGGGCCCAGGCCGAGGGGGCCAGCACGGTGGTGGCTGCTGCAGCGGCGGCAGCGGTCGATTGCAAAAAGCCGCGGCGGGAAGTCGAAGGCATGGTGTCTCTGGGTTCTTCTCAGTTGAAAAATGGCCCCCACGCTACCCTTGCTGCGCAAGGTCCGCTGCCCCCCAAGGGGGCCGCTTTTCATCTTGGGGCGGCCCGGCGATGAAAAAACGCCACGCAACAGCGCAGCGTCGGATGGAAAAAGGGCTCAGTACCCCCGCGCCACATCCACAAGGTTGAGCAGCGGCTCGCCCGCGCGCAGGCGGCGCAGGTTCTCCAGGCACTGGCGGGCCACGGTGTCGGCCGAGGCCTGGGCCGCGATGTGCGGCGTGACAAAGGCCTTGGGATGGCCCCAGGCCTTGTTGCCGGGCTGGGGCGGCTCGTCGCGCAGCACGTCCAGCGCGGCGCCGGCCAGGTGGCCTTCGTCGAGCAGGGCCAGCAGGTCGTCTTCCACCACCTGCTCGCCGCGCCCCACGTTGATGAAGTAGGCGCCGCGCGGCAGCAGGGACAGGGTGCGGCGGTCCAGCAGGTCGCGCGTCTCGGGCGTGAGCGGCAAGGCGCAGACCAGGATGTCGCTGGCGGACAGCAGCTGCTTCAGACCTTCGGCACCGCTGTGCGTGGCCAGGCCTGCAATGCTCTTGGCGCTGCGGCTCCAGCCTGCGACGGGGTAGCCGATGGCCTGCATGGCGCCGGCCACGAAGCGGCCGACCTCGCCCAGTCCCAGGATGCCCACGCGGCAGTCTGCGCTGGCGCGCACGGGGCGGCGCAGCCAGTCGCCGGCCTGCTGCTGGCGCGCGAACAGGTCCAGCTCGCGCGTGTGGCGCAGCGCGGTGCCGACCACGTACTGTGCGATCTCCACATGCTGCTGCGGATCGACGGTGCGCGCCACGGGCAGGCCGGCCGGCAGGTCAGGCACGGCCAGCAGCTTGTCCACGCCCGCGCTGGGCGCGCACAGCAGCTTCAGGCCCGGATAGGCCGGCAGCACGCCCGGCTTGAGGCTCCAGGCGAGCATGGCCTCGACCGCGTCGGCCGGCGCCTCCTCGCGGTGGCCCCAGACCTGCACGCCGGGCGCCAGCGCGCGCAGCGAGTCGACGATGGGCGCGCCCATGCTCGGGTGGATATTGACCAGAATTCCCATTGATTTCTCCATGAATCTGAGCACTGTTCGCTGCCTGCGAAACAGCAACAGCCCAAGCGCGGGACACCAAGCAAGGGCCTATGCCGGCCGCGCCGCCCCGCAGCGAGGGTGTCGTCCCCCTCCCGCGAAGCGAGAGAGGGCGCCGTGCACACGGGGGAAGGCGCGCAGCGACTCAGGGGGTGTTAGTCCTTGTAACTTGGATCGATTCGATCAAGACGGCGCAGCAGGCCGGGCCAGGCCAAGCCTGCGCCCTTGCCCTTGGTGACCTGGCGCGACTGGTTGACCGCGTCGGCAATGATGTCCTGCGGGATGCGCGTGAGCTCGCCGCCGCCCGACTGCGCCAGGATCTGGATGCGGCAGGCCGACTCCAGCGTGTACATGGCCAGCACAGCCTCGGCCACGTTGCGGCCGCAGGTCAGCAGGCCGTGGTTGCGCAGGATGAGGAAGTTGCTGGCACCCAGGTCATCGACCAGGCGCGGCTTCTCGTCGTCACGCAGGGCCACGCCTTCGTAGTCGTGGTAGGCCAGGCGCGCCAGCGGGAAGATGGACTGCTGCGAGATGGGCAGCAGCCCTTCCTTCTGCGCCGAGACGGCCACGCCATAGCGCGTGTGCGTGTGCAGCACGCACTGCACCTCGGGGCGGCCGTCGTGGATGGCGCTGTGGATGACGAAGCCGGCCGGGTTGACGTCGTACTCGGTCTCCATCAGCGGCCGGCCTTCGTGATCGACCTTGACCAGGCTGGACGCAGTGATCTCGTCGAACAGCATGCCGTAGGGGTTGATCAGGAACTGGTCGGGCTGGCCCGGCACGCGCGCCGAGATGTGGGTGAAGATCAGGTCGTCCCAGCCGAAGTGGGCGACCAGCCGGTAGGCGGCGGCCAGCTCGATGCGGGTCTGCCATTCCTCGGCCGTCACCTGGCGGCGGACCTCGGACATCGTGGTGTCGTTGCTCATGGGGTGTACCTCTTGGTGGACATCGTGGTGGACATCGTTTGGAGAAAGCATCCGCCGGTTCAGCGCCCCGTCGCGTACTGGTCGCGCAGCTCGCGCTTGAGCACCTTGCCGATGGCGCTGCGCGGCAGCTCGGCAATGAAGCGCAGGTCCGCCAGGCGCTGGGTCTTGCCGGCCCGCTGGTTGTACCAGCCCATGATGTCCTCGGGCAGGGCCGGCTGCCCCGCGCGCGACACCACGTAGGCCACGGGCGTCTCGCCCCATTGCTCGGACGGCACGCCGACCACGGCCACGTCGTCCACTGCCGGGTGGTCGCGCAGCTGGGTCTCCAGGTCGCTGGGGTAGATGTTGAAGCCGCCGCTGATGATCATGTCCTTGCGGCGGTCGAACAGGGTGAGGAATCCATCGGCATCGAAGCGGCCCACGTCGCCCGTGCGGATGAAGCGCTTGCCCGTGGGGTCGAACCATTCGGCCTCGCGCGTCTTGGCGGGCTGGCCGTGGTAGCCGGTCATCATGCTGGCCGAATGGCCCACGACCTCGCCATCCTCGCCGGGGGCGACCTCGTGGCCGTCCTCGTCGATGAGGCGGATGTCATGGCCCTCGGCGGGCTTGCCCACGGTGTGCAGCTTGTCCTGGTGCAGATGGGCTTCGAGGATGCAGGTGCCGCCGCCTTCGGTCATGCCGTAGAACTCGGTCAGGCTGCCGGGCCAGCGCGCCACCACGTCGGCCTTGAGCTCGGCCCGGAATGGCGCGCTGGTGCAGAACTTGGCGCGGAAGCTGGACAGGTCATGCTCGCCGAACTGCGGCAGCGCCATGATGCGCTGGTACTGCACGGGCACCAGCATGGTGTGGGTGACGCGGTGCTGCTGGGCCAGCTGCAGGTAGCGGGCCGCGTCGAATTTAGGCATCAGTACCACGCAGCCGCCGCTGCCCAGCGTGGGGAAGAACACCACCAGCGTGGTGTTGGAGTACAGCGGCGTGGCCAGCAGCGTCGTGCCCTCGGGGCCGTAGCCGTAGACGCTGCCCCGGTTGATGTGGGCCCAGCGCATGCCGTGCGACTGCACGATGCCCTTGGGGGTGCCCGTGGTGCCCGAGGAATAGATGATGTTGAACGGCGCGGCCGGCTCCACGCTCACGGGCGCGGGCTGCGCGCCTTCGGGCGCCAGCCAGTCGTCAAAGGCCCGGCCGGGCGCGGCACCGTCCAGCGAGATGCATTGCAGGGCGCCGTCGGCAGGCACCAGGTCCTGGGCCGCCTTGTCGAGGAACAGGTGGCGCGCCTGGGCATCGCGCAGCATGGAGGCCAGGCTGTCGGCCGTGGAGGACGGCGCCAGCGGCGCAACCACCACGCCCGCGCGCAAGGCGCCCAGGAACAGCGCGGCATAGCGCACCGAGTTCAACGCGCAGATGGCAATCGCCTGGCCAGGCTGCACGCCGTCGCGCTGCAGCGCGGCGGCCACGCGGTCCATGAGGGCGTCGAGCTGCGCGTAGCTCAGCGTCTGCTGGTCGTCGCGTAGGGCCGTATGGGCAGGCTGCTGGCGCGCGTGGCTGCGGATCAGTTCGGCCAGCGTGGTGAAGGGCGCATCGGGCGAAGGCAGGGAGACAGTCATGAGGGACTCCGTTTCACGAATTCACGAATCTCAAGCGGACTGCGCCCGCCAGCCCCCTGGCCCTGCGGGCGCATTGGAGGACAGGCCTACTTGGCGGCCAGGCCCAGGCGGTCGATCAGGACCTTGTCCTTGGCATAGGCCTCGCGCACCCACTGCGCATAGTCGGCGCCGGAGCGGTACCAGGCGTCCTGGTTCAGCTGCTTGAGCACCTCGATGTGGCGCGGGTCATCCATGGCTTTCTTGAAGGCGTCGTGCAGCTTGCGCACCACGGCCGGGTCCATGCCCTTGGGGCCGGCCAGTCCGTAGGGCGAGGTGGAGACCACGCCATAGCCCAGCTCCTTGGCCGTGGGCACGTCGGGCCAGCGCTGGGTGCGCTTTTCGCCGAAGGTCATGAGCAGGCGCATCTGGCCGCCATCCACATAGGTGTCCCAGCCCGAGGCATCGCTTTGCGCGGCCACGTGGCCGCCCAGCAGGGCCTGCTGCAGGTCGGCGTTGCCCTTGAAGGGCACGTGGTTGAGCGTGACCTTGGCGTTCTCGGCCAGCTCCTCCATCAGCAGGTGGGGCGAGGAGCCTATGCCGGTGGAGCCGTACTCGATCTTGCCGGGGCTCTTGCGCGCGGCGGCAATGTATTCGTTGAAGCTCTTGTAGGGCGAGTCCGAGCGCACCGTGAAGCCGAAGGTGTAGCCCGAGACGCCGATGATGTAGGTGAAGTCCGTGACCGGGTTCCAGGCCGTCTTCTGCATGTGCGCCATGCGCAGCATGGACATGGGGAACTGGGTGATGGTGTAGCCATCGGGCTTGGCCGTGCGGGACATGTTGCCCGGGCCCAGCGTGCCGCCCGCGCCGGGCTTGTTCTCCACGATGATGGTCTGACCCAGCTGCTTGCCCGCAATGTCGGCCAGGGTGCGCATGTGGCGGTCGGTGGAGCCGCCTGCGGGGAAGGGCACGATCAGCGTGATCGGGCGCGTGGGAAAGTCGCTGGCCTGGGCCCATGCCGGTGCGCTGGCGCCCGTGGTGGCCACAAAGACAACAGCCGCAAGCGCAAGGCTGCGGCGGCCAATGGAAATCTGCATATCTGTCTCCTGCATCTCTGAACCAGGTGGGGCCGGGGCACATGCCTTGTGTGCCGCTCTGACCAGGGCCCGGATGCTTCACCCGGGCCCGTTGGCACCGCCTCCCGGTGCGGTGCCTTGCGTTCTTACAGCGACTGCACCAGCTCGGGCACGGCCTGGAACAGGTCGGCCTCCAGGCCGTAGTCGGCCACCGAGAAGATCGGTGCCTCGGGGTCCTTGTTGATCGCCACGATCACCTTGGAGTCCTTCATGCCGGCCAAGTGCTGGATGGCACCGGAAATACCGGCCGCAATGTACAGCTGGG
>NZ_JFYT01000063.1:0-50011 GCF_000632165.1 Delftia sp. RIT313 | reverse complement strand
CTTCCGACTCGCTGCGATCAGCGAAGCCTTGAATTCTAGCACAGTTTTTAGCGTCGTTGCAATCAAATTTCTTCGATCTTTTCAACACCAGCGATCTGCATCGCTTCTCTTCAGCAGAGCCTTGCATTGTAGCACGTTTTTTCAACCCGCCAACAACAAGAACCCTACCGCAGCAACCAGAGCATCAGCTCCAACCACCGGATCAGGCCGCCGAAGCAACCCTCTCATAAAAAAAGCCACCCTTGCGGGTGGCTTTTTTCTATCCTGGCGGAAACGGAGGGATTCGAACCCTCGATGAGGCTCTACACCCCATACTCCCTTAGCAGGGGAGCACCTTCGGCCACTCGGTCACGTTTCCGGAATGACGTTATTGTAACGTGCTTTTTTGCCGGTTTCGGCAAAACGATGATTTTATTCCGGCTTGTCGAGACCGAAGGCGGTGTGTAGGGCGCGCACGGCCAGCTCCAGGTACTTCTCGTCGATGACGACGGAAGTCTTGATCTCGGAGGTGGAGATCATCTGGATGTTCACGCCTTCCTGGCTCAGTGCACGGAACATGGTGGATGCCACGCCCACATGGCTGCGCATGCCGATGCCGACAATGCTGACCTTGGCGATGTTGGGGTTGCCGACGACTTCGGTGGCACCCAGGGCGGGCACGACCTTGTCGCGCAGCAGCTCCATGGCGCGCTGGTAGTCGCCCTGGCTGACGGTGAAGCTGAAGTCGGTTTTGCCTTCCTTGCTGATGTTCTGGATGATCACATCGACTTCGATGTTGGCATCAGCCACCGGACCCAGGATGCCGTAGGCGATGCCGGGGGTGTCGGGCACGCCGAGAACGGAGATCTTGGCTTCGCCGCGGTTGAATGCGATGCCGGATACGACGGCCTTTTCCATTTTTTCGTCTTCCTCAAAAGTAATCAGCGTGCCGGAGGTGGATTCTTCCTCCAGGTCGATGTCCCAGGGCGTGAAGCTGGAGAGCACGCGCATGGGCACCTTGTACTTGCCGGCAAATTCCACCGAGCGGATCTGCAGCACCTTGGAGCCGAGGCTGGCCATCTCCAGCATTTCCTCGAAGCTCACGGTGTTCAGGCGCTTGGCGGCCTGCACCACGCGCGGGTCGGTGGTGTAGACGCCGTCCACGTCGGTATAGATAAGGCACTCGGCCGCCTTCAGCGCCGCAGCCACGGCAACGGCCGAGGTGTCGGAGCCGCCACGACCCAGCGTGGTGACATGTCCGTTGGGATCGATGCCCTGGAAGCCCGTGATGATGACCACGCGGCCAGCGTCGAGTTCGGCGCGAACGCGTTTGTCGTCGATGGACTCGATGCGTGCCTTGGTGAAGCTGCTGTCGGTGCGCACGGGAACTTGCCAGCCCGAGAAGCTGATGGCTTCCACGCCTTCGGCCTGCAGCGCAATGGCCAGCAGTGCCGACGACGCCTGCTCGCCCGTGGAGGCCAGCATGTCGAGTTCACGGTAGTACGCCGTTTTGGCCGAGCCGGGAGCCAGCTCGCTGGCCAGACCCAGCAGACGGTTGGTTTCGCCACTCATGGCGCTGGGGACGACCACCATCTGGTGACCGGCACGAGCCCACTTGGCCACGCGCTTGGCAACGTTGCGAATGCGCTCTGTCGAGCCCATCGAGGTGCCGCCGTATTTATGAACGATCAGTGCCATTGGATATCAGGGTGACGAAACTGCTTGCCACGGCGCTGTACGACAGAGGGATGCCTGTGCAAGCCAGGATGTTCGAGAGGACTGCGCATGAAGCGAAATGTCCGCCCGGATCCGTCTTGCGCAAGCCGTTTGGTTTTGGCGCGCCGCCGGTTTTCGTACAAAGTTGGACCAAAACTCGTCAATTGTACCAATCGAGCACCGACCCCAGGCGCCGCACAAAACCCCGCCCCATCTTGAGATGGATGCGGTGGCCTCGCGTAAGGCAAACGCCGATCTGCGCGAGCAGCTGATCGAGCTGCGCGGCACTGGGCGTGGTGGCATGCACACTGCGCAGCCAGTGGCGCAGCACATTGGCCTGGCGCGCGGGGCTCAGCGCCTGCAAGGCGGTGATGCCGGGGGGGGTGCCGATGGCTGCCAGATCGGCCTGCGCCATCTCCTGCAGAAGCTCGGCCGCCTCGGCGCAATGCCGGCTGCTGCGCGCGAACGTGGCGCGAAACTGGGGAAAGGCCTGCTGCAGCGCGGGCAGCAACTGGGCGCGGATGCGATTGCGCGTATAGCGTGCGTCGGCATTGGTCGGGTCTTCCACCCACGCCTGGCCACGCGCCGCAAGCCAGTCACGCAGGACTTGGCCGGGCAGATCAAGCAGCGGACGATGCCATTCGAGATCCGCCCTGCTCCACTGCGCCGGCATGGCAGCCAACCCGGCCACACCGGCGCCGCGAGACAGGGCCAGCAGCAGCGTCTCGACCTGGTCGTCCCCATGTTGCGCCAGCGCCATGCTGCGAACGGGCGGCAAGGGCTCTCCGCTGGCGCCCTGCACAGGCCAGGGTTCGCGGGCGGCCTCTATCAGCGTTGCGTAACGCAGCTGGCGTGCGGCGTCCTCAGGACTCTGGCCCGGCGCGTGGCGTGCGTCCACGCGGCGAATCTTCAAAGGAACGGCATGCTGCGCGCAGACTTTCTCGCACTGGCCGACAAAGGCATCGGCGGCCGACTGCAGACCGTGGTGCACATGGATGGCCACGACCTGGCCCGGCCAGCGCTCGGCGCACGCCAGCAGCAGTGCCGTGGAGTCCGCACCGCCGCTGAAGGCCACGGCCAGCGGCAGTTGCGGCGCAAAGCGATGGATGGCCGCGTCCAAAGCGGCACCCGGTGCAGCACCTGGTGCGGCATCTGGCGCGGCTGCCGGAACATTGCGCAGTGGGTCGGTGATCGGAATTTCCACAGGCTTGGATCAGAGGTATCAGGACGCGGGCCAGGGATTGGCGCAAAAAGCAAACGGCTCCCAGGGGGAGCCGTTCAGTGTGCCAGAGCGTGGCGCAGGCCTTCAGCGGTTGTCGGCCTTGGTATCGGCGAAGCGGCCGTAGCTTTGCAGGCGCTCGTAACGGCGGTCCTGCAGTTCCTTGGGCTTGAGGTCCGCCAGCTGGCGATAGGCATCGCCCAGCGCGCGCTTGAGGAAAGCTGCCATTTGCTTGGGGTCGCGGTGGGCGCCGCCCACAGGCTCGTTGACGATCTTGTCCACCAGGCCCAGGGCCTTGAGGCGGTGGGCCGTGATGCCCATGGCATCGGCCGCGTCCTGGGCCTTTTCGCCGGTCTTCCAGAGGATGGAGGCGCAGCCTTCCGGGCTGATCACGGAGTAGACGGCGTATTGCAGCATCAGCACCTGGTCGGCGACGGCAATGGCCAGGGCGCCGCCCGATCCACCTTCACCGATGACGGTGGTGATGATGGGGGTCTGCAGCTGGGCCATTTCGTAGATGTTGCGGCCGATGGCTTCGGACTGGCCGCGCTCTTCGGCTTCGATGCCGGGGAAGGCGCCAGGCGTGTCCACGAAGGTGAAGACCGGCAGGCCGAACTTTTCGGCCGTCTTCATGAGGCGCAGGGCCTTGCGGTAGCCCTCGGGGCGCGTCATGCCGAAGTTGCGCAGCGTGCGCTCCTTGGTGTCGCGGCCCTTCTGGTGGCCGATGACCATGCAGGAAATGCCATTGAAGCGTGCCAGCCCGCCCACGATGGACTGGTCGTCGGCAAAGTGCCGGTCGCCGTGCATCTCGATGAAGTCGGTGAAGCAGTCGCGCACATAGTCCAGCGTGTAGGGACGCTCGGTATGGCGCGCGATCTTGGTGATCTGCCAGGGCGAGAGGTCGCTGTAGATGTCCTTGGTCAGCTGCAGGCTTTTTTTGCTGAGCTGCTCGATCTCTTCCGAGATATCGACTGCGCTTTCGGTCTGCACGTAGCGCAGTTCCTCGATTTTGGATTCGAGCTCGGCGATGGGCTGCTCAAAATCCAGAAAGTTCTTTTTCGCCAACTTGTTTCTCCTTGTCCCAGCCAGGCACGGTGCATGCGTTCCGGCCGGAAAACGGGGGTTGATCGGGTGTGATCGGTTTGTCTTCAGGCTGCAGGCTGCGGTTCGAGCGAGCGCCAAATATACCAAGTCGCCACGGTGCACCACGGCTTCCAGGCCTCGGCAACCTCACGCGCCTCGCTGCGGCTGACGGGGTCGCCTGAAAAATAGTTCTGGCTGATGCCCGAGATCAGGCCTGCATCGTCCAGCGGCAGCACATTGGGCCGCTGCAGGTAGAAGATGAGGAACATCTCGGCGGTCCAGCGGCCCACGCCTCGGATGGACATGAGCTCGGCCACGATGGCTTCGTCACTCATGCCCTGCCAGTCGTCCTGGTGCAGGCGGTGCTCGGTGAAGTGCATGGCCAGGTCCACCAGGTAGTCCACCTTGCGGGCAGACAGGCCCACGGCGCGCATGTCGTCCACCTTGAGCTTGAGCACCAGGTCAGGCGCCATGCGGGCGGGCAGGCGCGCGAACTTGTTCCACAGCGTCTGCGCAGCCTTCATCGAGATCTGCTGGCCCACGATGGAGCGCGCCAGCGTGGCGAAGGCATCGCCGCCGGGCTGCAGGGCCAGGTGGGCAAAGCGCGGGATCAGGCGCTTCATCACGCGATCGCGCCGCACCAGCTGGCGGCAGGCCTCGGCCCAGTAGGCCGGGGCACCCTCGGGCGGTGCGGGCAGGGATATCTTGGCCTTGGGAGCGGAGGCAGCGGCAGCGGCGGCCGCAGGCGCCGATCCTGCGCGCGCGCCCAGCGTCACCATCGGCAGCGGGGCCGGTTGCTGTTCGGGCACGGGCAGATCAGCCACCAACGGCAACTGCTCGAAATCCATGGTGTCCAGGGGTTTGGCGGAGGCCATCAAAGCACCTCCCCGCACCTGGCGCGGCACATCTGGCAAGGCATACGGATCAGCCCTTTGCGGCTGCCTCCCAGGTCGTGCCAGCGGGGGAGTCCTTGAGCACGATGCCCTGTTCCAGCAGCGCCTTGCGGATGCGGTCGGCCTCGGCCCAGTCCTTGGCCGCCTTGGCGGCTGCGCGTGCGGCAATCTGCGCCTCGATGGCGCCGGCATCCATCTCCGACGTGCCCGCCTGCAGGAAGGCCTGCGGGTCGCCCTGCAGCAGCCCCAGGCAGCCGGCCAATGCCTTGAGCAGGCCCGCCGTCTCGGCACTCTTGCTGCGGTTGACTTCGGCAGCCAGCTCGAACAGCACGGCCACGGCCTCGGGCGTGCCGAAGTCCTCGTCCATAGCCGCCTTGAAGCGTGCGGCAGCGGGATGATTCCAGTCGATGGCAACCTCGGCAGGCGCGACCAGGCTCAGCGCCGTGTACAGGCGCTTGAGCGCGCCGCGTGCGTCGTTCAGGTGCACGTCGCTGTAGTTCAGCGGGCTGCGGTAGTGGCTGCGCACGACGAAGAAGCGCACGGTCTCGGCGTCGTACTCCTTGAGCACGTCGCGGATGGTGAAGAAGTTGCCCAGCGACTTGGACATCTTCTCGTTGTCCACGTTGATGAAGCCGTTGTGCATCCAGACCTGCGAGAACGGCTTGCCGGTCGCGCCTTCGCTCTGGGCGATCTCGTTTTCGTGGTGCGGGAACTGCAGGTCGGCGCCGCCGCCGTGGATGTCGAAGCTCTCGCCCAGCATCTCGCAGCCCATGGCCGAGCACTCGATGTGCCAGCCGGGACGGCCCACGCCCCAGGGGCTGGCCCACTTGACCTCTTCCGGCTCGGCGGGCTTGGCGCTTTTCCACAGCACGAAGTCCAGCGGATCCTGCTTGCCGTCCTGCACGGCCACGCGTTCGCCAGCCTGCAATTCGTCCAGCGACTTGCCCGACAGCTTGCCGTAGCCGGGGAATTTGCGCACGGCGAAGTTCACGTCGCCATCCGTGCCCTGATAGGCCAGGCCCTTGTCCTGCAGACGGCCGATCATGGACAGCATCTGCGGCACGTATTCGGTGGCGCGCGGCTCATGCGTGGGGCGCTCGATGCCCAGGGCGTCGGCGTCCTGGTGCAGGGCGTCGATCATGCGGTCGGTCAGCGAGCGGATGGTCTCGCCGTTCTCGACGGCGCGACGGATGATCTTGTCATCGATGTCGGTGATGTTGCGCACATAGGTCACGCGATGGCCGCTGGCACGCAGCCAGCGCTGCACCACATCGAAAGCGACCATGGAGCGTGCGTGTCCCAGGTGACACAGGTCGTACACGGTCATGCCGCACACATACATGCGCACATGGCCCGGTTCGATTGGCGAAAACGCTTCCAATGCACGCGACAGCGTGTTGTAGATACGCAAACTCATGGATGTTTATCAGGGGAGAAAGGGTCGCTGCAGGGGGCGCGTCCCACGCGCCGCCGGACCCTTGGCGCCGATGCAGGCATGCTCAGCAGGGAGCAGGAGCGGCAGGCGCAGAGCCCGTGTGACCCAGCACACCCCTCAGCTACAATTGACCGCAGTATAAGCCCGCGCCGCGGGGCATTCCCCCGAGGCCCCGAAAGCACCTACATGCCTCTACGCAACTCGTTTCGCTCCGCCCTGCGCCTCGCGGCACTGGCGGCCCTGCTCGCAACAGGCCACGCCCACGCCGACGACTATACGGAAGTGAATCAGTTGCTGCGCAACGGCAAGAGCACCCAGGCGCTGGCACGCGCCGATGCCTATCTGGCCAAGAACGCACGCGACCCGCAGATGCGCTTTCTCAAGGCGGTTGCACTGACCGACAGCGGCAAGACAGACGAGGCCATCGCCGCGCTGAACCAGCTCATCGAGGACTATCCCGAGCTGCCCGAGCCCTACAACAATCTGGCGGTCATATATGCCGGCCAGAACCAGCTCGACAAGGCGCGCTCCGCGCTCGAATCCGCCGTGCGCAACAACCCCAACTACGGCGTCGCCTACGAGAACCTGGGCGACATTCATGCCCGCCTGGCCTACGAGGCCTACTCCAAGGCGCAAGGCCTGGATGGCCGCGCGGCCAGCGTGCGTCCCAAGCTCAAGCTGCTGCGCGACCTGCTGGCGCCCGTCACCGCCGCCAAGTAGGCCCCCGGCCCACGCGCGCAGCCCTTGCGCCAGCGCGCGTGCGGCGGTCGATCGGTTCTTGCCATGCCTGGCGCGCACCCGCAGGAACCTGCCCGGTTTTCCCCACTCCATCCCCCAGCCCTTTGGCTCTCACAGGAGATTCGCATGACCACACGCCGCATTGCGTCGCTTTCCCTGGCCGGCATGGCCCTGGCCGCTTCCCTTTTCACCGCCCTGCCCGCCATGGCGCAGAACGCCACGCCCAAGGTGCAGATCAAGACCAGCATGGGCGACATCGTGCTGGAGCTGAACGAAGCCAAGGCCCCCAAGACCGTGGCCAACTTCATGCAGTACGTGCGCGACAAGCACTATGACGGCACGGTGTTCCACCGCGTGATGGACGGCTTCATGATCCAGGGCGGCGGCATGGATGCCAGCCTCAAGGAAAAGCCCACGCGCGCGCCGATTCCGCTGGAGGCGGACAACGGTCTCAAGAATGACCGGGGCACCATCGCCATGGCGCGCACGGGCAATCCCAACTCGGCCACCTCGCAGTTCTTCATCAACGTGGTGAACAACGACATGCTCAACGCGCCCAAGCCTGACGGACACGGCTACGCCGTCTTCGGCCGCGTGGTCCAGGGCATGGATGTGGTGGACAAAATCCGCACGGTGGCCACGGGCAACCAGGGCATGCACCAGAATGTACCCACCAAGCCGGTGACCATCCTCTCGGCCACCGAAGTCAAGTAAACCGCGCGCCGCGCCTTGCGTGGCACGCCCTTCCCCTCCATCCAACAAGGAATCGCCATGAGCAATCCCCAAGTCGAACTCCACATCGCCGACCACGGCGTCATCACCATCGAACTCGACGCCGCCAAGGCCCCGAAGAGCGCAGAGAACTTCCTGGCCTATGTGAACAAGGGCCACTACAACAACACCATCTTCCATCGCATCATCGATGGCTTCATGATCCAGGGCGGCGGCTTCGAGCCCGGCATGAAGCAAAAGGAGACGGACGCTCCCATCGAGAACGAGGCCAAGAACGGCCTGAAGAACGACAAGTACACCCTGGCCATGGCCCGTACCGGCGACCCGCACTCTGCCACCGCCCAGTTCTTCATCAACGTGGCCGACAACGGCTTCCTGAACCACACCTCGCCCAGCGCACAGGGCTGGGGCTATGCCGTGTTCGGCAAGGTGGTCAAGGGCACCGAGATCGTGGACAAGCTGCGTGGCGTGAAGACCGGCCGCAACGGCGGCCACCAGGACGTGCCCAAGGATGACGTGATCATCGAAAAGGCCGTGGCCCTGTAATCAGGCGCTTCCGCACACTCGGCGGCCGTGCCCTTTCGGGTTCGGCCGCCCTGTTGTCCATGCGCATGGCACCAGGCCGTGCGCATGGACAACAGACCCGCTCCAGAGCCGTCCCAAGGCTCCTACAGCCCTTCATGCAGCGCCCTTGCCGGGTGCCCCGTCCCATGGCCCAGACCGCCGCGCCCCGCCCTCTTCCCGTGCCGCCCATTGCGGCCGAGTGGACACTGCCTGCGGGCTGGCGCACGCTGGAGTTCATCTCGGACCTGCATCTGCAGGCCAGCGAGCCCGCCACCGTGCAGGCCTTCCGGAACTACCTGGCCGCCACGCGGGCCGATGCCGTCTTTCTGCTGGGCGACCTGTTCGAGGTCTGGGTGGGTGACGACGCCCTGCTGGAGCCGGGCAGCTTCGAGGCCGAATGCGCCACCGCCATGCGCGCGGCAGCCACCCGCACGCCGCTGTTCTTCATGCAGGGCAACCGCGACTTTCTGACCGGCGCGCAGTTCGATGCGCTGTGCGGCACGACCACGCTGACCGATCCCACCGTGCTTGACTGCGGCGACCAGCGCATCCTGCTCAGCCATGGCGATGCCCTGTGCCTGGACGATGTGGACTACCAGCGCTTTCGCGCCATGGCCCGCTCGGCGGCCTGGCAGGCAGGCTTCCTGGCCCAGCCGCTGCAGGTGCGCCGCGACCAGGCACGCGGCATTCGGCAGGAGAGCGAGTCGCGCAAGCGGGAATCGGACGGCCATGGCGCCGCCATGCCCACCTATGCCGACCTTGACGCGCAGGCCACCCGCAGCTGGCTGCATGCCGCAGGTGCCACCGCCCTGATCCACGGCCACACGCACCGCCCGGCCGACCATGACCTGGGCGATGGCCTGCGGCGCATCGTGCTCAGCGACTGGGATCTGGCGGCGCCCGCGCCCCGCGCCGAGGTGCTGCGCTGGGAGCGCGGCATGGGCCTGCGGCGCCTGCCGCTGTCCGATGTTCTTGAACAGGCCAGCCCGCCATGAGCCTTTGGCAACACCTGGGCCGCTGGGTCCGCAGACTGGGCCGCCGCGCACGCTCCACGGTGTCGCCAGTGCCCGAGATTCCCGCGCCGCTGTGGCTGTCCACGCTGGCCGCCTACCCTTTTCTCGCGTCGCTGACGCTGGAGGAGCAATCCAAGCTGCGCGCCCTGGCCGCCGTCTTCCTGCAGCGCAAGCGCTTCCACGGCGCCCACGGCCTGCAAGTGAGCGATGCCATGGCCCTGGAGATTGCCGCCCAGGCCTGCCTGCCCCTGCTGCACTGGGGCGAGCCGCAGGGCGCGCTGTCCTGGTATGACGACTTTGTCGGCATCGTGGTGCACCCGGGCGATGCCGTGGCACGGCGCCAAAGCATGGACGAGGCCGGCGTCATCCATGACTACGACGAAGTGATCATGGGCGAGGCCATGCATGGCGGCCCCGTCATGCTCAGTTGGCAGGCCATTGGCGCAGGCCGCGGGCCGCATGCCAGCCACCACGGTCACGGCGGCCAGGTAGCCAACGTGGTGATCCATGAATTCGCCCACAAGATCGACATGCGCAACGGCGGTGCCGACGGCTGCCCGCCCCTGCCGCCGGGCTTCATGGGCAGCAGCTCCGCGCGCCAGGCCCGCGAGATATGGCAGGCCGCCTGGGCACCGGCCTACGACGCCTTCCGTGAGCAGATCACCATCGCCGAGCGCTTTGGTGGCGAATGGCCCTGGCTGGACGGCTATGGCGCCACGGCGCCCGCCGAATTCTTCGCCGTGGCCTGCGAGGCCTTCTTCGTGGACCGCGCCCGCTTTGCCCTGGAATTTCCCACGCTGGCGCCGCTGCTGGCTGCGCTCTTCAAGCCGGCCACCAGTCAATCCTGATCGGAGCAAACCTCCTTCAGCGCCTGGGCGAACAGGCGCTGCTCCTCGTACTGCCCGCCCGCCTTGCGCTCGAACAGGGTGATAGGCGGAAGGGTCCAGCCGAAACGGTGGCGCACAATGCCCACGCCCGCGATGCGCACCAGTTCCTCGGCAATGTCGGCCGGCACGATGGACACGGCACGCTCATTGGCCGCCACCAGTTCGCCGATCACCTTGGCCGAGAGTGTTTCCACAAACGGCGGCGGCGGCTCCACGCCCGCGCGCAGAAAAAAGTCGGTGATCTGCTCGCGCATGGGCGTGCGGCGCTGGCCCAGCACCCAGTCAAGCCCCGTGAGCTCGGCCCACTGCAGAGGCCGGCGCCCCAGCCGCGTGGCCAGGCTGCGGTGGGCGATCAGGCGAGGCTCCTGCTCATAAAGCACGCTGTGCCGTATGCCGCTCATGTCCAGCACGGCCGAGGCGCGGCCAATCACGCAGTCCAGCTCATGTGCGCGCAACTTTTGCAGCAGGCGGTCGCTGGTGTCCTCATGCAGCGTGACCGTGATGCGCCGGCCCTGCGGCCGCGTCCTGCCGATGGCATCGGCCAGCATGCGCGCCGGCAGGAAGGGGATGACACCCACCTGCAGGTGCGCCGCACGCTGCTGCCCCACGGCCTCGATGTCGTGGGCCCAATGGTCCAGATCGGCCAGCATGCCCCGGGCGCGCGCCAGCACCAGCGCGCCCAGCTCCGTAGGCTCCATGCCGCGCGCAGAACGCAGGAACAGCGGCGCGCCGAACAACGACTCCAGCTCGGCCAGGGCCTGGGTCACGGCGGGCTGGCTGGTGGCCATGCGCTCGGCCACGCGGGTCAGCGTGCCCAGCTCGCTGATGGAGCGCAGCAGCAGCAAATGCTTCATCTTCAGGCGCGTGGCCATGCGGTGGGCCAGTTGGGCAGCGGACGATGCAGTGCGGTTTTGCGGCATGGATTCAGGCGTGGTGCGGCATAAGCAAAACCATATTGAACAATAAAAACAAACGAATTTCTGCTTATGCATGCGTTCCAGAATTCCTGCGTCTTGCACACCCAAAACGAAAGGACCAGGCAGACCATGGATGGCATGTTTTTCATCATCGCGCTGGGCGCGGCGGCGGCCGGATTCGTGCAGGGCCTGTCGGGCTTCGCCTTCGGCATGGTGGCCATGTCGTTCTGGGCCTGGGTGCTGGAGCCGCGCGATGCGGCCGTGCTCACCGTCTTCGGCTCGCTGCTGGGCCAGGTGCTGTCGGCCATCACCGTGCGGCGCGGGTTTGCGCTGGCAAAGCTGCTGCCCTTCATCCTGGGCGGGCTTGCCGGCATTCCGCTGGGCGTCTTGCTGCTGCCGCACCTGGACATGGCCTGGTTCAAGGCCCTGCTGGGCGGCATGCTGGTGCTGTGGTGCCCGGTAATGCTGCTGTCGGCCCGGCTGCCCAGGCTGGCGCGCGGCGGCCGGGTGGCAGACGGCGCCGTGGGCCTGGCGGGCGGCGTGATGGGCGGACTGGGCGGCTTCACGGGCACGCTGCCCACGCTGTGGTGCACGCTGCGCGGCTACCCCAAGGATGAGCAGCGCTCGGTCATCCAGAACTTCAACCTGTCCATGCTGGCCGTGACCATGGCCACCTACCTGGGCACCGGCATGGTCACGCGCAGCATGCTGCCGCTGTTCGCCATCGTGGCGCCGGCCATGCTCATTCCATCGCTGCTGGGCTCCAGGCTCTATATCGGTATCAGCGAGGCACGGTTCCGGCAGATCGTGCTGGGCCTGCTGTGCCTGTCCGGCGTGGCCCTGCTGGCGTCTTCCGTGCCCGTACTTTTGCAGCGCGTGGCCTGAGCCCAAGCCCCCTTCAGACCACCAGCACCTAGACCGTCTCGGGCACGGACAGCATGTGGACCAGGTGGCGGAAGTCCGTGGCGACCACCTCGGCTCCCGCGTTCTTCAGCAGCTCGGCCTTGGCACCCGCGCCCACACCCACGAATTGCAGCCGCAGTTGCCTTGCGGTGTGCAGATCCCAAAGCCCGTCGCCGAAGGAAACGACCGATGTGATCTGCGATGCATCTCGGCCAGCGCTGGCGGCAGCGATGGCTGCGCTGACGATTTCCTCGCGCGTGGCGAATTCGCTGGCTGTCACCAGCGAGCGCTCGGGGCAGGCAATGCCCGCCGCCGCCAGCTTGGCTTGCGCCAAATGCCGATAGGAACCCGTGGCAAAGGCAAACCGTATCTGGCCGGACTCGGCCAGCTTGGCCATGAAGTCCGCGGCGCCGGCAATCTCCTGCACCTGGGCAGGAACCTTTTCCCATTCGCGGACCAGGGCGCTGACAAAGCGGGCCTCGTCCTCGACGGACGCTTCGCGGCTGTGGGCACGCGCGAAGGCTTCGCGGAAGATGCCTGAATCCGTGTGGTGGCGGTAGCCGCCCCAGTTCTCGTCCACCTCCCGCATGCCAATGGCGCGAAAGGCTGCGCCAAAGCAGCGCTGGTGCGCGGCAACGCTGTCCGTGAGGGTTCCGTCTATGTCGAAGATGTAGATATGCATGGCAGGGAAAAATCCTGGATGGCCGCTCCGCGAATGCTGCGGTGCAGCCAGAGCATGCCGCGCACCCGGACCGAAGCCTCGGTCAACTTTGAAGTCTTCATGCACGCATACGCTATGCTTCATCATATATTACGAACTGCACCAGCCCATCCATGAGAGGCCTTCCGATGTTGACGCCCCCCTTCAAACTCAGCGCAGGCGGCATGGCCGCCCTGGGCGCCGCCGTGTCGGCAGGCGCGTTGCAGTCCGGGGACGGCCAGTGCTGCGGGCACGACCATGTCCGCGAAGAGCATGGCGGCGCAGCGCACGCCCAGGCGCGCACCCGGCTCTATCAGCTGGACACGCATCTGCACTGCTCGGTGATAGGCACCTGCCTGAGCCCGGCCGAGCTGCGCAAGCTGATGGGCAGGCACATGGATATCAAGGGCAAGACCGACCTGGAACTGCACCACCAGGCCGTGGGCCTGGCGCATGAGAACGGCGACCTGTCCAAGGCCATCCACAAGGCGCTGGACCAGCGCCATGCCGCCGTGATCAAGGGCTTTGCCGCCGCCCAGGACGAGGCTGCACTGGAGGCCGCGTGGAAGCAGGCCTGGCAGCAGGGCGAGATTCCGGGCGCCTACTGGGCCCTGCTCACGCACAAGTGCACCAGCTTTGCGCTGCGGCAAATGGCCTTTGGCGAGGTGCACATGCTGTCGCACCTGATGGGATCGGCCAACCGGCATGAACTCAAGCGCTTCGTGGCACTGGAAAAGGAAAACCTGGAACTGCAGGACAAGCTGGAACGCGAACGCCAGCGCCACCACCAATCCCAGCTCGAACGTGATGCGCTGGCCGGCCAGCTGCGCCAGCAGTCCCTGGACTTCGAAGCCCGCCCGTCGCAACTCAGGGCGGGGGCCGCCCCGGGGGGCGAGACCCGCCCCGCCGATGCCGGCGCCCTGGTGGGCATGCACACCGAACGGCGCGAGCGTGCAGAACGCGCTGCCGAACAGGCCTGGGCCGAGGCTGGCCGCCTGCAGCAGATGGCCGAGCAATTGCAGCAGCGCGTGCAATGGCTGGCCGAGGAACTGGCCGCCGCCGAAAAGGAACTGCATCGCGCCGCCACCCAGCCCCAGGCCCCCGATGCCGCGCAGCAGCAGGCGCTGCAGGGCCGCAAGCTGCTCTACGTGGGCGGGCGCCCCAGCTCCACCCCTGCCATACGCGACCATGTACAGCGCCATGGCGGCGAATTCCTGCACCACGACGGCGGACTGGAAACGCGCAAGGGCCTGCTGGCCGCGCAGCTGCCCCGCGTCGACCTGGTGGTGTTCCCCGTGGACTGCGTGGACCATGATTCCGTGGTCAACCTCAAGCGCCTCAGCGAGCGGCATGGCGTGCCCTTCATCGCGCTGCGCACGGCCAGCCTGGCCAGCTTCGCGGCCACCGTGGCGCGCGAGTTGGCACCGCCCGACGCGGGAACCCGCACCACCAGCGCATCACACTTTTGCCTGCGCCACAGTTGATGGTGCCGCGTGGCGCGGACTAACATCCGGTCTTTGCACATCCATCAGGAGTCCAGCATGAAGATCAGCGCGCGCAATGTGCTTTCGGGCACGGTCGTTTCCATCGTCCGGGGTCCGGTCAGCACGGAAGTGACGCTGGAGATCGCCCCCGGCATCCAGATCACTTCGAGCATCACCAGCAATTCGGCCGATGCGCTGGGCCTCAAGGAAGGCGCCAAGGCCTATGGCGTGATCAAGGCCTCGTCCGTGATGATCGGCGTGGACGACTGAAGCCCGGGAAACCAGGCGCGACACGTACGCAAGAAGCACAAGGCCCGGCGCGGGGAATCCAGCGCCGGGCCTTGTGTTTTCAGGATTTAATCAGTACCTCAGTACCTCAGTACCTCTGCATCTCAGTACCGCGCATCGGCCGGCTTCTTGTCCTTGGGCCAGTCCTTGTGCTTGTTGGCAAAGTCCGGGCGCGGCTGGTGGCTGAAGTACTCGGCCACATCCACGGCCTCCTGGTCGCTGAGGCCGCCCTGGCCCAGCGGGAAGTTGCCATGGAAGGCGATGGGCATGTTGCGCTTGACGAAGGCCGCTGCCGTGTAGGTGCGCGCCATGCCCGCGCCGATGTTGAAGGACTCGTCACCCCACAGCGGCGGATAGACCCACTGGCCCTTGGCATTCTTCACGCCCTCGCCCTCGCCGCCATGGCAGACCGCGCACTGGGCCGCATAGACCTTCTTGCCGTTGTCCACGTTAGGCACGATGGACTGGCTGATCTTGCCCACGCCCCGGCCTTCGACCTTGTCTTCGGGTTTGGTTTCGCGGCGCATCCAGTCGAAGTAGGCCACCATGGCCTTGATCTCGTCGGACTCCAGCGGCAGCGGCTTGCCGTTCATGGAGCGCAGGAAGCAGCCATTGATGCGGTCCTCCAGCGTGATGACGCGGCCCGCGCGCGGCGCATAGCCGGGGAAGAAGGCCGAGACACCGATGTAGGGCGAACCATCGGCCACCGTGCCCGCGTTCAGGTGGCAGCTGGCGCAGTTCAGCGCATTGCCCACATTCCTGGGCAGCAGGTCACGCGTCTCTATGTTCAGGCGGGCGCCGTAGACCAGTTGCTTCGCGTTGGATTCGTCCAGCATGGCGGCCAGGCGCGGCGTCTCGAAGGGGCGTGCGCTTTCGCCCTTGGCGTCGACCTGCTTGCGCATGGATTGCACCTCCTTGGCATGGATCTCGCGCGCATCGGCACGGCCCCAGCTCTTGCGGGCGAAGTTGAGGATGTCGGCGATCTCCGCATCTTTGAGCTGTGCGAAGGCCGGCATGGTCAGCGGCCGTGCATGGCTTTGCGTGACGGGAGCCTTCCAGCCCACCAGCATCAGATGGATCAGCGTGGACGGGTCCTGCGACTGCAGCGAGAAATTGCCGGCCAGTGGCGGGAACACGTCCTTCACGCCACCGCCATCGGCACGGTGGCAGTCGGCGCAGAACTGCAGATAGCCCAGGCCGCCCCGGCTGGCGTAGAGATCGGCAGGCACGTCGGAAGACACTGCCGACGTGGCGGACGGCGCATGCCCGGAGGCCTGCGGCGCCGGATGCGGGGCGATGACCGGCCCCGGCCCCTGGGCCACCTGCATGGGCAGATCGTTCTTGCCTGCGGGCAGCGACTTCAGATAAGTGCCAATGGCCAGCAGGTCCGCATCGCTCATGTACTGCGTGCTGTGCTGCACCACATCGACCATGTTGCCGGAGACCGTGCCGTGGCTGTTGCGCCCGGTCTTGAGCAACTGGGCGGTTTCCTCGGGTGTCCACAGATTGCGCAGGCTCAGCGCGCGCCAGTTCTCCACGGTCTCGCCGGCCAGGAAATACTCGCCCTTGCTGCCCTCGCCGGTCATGGTCTTTTCCTGGAAGCCCACGCCGCGCGGCGTATGGCAGGCGCCGCAGTGGCCCAGGCCCTGCACCAGGTAGGCACCCCGGTTCCACTGGGCAGTTTGCTGCGGCTGGGGCTGGAAGGGCGTGTCATCCAGAAACACCCAGTTCCACAGCGCCAGGCCCCAGCGCTGGTTGAAGGGAAAGCCCAGGTCGGACTCCTTGTTGGCCGCCTTCACGGGCGCCACGCCCTGCAGCAGATAGGCGTACAGGGCCTGCATGTCCTCGGCCGTCATCTTGGCGTAGGAGGGATAGGGCATGGCCGGGTACATGTTGCGGCCATCGGCCGCGACGCCCTTGCGCATGGCGCGGTCGAACTGCTCGAAGCTGTATTTGCCCATGCCCGTATCGGCGTCGGGCGAGATATTGGTGGAATATATCTTGCCGAATGGCGTCTCCAGCGCCAGCCCACCACCCATGGGCTGGGATTTATTGCCGGTGTGGCAGGCAACGCAATCTCCCAGGCGTGCGATATATCTGCCGCGATCGACCAGATTTCTTTGCTCCACCGTCAGGTCCGCTGCGTAATCGGCAGGCAGGTCATCAATGATTTGTGGCATTTGCGCATGGTCCACTCCGGGCGCCGGCGCCGAAATGGCCAGTTGCCAGGCGGCGGCCGACAGCGCGGCCACGCACAGCAGGCCTTGCTTGAGCGAGAGTTTCATCGTCTTCGATCCACTGAAATGAATTATTATTGAAAGAGGAAAAACGGATATTGACGAGATATTCAACCCAACACCTGCAGCCATTGCAGCAAATGATCATCTCTTTGCGCAATATCTTCTTATATATACGAATTCTAGTGGTATCTCCCTATTTTTTCCATGCAAGCCGACGAAAACGATAAGCCAATAGCGCATTTAACGCGGGCTTAATCAATGCAAGGAAAAAGCGCGCGCAGCCTCCTCGGGCGCGCACGAAAAAGCGGCCCGCAAGGGGCCGCTGATTTCACCGTCGGTGTATCCGTCAGTGTATGGGGTGGCGGCTCGCCCGCCGGGCTCAGGCCGCCTGGCTGCAGCGGCGCGCCGCCTGCGCCACGCTGTGCGCGTCCACGCCAAAGTGGCCGCGCAACGCGGCACGCGTGTCACTTCGGCCAAAGCCGTCCGTGCCCAGGGTGAGGAATCGCCTGCCTGCGGGCAGGAAGGCGCGCACGGTCTCGGGCACGGCGCGCACATAGTCGGTGGCGGCAATCACCGGGCCCTGCGTGCCGTCCAGCAGTTGGGCGATCCAGGGCTGGCCAGGTGCCTCACCTGCCAGCATGCGCTGCTCGCAGGCCACGCCATCGCGCGCCAGTTCGCTCCAGCTGGTCACGCTGACCACGGTGGCGGCCATGCCCTCGCCGGCCAATTGCTCGGCGGCCTTGAGCACTTCGGTGAGGATGGCACCCGATCCCAGCAAGGTGACATGCTGCGTGGCACGGCCCGCATCGCCAAAGCGGCCGAACACATAGCCGCCGCGCAGCACGCCTTCGGCCGCGCCCGGTGGCAGGTCGGGCTGGGCGTAGTTCTCGTTCATCAGGGTGATGTAGTAGAAAACGTCGCGCTGCTCCACCAGCATCTCGCGCATGCCGGCGTCCAGGATCACGGCCAGTTCGCCCGCATGCGCGGGGTCCCAGGCCTTGCAGTTGGGAATGGTGGCCGCCACCAGATGGCTGGAGCCGTCCTGGTGCTGCAGGCCTTCTCCGCCCAGCGTGGTGCGGCCCGAGGTGGCGCCCAGCAGAAAGCCGCGCGCCCGCTGGTCGGCCGCCGCCCAGATGGCGTCGCCCACGCGCTGGAAGCCGAACATGGAGTAGTAGATGTAGAACGGCAGCATGGCCAGGCCGTGCACGCTGTAGCTGGTGGCCGCCGCCGTCCAGCTGGCGATGGCGCCGGCCTCGCTGATGCCCTCCTCCAGGATCTGGCCGTCCAGTGCCTCGCGGTAGGACAGCACGGAGCCGATGTCCTCGGGCGCGTAGCGCTGCCCCAGGCTGCTGTAGATGCCCACCTGCTTGAACAGGTTGGCCATGCCGAAGGTGCGCGCCTCGTCCGCCACGATGGGCACGATGCGCGGACCCAGCTGCGCGTCCTTGAGCAGGCCGCCCAGCATGCGCACGAAGGCCATGGTGGTGCTCATCTCCTTGCCGGCAGGCGCCAGCGCGAACTGCGCGTACTGCTCCAGGCCGGGCACGGGCACGCGGTCGCACACCGTTTCACGGCGCGGCAGTGCGCCGCCCAGGGCCGTGCGGCGATCGCGCAGGTACTGCATCTCGGCGCTGTCATCGGCAGGTTTATGGAAGGCCAGGCCCTTGGCCTGCTCGTCACTGAGCGGCAGGTTGAAGCGGTTGCGGAACTCGATCAGGTCGGACTCGTCCAGCTTCTTCTGGCTGTGCGTGGTCATCTTGCCCTGCCCGGCCGATCCCATGCCGTAGCCCTTCTTGGTATGGGCAAGGATCACCGTGGGCTGGCCGCGATGGGCGGCAGCCGCTGCATAGGCCGCATGGATCTTCACCAGGTCATGGCCGCCGCGCTTCAAGCGGTCGATCTGCTCGTCCGTCAGACCCTGGGCCAGGGCGGCGAGCTCGGGGTTCTGTCCGAAGAAATGCTCGCGGTTGTAGCGTCCGTCCTTGGCGGCGAAGGTCTGCATCTGCCCGTCCACCGTGCCGCCCAGCGTGCGTGCCAGGGTGCCGGTGAGGTCGCGCGCAAACAGCCCGTCCCAGTCGCTGCCCCACAGCAGCTTGACCACGTTCCAGCCCGCGCCGGCAAACAGCCGCTCCAGCTCATCGACGATGCGGCCGTTGCCGCGCACCGGGCCGTCCAGCCGCTGCAGATTGCAGTTGACCACCCAGACCAGGTTGTCCAGCCCCTCGCGCGCGGCCAGCGTGAGAGCGCTCATGCTTTCGGGTTCGTCCATCTCGCCGTCGCCGAACACGCCCCAGACCTTGCGTTCCTGGCAGTCCAGCAGGCGGCGGTGCGTGAGATAGCGCATGAAGCGCGCGTGGTAGATGCTGCTGATGGGGCCAATGCCCATGGAGCCCGTCGGGAACTGCCAGAAATCGGGCATCAGCCAGGGATGGGGATAGCTGGACAGGCCTTGCGCGCCAGCGGCCGGCGCGCTGATCTCCTGGCGGTAGTGCTGCAGGTCCTGCTCGGTCAACCGCCCTTCCAGGAAGGCCCGCGCATACACGCCGGGCGCGCTGTGCGGCTGAAAGAACACCAGGTCGCCCCGGTGCTGGCCCGGCTCAAGTCCCTCCCGGGCATGGAAGAAATGATTGAACCCGGTCTCGAACAGGTCGGCCGCGCTGGCATAGCTGGCAATATGGCCGCCCAGCTCGCCATAGGCCTGGTTGGCGCGCACCACCATGGCCAGCGCGTTCCAGCGCATGATGGACGCCAGCCGCTCCTCGATGGCCAGGTCGCCCGGAAACACCGGCTGCTGCTGCGCCGCCACGGTGTTCACATAGGGCGTGTTCAGGTCAGGCTGCCAGCCCAGGCGCTGCTCGCGCGCCATGCGCGCCAGCTCTTCCAGCACGAAGCGCGCGCGCTGCGGACCTTCTGTGGCGACCAGGGCCAGAAAGGCCTCGCGCCATTCGGCGGTTTCCTGGGGATCGGTATCGATATCGGCCAGCGCGGCCAGTGGCGTGGGTGCGTTCATGTCCGCCACTTTAGGACTGGCAGGCCGGCATGAGCAGCCGTTCATGGATAAGGAAAACGCCATATTCCAGCATTTCATGCCGGTATTTACATAAAATCCAGCACATGAAACTGGACACCATCGACTTGCGCATTCTGGCCGAGTTGCAAACGGACGGCTCGCTGTCCAACGTGGAACTGGCGCGGCGCGTGCATCTGTCGCCTTCGCCATGCCTGGCGCGCGTCAAGGCACTGGAGAAGGCCGGCGTGATCGCGCGCTATGTGGCGCTGGCCAATGCGTCGGCGCTGGGGCTGGGGCTGAATGTGTTCATCAACATCAGCCTCAAGTCGCAGGCCAAGGAATCGCTGGCCGACTTCGAGCGCCGCATTGCCGAGCACGACGAGGTCATGGAGTGCTACCTGATGAGCGGCGACGCCGACTATCTGATCCGCGTGGCGCTGGCCGACATCGGCGCGCTGGAGCGCTTCATCGTGGAGCAGCTCACCCCGATTCCGGGCATAGAGAAGATCCGCTCCAGCTTCACGCTCAAGCAGGTGCGGTACAAAACCGCCCTGCCCCTGCCTGCGGCGGGTTGATCCGACCCTCGACTCAGCCCGCAGGCTTGGCCATCTCGCCGGTGGCGATGCGGCGGCGCAGCTCGCCCAGCACGGCCTTGAGGCGGCGCTCGTTGTCCAGGCCCACGCGCACCAGCATCTTCTGTCCGCTGGACAGGGCCTGCAGCTCAGGGTCGGCGTACTCGTAGCGCACCCAGGGCTGGATGGAGGGCACCTCGCCCTCCACCTTGGTCAGCCGTACCTGCACCGGGCCTGCAGGCTCGGGCGCGGCGCGCAGGTGGTCTATGACGGCAATGAGGCGATCGTTGAAATAGCGGCTGGGATAGCCCAGGTCTTCATAGGCGGTCTGGAACAGGGGGTACAGCCGGGCATAGAGCTTGACGGCCCCGTCCATGGGAATGGACTCGGCAAAGGTCACAAAGGCCTTGTAGCGTGCGGCGTTGGCGGGGGCGATGGCCTGCGCCTCCCCCGCCTCTGCCGCGCCCTCCACCGTGAAACGCTGAGGCGCCGGGTGCACGGGCCAAAGCCGTGCAGGGGCCTGGGAACGGGTCAGGTTGTCCACGGTGGCCACGGCGCGGCGCACAAAGCCGTCCATCTGCAGAAAGCTGCCTGCCTTGTCACGGCCCAGCAGGCCGTTGAGGGCCTGGGTGACATGGGCGTCGGAGTCCTGCAGCGCGGGCAGGCCGGAGGCGGGCTGCTCCAGCGCATCGACAGGGTTCTGGGGCTCGGTCAGCTCGGGCGCGGGGACGGGTTCAGGTTCGGAGGGCTGGGTGGACTGGGCGGGCGCCTGCGCCACTTCCGGCGGCGCCTCGGGCACGGCGGCGGGACGCCACCAGTACCACCAGGCCGCGCCCCCCAGGGCGGCAGCCGCCAGCACCGCTGCGGCGATGCCGAAAGCCGATGGGCCGGAGGATCTGGCGCGGGGGCGGAAGTCTTGGGGATCGCGTTCTGGCATGGATGGGTCCTTTGGCTTGGGCAGGGGCTGGCAGCTCAGTTGCCGCAGGACGTGCGACAGCAAAGCACAACCAGGGTTCCCCGGCTTTGCTGACACCGGCCCCTGCCTTGTGTTTATAAGCCGCCCCGCTGCCTGCACAGGCCATCGGGCGCGCCAGGCAACAAGGCGTTACCCGGCTTACCCGGCCGTCTCAGCCCTGCGTGCCCAGATCCTGGAGCCAGGCCATGGCGGCCTGCAGCTCGTCAGGGCGGATTTCGTGCATGCTCGGGTACTCGTGGTAGCTCAGTTGCAGCGGCAGGCGCTGCACGTGGCTGCGAATGGCGTGGGCGCTGGTCAGCGGAATGACGTTGTCGTAGGTGCCGTGGCTGACCCAGAGCGACTTGCCGTCAAAGGCCGCATCAGGGGCCTGGTGCGGCAAGGCCTCGGGCAGCAGGCGGCTGTGCCAGCACATGGCGGCGCGCAGCAGCGCGGGCTGGGTCAGCAGCAGGCTGAGCGCCATGATGCCGCCCTGGCTGAAGCCGCCCGCCACGGTTCGCTGGGCAGGGATGTCCAGCCGCGCTCCGGCCTGCTGCACGGTCTGGGCCACCAGGGCGCGGCTGTGCTCTTCCTGCGATGCGTGGATGTGGCGCGTGCCGTTGGCATCCACCGTGAACTGGAACCAGGCATGGGCTGAGGGACCCATGGAAAACGGAGCGCGCAGGCTGAGCACGTGGAACTGCGGCGGCACGAACGATGCGAGGCCGAACAGATCCTGCTCATTGCTGCCAACGCCATGCATGAGCACCAGCAGCCAGGGCTGCTGCCCCGGTGCGGGTTGTGCGGGGCGCTCCAGCGCCACCAGAGGCAGGTCGATCATCACGGACTCCTTGGTTTTTTAGCGATTTCCAGGACCGGGGTGGTCCCGGGCAACGCGCCATTGTGGCGCCTCGCCAAGTCCGCGGCAGCAGGAGGTTATGCCGCCTGCGCGTCCTCGAAGGCCATCGCATCCATGGCCAGGATGGAATACATGACTTCGCGGCTCAGATACCGTGGCCGCGCTGTCGCGCCGGCCGCGCCCAGCGCGAAGTACAGCGGCATGAAGTGCTCTTCGCTGGGATGGGCGCGCCGGGCCGAAGGCGCGCGGGCGCGGTAGTCCAGCAGCGCGGGCAGGTCCTGTGCCTGCAGGCGCGATTCGATCCAGCGGCTGAAATCCTGCACGTAGGGCGAGGAGGCGCTGGAGCCGCCGACGGCATGGTCGTCCTGCAGGCCATCCTGGCTGCGCAGGGCCTGCACGGCGTCGTCCACACGCACCGTGGTCTCGCCCGTGCCGCCCCGGAATTCGCCCAGGTTATGCGTCATGCTGCCGGAGCCAACGATGAGCACGCCCTCATCGCGCAAGCCCGCCAGGGCTGCGCCCAGCGCATGGGTTTCGGCCGGCCCGGCCGAGGCGGGCAGGGACAGCTGCACCACGGGCAGGTCGGCATCCGGCAGCAAATGCATCAACGGCACCCAGGCGCCGTGGTCGAAGGGCCGCTGCGCGTTGGCGCTGGCGGCAATGCCTGCGGCCTGCAGGCGGTCCATGACTTCCTGCGCCAGTTGCGGCGCGCCGGGGGCCGGGTATTGCAGTTCGTAGAGCGCGGGCGGAAAGCCGCCGAAGTCGTGCCAGGTGGAGGGCGTGGCACCGGTCATGACTTCCACGCCCTGCGACATCCAGTGCGGCGACATGACGACCACGCCGCGCAGCGGGCCGTGGGCCTGGCGCAGCGCCCTGCCCCATTGCGCGAGCACGGGGCCGGTTTCACCCGGCTCCAGCGCGAACATGGGCGAGCCGTGGGAGATATAGAGCACGGGCAGCCGGGCACCGGCAGCGGAGGAAACCCGGGGAGAGTGGGGAGCGTGGGAGTCTTGCATTCCCCTAATGTAGGGACGCCCGGGCGCCGCGCCAAGCCGCCAGCGGCAGCACACATTGTTGCGCTGGCCGGGCCAATCCGAATCAATCGTCGCGCGGGCGCCCGCGCAGGGCCTTGGTGGCGCCGTGCCGGCTCTTGCTTTCCAGGCGGCGCCGCTGCGACCCCAGCGTGGGCCGGGTGGCGCGGCGCAGGATGGGCTCGGGATAGGCGGCGGCCACCAGCACGTTGAGCCGCTGCAGCGCGGCGCGCAGGTTCTGCTCCTGCGTACGGTGTTGCTGTGCCTTGATGACGACCACGCCCTCGTTGGTGATGCGGCCGTCGCGCAGGGCCAGCAGGCGCTGCTGCACGGCCTCGGGCAGGCGCGAGGCGCGCACGTCAAAGCGCAGGTGCACGGCGCTGGAGACCTTGTTCACGTTCTGGCCGCCTGCGCCCTGGGCGCGCATGGCGGTCCACTGCACCTCGTGCAGCTCGATGGGCCGCATGCGCTCAGGCATCCAGCGCAGCGGTCAATGCCGCCACAAAGGCATCGGGACGCTCATGCATGACCCAGTGGCCCGCGCCGGGCACCAGCGCCAGGCCGCGGAAGTCGCGCGCATGGCGTGCAAAGGCCTGGGCCAGCTCCTGCATCATCGGGCCCGGGTAGAGCGCGTCGTGCTCGCCATAGATGGCCCATACGGGGCCGTCCACGGCCTGCAGGGCACGCGCCAGCACGTCGGTGTGCGAGAGGCGGCGGCGCGGAAGGCGGTCACGCTCCACGTTGAGCACATGCAGGGCCAGCGTGTCCTCGTCGATGAGGCTGGCGTCATGCAGCATCAGCGCCTGCAGGTTGTAGCGATGGGCCACGGCCTGCGCCTCGGGCGTGGCCAGGTGGCGCCAGCCCTTGAGCCGCACGGCCAGGCCCTTGCCCACGCCCATGCCGGGCGCCCCGGCCAGCACCAGGCACCGGGCCAGCGTGCCGTCGGCGGCGGCCAGCATGCCGGCCGTCATGCCGCCAAAAGAGAAGCCGACCAGATCACACAGCGGGGCGGCGGGCGCACCGTCATCGGCCAGCAGTTGCCGCAGGCCCTGGCGCAGCGGCTCGACCAGGGTGTCGGCATCCTGGCCGCCCGGCACGCCGTCGGAATCGCCGAAGCCGGGCAGGTCGGGTATCCACAGCTGGCGCCCCTGGGCCAGCAGCGCGTCCATGCAGCGCAGCCAGTGCGTCCAGCTGCCGCTGCCGCCGTGCAGCATGACGATGGGCAGCACGCCCGCGCGTGCCTCGCCCCAGACATGCCAGACCATGTGCCCGTCCTCGGGCTGCGCGGCAGACAGCGGCGTAGTCAGGCGCCGCGCCTGGGCGCGCAGGCGCTCAATGGCGGCGGGCGTATTCACCACTGGGCCACGGCGTCAATGGCCAGGCCATAGCCGGCCACGCCAAAGCCGCACATCACGGCGCGCGCGGCGGCCGACAGGTAGGAGTGGTGGCGGAAGCTCTCGCGCGCATGCACGTTGCTGATGTGCAGCTCCACCAGCGGCACGCCCGTGCCCTTGACGGCATCCAGCAGGGCCACGCTGGTGTGGGTGTAGGCGGCGGCGTTGAAGATCAGGCCGGCCAGGCGGCCTTCGGCGTGCACGCGGCCGGCTTCGTGGACCCAGTCCACCAGTTCGCCTTCGTGGTTGCTCTGGCGGAACTCCAGCCCCAGCCCGTAGCGCGCGCAGGCGGCTTCGCACAGCGCACGCACATCGGCCAGGGTCTGGGAGCCATAGATGGCGGGTTCACGCAGGCCCAGCAGGTTCAGGTTCGGGCCATTGAGGACATAGACGGTTTTCACGGCGGGGACACTCCAGGTTTCCAACGGGCTGGATTATGCGGGCCATCCCAGGCCCGGTCTTGGCGCAGGCACCACGGAAAAAGCCGCCCCAAGGGGCGGCAAGAGTCGGTTCAGCGCGGTTCAGCTCAGATCAACGGCGCCAGTGGCCATGCCCGTGGCCATGGCCATGGCGGTACTCGCCACGGTATCCACCCCGGTAGCCGCCACCATAGCCGTATCCATAGCCGGGAACGACCACGACGGGCGGAGCACGGTAGACGGCGCGCGGCGCGTAGTAGACCGGCGGCGGGGGCGCGTAGTAGATGGGCTGGGGCGGTGCCACATAGACGGGGGCAGGCGCGACATAGACGGGCGGGCCATACATGCCCGGCGAATTCAGGCTGATGGACCATTGCACATCGCCCCGGGCCTGGGCGGCGCCCGAAGCCATGAGGGCGGCCAGGGCCAGGCCGGCTGCTGCTGCTTTTGCAACCCACGGGGAAGCTGTCGTTGTCATGGTGTCTCTCCTCGAAGTTGGACAGGCGTGGCAGGCATTGCCGCTGGTGCCGCCTTCCCGCACTTTGGCACAGGGGGACGGCATACGCCCTGCATTCTCAACGCGCGAGAGGGGTCTACGGATGGCAGGCTTTTATACAAGTTTGTTTCCAAATGCCTCAACCCTTGGCTGGCGCGGCTGTCCGAAAGCCGTCCGGAGCGGGTCTGCAGGCGGGCGCCTACAATGCTGCGATGAGCTCTGCTGACGCCTCCCCCATCTCCAAAGATCCGGTCAAACCGAGTAACTTTTTGCGCCAAATCATCGAGGCCGACCTGGCCAACGGTACCCACGCCCAGCGCCGCTGGGGTGGAAGCCCCGGTGATGGCGACCACCACAACCAGGGCCAGGTGGACGTGGCGAAGATCCGCACACGCTTCCCGCCCGAGCCCAACGGCTACCTGCACGTGGGCCACGCCAAGGCCATCTGCCTGAACTTCGGCCTGGCGCGCGACTACGAAGGTGCCTGCCACCTGCGTTTCGACGACACCAATCCCGAGAAGGAAGACCAGGAGTACGTGGACAGCATCATCGATGCCGTCCATTGGCTGGGCTTCGGCTGGAAGGAAGCCGACGGCCACGAGAACCTGTACTTCGCCAGCAACTACTTCGACTTCATGTACCGCGCAGCCGAGTACCTGATCGAGCAGGGCCTGGCCTACGTGGACGAGCAAAGCGCCGACGACATGAAGGCCAACCGCGGCGATTTCTCGCGCCCCGGCGTGGACAGCCCGTTCCGCAGCCGCACGGTGGCCGAGAACCTGGCGCGCTTTCGCGAAATGCGCGACGGCAAGCTGCCCGATGGCGCTGCCGTGCTGCGCGCAAAGATCGACATGGCATCGCCCAACATCAATCTGCGCGATCCCGCCATCTACCGCGTGCGCCATGCCGAGCACCACAACACCGGCAACCAGTGGTGCATCTACCCGATGTACACCTTCGCCCATCCCATCGAGGACGCGCTGGAGCACATCACCCACAGCATCTGCACGCTGGAGTTCGAGGACCAGCGCCCGTTCTACGACTGGCTGCTGGACCATCTGCGCGAAGGCGGCCTGATCGCCGCGCCGCAGCCGCGCCAGTACGAGTTCTCGCGCCTGCACCTGACCTATGTGATCACCAGCAAGCGCAAGCTCAAGCACCTGGTGGACAACGGCATCGTCAGCGGCTGGGACGATCCGCGCATGCCCACCATCGTCGGCCTGCGCCGCCGTGGCTACACGCCCCAGAGCATCCAGGCCTTCTGCGAGCGCATCGGCGTGACCAAGGACTACGCCTGGATCGACTACTCCACGCTGGAAGGCTGCCTGCGCGAGGACCTGGAGAACCAGGCCCATCGCGGCATGGTGGCCCTGGACCCGCTCAAGCTGGAGCTGACCAACTGGGCCGAGGTCTTCGGCAGCGCCGAGCACCTGGAAGCCTGCGAGCTGCCCGCCCTGCCCCACGCCGCCGAAGGCCAGCAGGTGCCGGTGCGCCGCTTCACGCTGGGCCGCGAGGTGTGGATCGAGCGCGAGGACTTCGCCGAAGTGCCGCCCAAGGGCTACAAGCGCCTGTTCCCCGGCAACAAGGTTCGCCTGAAGGGCGGCTACGTGATCGAGTGCACGGGCTGCGAGAAGGATGCCGAGGGCAACGTCACCAAGGTGCTGGCCACCGTGGTGCCCGACACCAAGAGCGGCACGCCGGGTGCGGACAGCGTCAAGGTCAAGGCCGCCATCACCTGGGTGGGCGTGGCCGACGGCGTGCAGGCCGAGGTGCGCCTGTACGACCGCCTGTTCACCGACCCGCAGCCCGATGCGGGCGGCAAGGACTTCCTGACGCTGCTCAACCCGGACAGCCTCAAGGTGGTGACCGCCTATGTGGAGCCTTCGCTGGCCAACGCTCAGCCTGACGACAAGTTCCAGTTCGAGCGCTTCGGCTACTTCGTGGCCGACCGCAAGGACCACACACCGGGCAAGCCCGTGTTCAACCGCGCAACGGGTCTCAAGGACTCCTGGGGCAAGTAGGCGCATGGCCCGTTGACGGGCACCTGCACCGCTCCTCCCCCGAAGATGGCCCACCATCCTGCTTTGCAGGGGTGGGCCATCGCACATGGGCGCTTTTGCAGGGACCGTGGCCTCAGCACAATGCTAGGCCATGAACCAAGCCTTGCCACAGGCGGCTTCCGCCGCCAAGTTCGACACCTCCCGCGCTGCCGAGTACGAAACGCAAAGCCGCATCGCACTGGCCGGCTACGACGCCTGCCACGAGCTGGCCGCCTGCCTGCTGGCCGCCTGCCTGGATGCCGGCCCGAAGTCCGTGCTGATTGGCGGTGCCGGTGGCACGGGCCAGGAGATCCTGGCCACGGCGCGTCTCAGGCCGCAGTGGAAATTCACGGCTGCCGACCCCTCGGCCCCCATGCTGGACCAGACCATGGACCGCATCGCCGCAGCGGGGCTGTCGGCCCAGGTGCAGGCCGCTGCCTGCGCCGTGCAGGACCTGCCGGCCGGCACGGTGTTCGACGCAGCCACGCTGATCGGCGTGCTGCACCACGTCCCTGACGACGCGGACAAGCTGCAGCTGCTGCAGGCCCTGTCGGCGCGGCTGGCGCCTGGGGCGCCCTTCATCCTGGCCTGCAACCGCCACCGCTATGACAGCGAGCCGCTGTTCCTTGAAGCCTGGGCCATGCGCTGGCGCATGGCGGGCGTGGACGAGGCCGCCGTCCATGCGAAACTCGGCAAAATCCGGCAGGGCGCGGTTCCACCGGCCTCGGAAGAGGCGGTGGAGCAGATGCTGGCCCAGGCCGGTTTCGTGCAGCCCAAGCGCTTTTTCTCCAGCCTGTTCTGGTGTGCCTGGATTGCCTTCAAGGCCTGACCACTGAACCACTCAGGCACTGAAACACCAGAACGCCCGGCGCCGGTTGGCCCTTCCCTTTCTCCCTTTTCCCTTTGATTTGCCTTTCAGCATGAACTTCTCCGCACGCCTTCAGCAACTGCCCACCGTCACCCACCTCGCCGCGCTGCAGCTGGCCGACGCCCAGGGCCAGGTCGTGGCCACCATCGAGAACAAGCCCGGCCAGACCGGCTCGCTGGCCGTGTACCACGCGCTGGCCGCGCTGTACGGCGGCACCATCACGCCGGCTGCCGCCGAGCTCGGCCTGGAGTGGTATGCCGAGCACACGCAGGACGCCATCGCCTTCCCCGGCAAGCACCCCAATATCGACCGCCTGCTGGCCTGGTCCAAGGGTGCCGAGAGCTACCAGGCCCGCCTGATCGCGGCTTGATCGCGGCTTGATCGCGGCTTGATCGCGGCCTGATTCAGCCTGGGTAAACACCGCGTCACAGAAGTTGCGCGGACTGGGGGCATCGGCTGACACGCCGGTGTCAACGCAGGGCGCACTTTGGCGTTCAAATGACATGTGCCTTGCCGCTTCGGCGCGCAAGGCGTTCCTGCCCAGGAGAACGCAATGCTGCAACCCGCCGTGCCCACAGCACGCACCACGGCCCGCTCAACTTCCCACGCTGGCGTCCTGCGCCTGAGCGTGCTGGGCCTGGCCGCCGCCATGGCGCTGAGCGCCTGCAACGAATCCCAGGACAAGCCCCCGCAGGCCGCCAGCGCGCCGCTGCCGCCTGCCACCGAAAGCGCCCAGCCCGTCGCCACGCCCGTGGCCTATGTGCCGCCTTCGGCCGAGACGCTCTACCAGATGGTGGCGCCCATTGCGCTGTACCCCGACAAGCTCGTGGCCCAGGTGCTGGCCGCCTCCACCTATCCCGACCAGGTCGGCGCCGCCGAGGTGTGGATGGGGCAGAACCCCGGCCTCAAGCCCGAGGAACTGCAAAACGCCGTCAACAGCCAGGACTGGGACCCTTCGGTCAAGTCGCTGGCGCAGTTTCCCAATGTGCTGGCACAGCTGTCATCCAACGTTCCCTGGACCACGGCCCTGGGCAAGGCCTACTACAACGATCCGGCCGATGTGATGAACGCCATCCAGGTGATGCGCCAGCGCGCCTACAAGGCCGGCACGCTCAAGGACTCCAGCCGGCTCAAGGTGGCCGTGGCCACGGCCGATGCCCCGCCCCCCGTGCCCCAGCCCGCACCGCAAGCCGTGGGCGAGCCGCTGTCGTCCATGCTGCCCGTGCCAGTGATCGACACACCGCCGCAGTTCATCGAGATCGCACCGGCCCAGCCTGACACCGTCTATGTGCCGCAGTACGACCCCGGCGTTGTTTATGGCGAGCCCGTGCCCATGTACGGCGGCTACCGGCCCATCGTGGCGCCGCAACCCGTGTATGTGGGCAGTTCGGCCGCGCCCGTGGTGGCGGGGCTGATCGGCTTCGGCGCAGGCGTGATCCTGGCCGAGTCCGTGGACCGCCGCCCCTGGGGCTGGAACTCCTGGGGCATGCGCTGGGGCGAGCCCGGCTACCGCTGGCACCGCAACGAGCCGCCGCCACCGCCCTCGCGCCGCCCGGCCGTGATCTACAACAACAACACCTACGTCTCGCGCTCGACCACGGTGGTGCAGAACATCCACAACACGCACATCAACAACGTTGGCAACGTCACCCACATCGCGAACAACCCGCACTTCAAGCCGCGCCGCCCTGACTTCCCGCAGCAGAGCGGTGATCCTCGCTTGGGCGACCCGCGCTCCGGTGACCCTCGTTCTGGTGACCCTCGTTCAGGCGGCATGGCCGCTGCGGCCCTGGCCGGTGCCGCAGGCATGGCCGGCGCCGCCGCCGCAGCGCACTCCGGCATGCCCCAACGCCTGGGCCTGAGGCCGCCACAGGGCGGCCCGCCCCCGTCCGCCCAAGGCATGGTGCCGCCCGGCGGCGCCCAGGGCTTTGCCCGGCACGATGGCGCAGATCGCGGACGCCCGGGCCTCAGGCCTGATGACCGGCCCCAGGCCTCGCTGCAGCCCCGTATGAACCCGGTGCCGGCCTCGCAGCCGGGCCAGTTCGGCAAGTGGCCGCAGTCCCCTCAGTCTGCGCAATCGGCCCCCTCATCCCCACCGGGCGCCGCGCAGCGACCCGCGCCAGCACTGCCTGCGGCAGCCATGCAGGGTGACAGGGGCCGTGACTCCCGCGTGCCTTCCTGGTCTTCCGCAGCCACGCAGCAGGGCGTGAGGCCACAGGACCGGCAGAACGGCCTGGACAGGCAGGACCGCGACCGCTCCATGGCCGATGCAGCGCGCCAGCGCCAGCAGCAACAGCAGCAAATGGAGACGCAGGCCGCCCGCCTTCGCGGCGAGGAACAGGCGCGCCAGCAACAGCAGCGCCAGGCCCAGATGCAGGCCCAGGCGCAGATGCGGGATCAGGCGCGTGACCAGGCCCAGGTTCAGGCACAGGCCCAGGCCCGCCAACAGGCCGAGCGCGATCGCCAGGCCTTGCAGCAGCGCTCCCAGGACCAGGCGCGCCAGCAGCAAATGCAGCAGCAGCAACAGCAGGCACGCGCACAGGAGCAGATGCAGGCAAGGATGCAGGCCCAGCAGCAGGCGCAAAGACAGGCCCAGATGCAGGAGCGGCAGGCGCAGCAGCAAAGACAGCAGCAGTTCGAGGCTGCCCAGCAGCAACGCATGCAGGCCCAGCAAGCACAGCAGGCCCAGGCACAGGCGCGTGCCCAGCAGCAGCAGGCCCGCGCGCAGCAGGAGCAACGCCAGCAACAGCAGCGCATGGCCAACGCGGCCCGCCCACAGGAGCGGCGCGGCGGGCGCGACGAGCGCCGGGACCGTTGAGCGGCGCGCAAGCGCATTTGAATGCCATGGCGTCATGGCGTCATGGCGTTGAGGCGATGGCAAGCTGGCGGCCGGCATGGCGGACAATGGGGCGCTCGACCACAGCCCCCGCTTCCCTCATGCAGATACCGACGACGAATTCCCGCTCCCGCCGACTGTTTGTGCAATCCCTGTGCGCCTCGGGCGCCGGCCTGATGGTCCCGGCCTGGGCCGCTGCGGCCTCCGGGGAATCCCCCTGGCCGCATGACAGCCGCGTGCCCGGTGGCGTGGCCCGCCTGTCGCTGGGGCCATCGGCCCAGCGGCCCCAGGTGCTGGCCGGCGACGTGCCCGTGCTGGTGGTGGGCGACATGATCGAATGGACGGCCGTGGTCGGCATTGCGCTGTCGGTGGCGCCCGGCACGCATGGCGTGACGGTGAAGGGCGAAGGCGCACCGCGCACCCTGCCCTACGAAGTGCGCGACAAGAAATACACCGAGCAGCGCCTGAAGGTCTCGCCCAAGACCGTGGACCTGTCACCCGAGGACGATGCCCGATACCAGCGTGAACGCGCCCACCAGCAGACCATCATGGCGCTGTTCACCGAGCCGCCCGCACGCCCTGGCGACCTGCGCATGCGCCAGCCCGTGCCGGGCCGCCGCAGCAGCAGCTTCGGCCTGCGCCGCGTGTTCAACGGCCAGCCGCGCAATCCGCACAGCGGCATGGACATCGCGGCAGCCACGGGCACCAACGTCGTCGCGCCGCTGCCGGGCAAGGTGGTGGATGTGGGCGACTATTTCTTCAACGGCGGCACCGTGTGGCTGGACCACGGCGGTGGCCTGCTGAGCATGTACTGCCATCTGAGCAGCGTGCAGTGCAAGCTGGGCGATCAGCTGGACACGGGAGATGCCTTCTGCAAGGTCGGCGCCACGGGCCGCGTCACCGGCCCGCACCTGCACTGGGGCGTGATGCTCAACCGTACCATGGTGGACCCGGCGCTGTTCCTGGCGGCGTGAACCGGGCCGGCGCCCGCAGGCGTCAGTGGTTGGCCGAGGGAATGGTGTTCTGCGGCGCCACCGGCGTGGGCACGGCGATGGACTCGCGGTCCTGCGCCAGGTAGCGCGACACCAGCTCGAAGAAGCTGTCGTAGAAACCGCTCTTGGCAATCGTCTCGCTGCCCACCTTGACCATGGAGTCGCTGCCCGAGGAGAACGGCAGCGACACCGACCCCAGCGCACCCACGCCCAGGCTGGCCGAGTTGGCGCTCTTCTTCAAGGTATAGCGGTCCTGCAGCGCCGTGACAAAGCCGATGCTGACCTGGCCATCGGCTGTCTCGGGCACGCAGACCACGCGGATGTTCATCTGCAGGTTCAGTTCGGGGTCGGGCTGGAAGCTCTTGCTGCCCTCTATGAGTTCGGCCGTGCGCGCCATGGCGATGTAGCCCTGGCTCAGCAGCGCGCGGCGCGCGGCCTCGCAGGTCTGGGCCGGCGAGGCATCGAACATGCGCGAGAAGGTCTCGGTGGAGCCGAAGCTCTCCTGCACGGGCACATGCTGGGGAATGGTCGAGCCGCAGCCCGCAAGCATTGCAATGATGGCCAAAGCTCCCGCGTAGCGCATGCCACGCACCCTGTTTGCTGCACTCCAACGTCGATACACGAACCTGCTCCTTGCTGCGGCGCCGCAGCCTGCGGATGGCATGGCGGCTGGCCGCCTATTCTCACCTGAGCGCAACGCATCGGCCGGCAACTTTGCAGCAATCCGTTTTTTCCGCCTGCATCAAATAGATGCAAAGGAATGTGAATAGCGCCCCGTTCTGACAGGCGCCGCCCCGCATCTGCGTTATGGTGCCCCGGTTCGGCCAGGGCCGGCGCGGCACATGCCGCACCAGGGCTGCCACCAGCCCGCCGCGCCTGAGCCTGTCTCCGTACCCATCAACCAAGGAATTCAACATGAAGCCAAGCTGGACCTGGTGCCTGCCCGTGATCGTCACCATGGGGCTCGGCGCCTGCAGCCATATCGACAAGGGTGGCAACGCCGAAGAAGGCGCCAAGACCCAGGCGTCGGCCCCTGCCGGCCCACCCGGTGATGCCCAATCGCTGACCGCCTACCACTGGAATCTTCGCCAGGCCTTCACGCCCCAGGGCACCGAAGACCAGAGCTGGTTCCTGACCGCCGCCTCGCGCAAGCGGCCCCTGCAACTGGAATTCGCCGACCAGCGCCTGGCCGTCAAGAACCTGTGCAACGTGGTGACCACGGGCTACCGCACCGAAGGCAACCGCATCGCCACCCAACGCGCCGCCAGCACGCTGATGGCCTGCGACGACGACCAACTGATGGCGCTGGAGCAAAAGGTGGCCCGCATCCTGCCCACGGCCAAGCAATGGTCCGTGCAACTGGGCGAAGGCAAGCAGCCTGCGCGCCTGACGCTCACCTTCATCGACGGCACGCGCTGGCAGTTCGACGGCTCGCCCACGGCCCAGACCCAGTACGGCAGCGCCGGCGAGCGCATCTTCCTGGAAGTGGCACCCCAGCGCACGGCCTGCAATCACCCGCTGATCAAGGACTTCCAGTGCCTGCGCGTGCGCGAGATCCGCTACGGCGACAACGGCGTGAAGACCTCCACCGGCGAGTGGGAGAACTTCTACAGCGAGATCGAGGGCTACAAGCACGAACTCGGCATCCGCAACGTGCTGCGCATCCAGCGCTACAAGCGCCAGAACGTGCCCGCCGACGCATCGGCCTACGCCTATGTGCTGGACATGGTGGTCGAGAGCGAGCGCGTGGGCCGCTGAGCGCGTCTGCCTCCCAACAGCCCTGAAGGCCTGCATTGCGCAGGCCTTTTTCTTTGCAGGCTCACAGCACCGGGCTCAGCATTGCCAGCAGGTTGTTCCAGATGCGGCGGCCCCAGTGCCAGGCGTGGACCTGGGCGGCGGTGATGCGGTCGGACTGGCGGATGTAGTCGCCCTGGCGCTGGCGGATGGCGCGGGTCACGGCCTCGTCCTGCAGCAGCACGTTGTTCTCGAAGTTCAGGTCGAAGCTGCGCAGGTCCAGGTTGGTGGAGCCCACGAGGGCCACCTGCCCGTCCACGCACAGGGTCTTGGCATGCAGCAGGCCGGGGCGGAATTCATGGAGGATGACGCCGGCCCGCAGCAGGTAGCGGTAGGTGCTGCGGCTGGCCGCGCCCACGATCCAGGAATCGTTGCGCGCCGGCAGGATGAGCGTGACCTGCACGCCGCGCCAGGCGGCGGCGCACAGGGCCTCCAGCACCGTGGCATCGGGGATGAAATAGGGCGTGGAGATCACCACTTCGCGCCGCGCACTGGCCAGCAGGGTGGACACCAGCTGCGAGGTGGAGCGCGGCCGCTCGGCCGGGCCTTCGGCAATGACGACGGCGGCAAAGCCTTCGGCGGGCATGTCGGCCGGCCCCGCTTCAGGTCCGGCGGCCAGGGGCATGGACAGTCCATGGTCTGCGCTGCGCGCCTGCGCCCAGTCGCTGGCAAAGACCTGCTGCATCTGCGCCACCACCGGGCCTTGCAAGCGCAGCATGATATCGACCCAGGGCGCGTAGCGGGCCTTCACGGCGAAGGCCTCGTCCGCGCAGTTCTGGCTGCCGCAATAGGTGATGGCACCATCGATCACGGTGATCTTGCGGTGGTTGCGCAGGTCCAGCCGGCTGGTGAACATCACGCGGATCGGATGGCTGGTGGGCAGGGCCACAGCCAGCTGCACGCCCGCCTGGGCCATCTGCTGCCAGAGGTCGGAGCGCAGCAGCGCGCGCGAGCCCAGCCCGTCCACCATGGCGCGGCAGACCACGCCACGCCGGGCCGCGCGCACCAGCGCCTGGGCCACGGCCGTTCCCGTGTCATCGGCCAGCCAGATGTAGTAGAGCACGTTGATCTCGTGACGGGCGGCCTCCATGTCGGCCAGCATGCGCGCGCGGGCCTGGGCACCATCGGCCATGAGCTGCGCGGCATGGCCCGGCTGTACGGGAAAGCGGTTGATGGACGCCGCATAGCCAAAGGCCGCCTGCCATTGCGGCGCGATGCCCGCCACCGGCACGCCGCTGCCCGTGACCGGGGCGCCGGGCGCAAAGTCCTGCACCTTGCGGTACCGGGCCCGGCCTCGGCGGCGCAGCGTCACCTCGCCAAACAGGTAGTACAGCGCGCAGCTCGCATAGGGGAGCAGCACGATGACGGTGAGCCAGCCCATGCGCACGTCGGGCCGCACATCGTCGCGCAACAGGATGCGCAGGCCAAAGCCTGCAATGAGCAGCAGATGCAATGCAAGAAACAGCCAGGTCATGCAGCCAGCATAGCCGGGGGCCTTGCGGACGGGATTGGGCGGAAGGGATGTTTCACGGCGGCAAACCTGGATCTGCGCGCGGCCGGCCTCGCCTCAGGCAATGAACCGGAATTCCATGCACCCGCCGATCCTTGGATTCAACGATAGTGCACACCCACATTCCAGGAACTTTTCCGCAGCATGACGAAAATGACCGCAGCGTGACGGTTATGCCCAGCGACTGTGGGCCTGCCTGTGGACAAGCTTCGGGACAACCCTGCATTGCCGCGCCAGCCATGGGTTTGCCGCAGGCGCTGAAAAAACAGGCAGATCGCGCAGATGCCGCAATGTTTCACGCGGCCGGGCTGCGCCGTGCAGGCGGGCGCCTCAACGGAAGCGGAAACGGCCTTCGACGAACATGGAGGAGCGGTGGCCGCCTTCGCTGGCCGGGTCGGCAAACGACCAGAAGGCCTGCACCGTGCCCTGGGCCGTATCGATGACCTGGCTGACGGTGAAGCCCGTTTTCTCGATCCAGTTGAGGAAGTGCAGGCTGTCGCTGACCTGCAGGTAGCTGAGCCGTTCGCAGCCATCGGATACATGGCCCAGGGAATCGACCACATGCCAGACCATCTGGCCTTGCGGCGTGTACCGCACATCAGCCTTGCTGTCGGGGAAGTCGATGACCGCTTCGCGCCCGATCAAGGTGCCGGCGTATTGCATGGACAACATGGACATGGTGTGTTGCTCCTCTGATGCGGGGTTCTGGCCTGACCCGTGATGGCATATTCTCGCGCCGCGCCGCGGGTGTTTGTGGGAGCAGACCGCATGCCTTCGTCGGCAGCGTGGAGCGGGCACAACGGCCAGCAAGGCGCCGGCATTTCGCAGATACTGCGCGTGCTCCTCCACGGATATCCGATCTTGCCCTCCTCCCCGCTTCCCCCCTCATCGGCCGACAGCCCCGCTGCCGGCCTGCGCAGCAGCGCCTTCGTCCCCTTCGTCATGGCGCGCATGCTGTCCATGTTCGCCCAGCAGATGCAGGCGGTGGTCGTGGCCTGGCAGGTGTATGACCTGACGCGCGACCCCATGTCCCTGGCCTACGTGGGACTGGCCCAGTTCCTGCCCATGCTGGCGCTGCTGATTCCGGCAGGCGACCTCAGCGACCGCATGAGCCGCAAGCGCCTGCTGTCGGGCAGCTGGACCGTGGCTGCCCTGTGCTCCCTGCTGCTGCTGTGGCTGTCCTGGCACGAGGGCGCGGCCGCGCACGATGTGCACTGGATCTATGCCGTGCTGGTGCTGTTCGGCTGCAGCCGCGCCTTCACGGGGCCGGCCCTGCAAAGCCTGCTGCCGCAGATCGTGCCGCGCGAGCAGCTGGCTCAGGCGCTGGCCACCAACAGCATGCTGATGCGCACGGCCGCCATTGCGGCGCCTGTGCTGGGCGGAGTGCTCTACGCCTGGGGCGGCGCCGTGCTGACCTATGCGGTCTGCGGCGTCTCCCTGGTGCTGGCCGTGCTGCTGCTGGGCACGGTGCCCGTGCGCTTTGCCGGGGCCATGGCGCCGGCGGGCGGCTCGCTGTGGCAGCGCTTTGGCGAAGGCATCCATTTCATCCGCACGCGCCCCATCATCCTGGGCACGATTTCGCTGGACCTGTTCGCCGTGCTGCTGGGCGGCGTGGTGGCCCTGCTGCCCGTGTATGCGCACGAGGTGCTCAAGGTCGGCCCCGAAGGCCTGGGCCTGCTGCGCTCGTCCATGACCGTGGGCGAGGTGGCCATGGGCCTGTGGCTCTCGGCCCGTCCCATCCAGCGCCATGTGGGCCGCGTGATGTTCGCCGCCGTGGCCATCTTCGGCGTGGCCAACCTGGTGTTTGCGCTGTCGCACTGGTTCTGGCTGTCCATCGCCGCCCTGATGCTGGCCGGCGCGGCCGACATGGTGAGTGTCTACATCCGCTCGGCCCTGGTGCAGTTTTCCACGCCCGACTCCATGCGCGGGCGCGTGAACGCGGTGAACATGCTGTTCATCGGTTCGTCCAACGAACTGGGCGAATTCCGCGCCGGCACCAGCGCCGCCTGGCTGGGCGCCGTGCCAGCTGCCGTGGTGGGCAGCCTGTGCACGCTGGGCGTGGTCGGCAGCTGGATGACCCTGTTCAAGCCGCTGCGTGATGTGGACCGGCTGGAAGACGCGGCCCGCGTGGGCCAGGGCTAGGCTAGAGAAGTGCGGCGCGCAGCTCGGCCGCACTCCTGGGCGACAGCAGGCCGGGCGCCACGTCAAACACGGTCTTGCAGCCCGTCTGCCCCGACTGCTGCAGCCTGTGCACGGCGCGCGCATAGGCCACGAGCACGCTGGCCGTGAATTCCGGATTGCTGTCCAGCTGCAGGCGGTATTCGATGGAGTGGTGCAGCCCCTGCGAGCTGCGGCCGCTGCGGATGACGAATCCGCCATGCGGCATGGCCGCATGGTCACGGGCCAGTTCCTCGGCGCTGATGAAATGCACCGTGGTGTCGTATTCGTCGAAGTAATGCGGCATGCCGGTGATGGCCTGGCGCACGCCATCGGCATCGGCCCCCTGCTCCAGCACCACAAAGCACTCGCGCCGGTGGCGCTCGCGCGCAGACAGTTCGGGCCGCACGCCGCTGCGCACGCGCTGCACGGCCTCGTCCACGGGAATGGTGTACTGCACACCGCCGGCCACACCGGGAATGCGGCGGATGGCGTCCGAGTGCCCCTGGCTCAGGCCCTTGCCCCAGAAGGTGTAGGTGGCGCCATCGGGCAGCAGGGCCTCGCCCATGAGGCGTTGCAGGGAGAACATGCCCGGGTCCCAGCCCGCCGAGATCAGCGCCGTGGTGCCGGCTGCGCGGGCGGCGGCATCCACCCGGTCGAAATGCTCGGGAATGCGCGCATGGGTGTCGAAGCTGTCCACCAGGCTGAAATGCGCGGCCAGCGCGGGCGACTGCTGCGGCAGGTCGTCCTTGGAGCCGCCGCACAGCACCAGCACGTCGATGCCGGCGCGATGGGCCAGCAGGCTGTCCATGCCGTGCACGGGCGTGCCGGGCTGCAGCGGACACAGCCGGGCCGGATCACGGCGGGTGTAGATGCCGGCCAGCACCATGTCGGGGTTGCGGGCAATGGCCGCCTCCACGCCACGGCCGAGGTTGCCGTGGCCGACGATGGCGATGCGGATGGGAGCGGTGCTGCGATGGTCCATGCGGTGTGGTGCGTTGCGTTTGAGAGGGTTTCAGAAACTCCGGTTCACGCGGCGGCGCAGAACCAGGCGCGATCTTGCATCGCCCTGAAGCCGCCAGTCGTGCAATGACAGGCAGCACTGCGTTGCCCTGCACGGGGGTAGTGCACGGGGGCCTGCATTGGCGGTGGGCGGACAGCGCCTACACTCACGCCCTCATGTTCCAGCCTTCATCCATCCCCTCCCTGGCCCAGCCGCCAGAGCCCGACGACGCGCCGCTGCACATCCTCTGGCGCGACGAGCATCTGGTGGCGGTCTACAAGCCCGCAGGCTGGCTGGTGCACCGCACGGGACTGGACGCGCACGAGACGCGCTTTGTGCTGCAGACCCTGCGCGACCAGTTGGGCTGCCATGTGTACCCCGCGCACCGGCTGGACAAGGGCACCTGCGGCGTGCTGGTCATGGCCTTGCATGCCCAGGCCGCCCAGCGGCTGGGCCAGGCCTTTGCCGGGCAGGAAGTGCGCAAGCAATACCTGGCGCTGGTGCGGGGCTGGCTGCCGGATGCGGTGGAGGTGGACCACGCGCTCAGGCCCGACGATGCGCCCGAGGACGCCCCAGCCCAGCCCGCACAGACTTCGCTGCGCTGCCTGGCGCGCCTGGAGTGGCCCGAGGCCTTTGACCCGCGCCACGCGGCCACGCGGGTCTCGCTGGTCGAGGCCCTGCCCGCCACGGGCCGGCGCCACCAGATACGCCGTCATCTCAAGCATGTGGCCCATCCCATCATTGGCGACGCCACGCATGGCAAGGGGCCGCTGAACCGCTGGTGGGCCGAGCGGCTGGGCCTGCAGCGGCTGTGGCTGCACGCCCATGCGCTGGAGCTGGCGCACCCGATAACGGGCGAGACGCTGCGCTTCGAGGCCGACTGGCGGCAACTGGGCCATGTGGCCGATGTGCAGCACTGGCGCGCGCTGTGCGCCCTGCCCGGCTGGCAGGCCTGTGCGGGCCTGCCAGCAACGGCCCGGCCGGATCAGACAGCTTCGGCAGGCGCGCCCGTTTCAGGCTGCTCCATCAGCGGCGCTGCCACGTAGGCGTAGTCGGCCGAGGCATCGGCCTTGAGCACGCCAGACAGCAGCTCCACCAGGCGTTCGTTGCCCATCTTGAAGCCGCAGGCCTGGGCATGGCCACCGCCGCCAAAGCTCTCGGCCAGCGGAATGCAGTTGAACTCCGAGCGCGAGCGCAGGCCGATCTTCACGCCCTTGGTGCTGGCATGCCACATCAGCGCGAAGCTGCCGCTCTGGCGCGCCAGCAGGTCGCCGACCTGGCTGTGGAACATGCCCGGGCAGTTGACCATCAGCCCTTGCATGCCGTTGAAGACCAGGGGCTGGGCCGCCTCGGAAATGTCGGCGCACAGCTTCTGGAATTTTTCGTCCATGGCGCCGCCGCGCGCCATGAAGGCGGCTTCCTGCTCGGGCGTGAAGGCCGCGATCTCGGCCCAGCGCTCGAAGCTGCGCGGCTCCATGTCCAGCGCCGCGAGAAAGCCCGCGCTCTCGGCGAATTCCCACTTCCAGATGTCGCGGTCCTCGATGAAGCGGATCAGGCCAGGCACGGGCTTGTCGGCCTGGAAGAACTCCCAGGCCAGGCGCGCGCCGGACTTGTTCATGTCGAAGTGCACGACGCCGCAGCGGCACTGGTAGCCGCTCAGCTTTTCGGCAGCGCTCTTGTGGTGGTCCAGCACCACGAGCTTGGAAACGCGCGACTCGATCTCGGCCATGAGCTCGGGCTCGAAGGCGAAGTCCAGCACGTAGACGGCGCGGCCGGCCAGCTCGCCCAGGTCGTCGGCCTTCTGGATCTCGCCATGGTCCAGGCCCCGGAATTCGGCCTGCCCGCCGTAGTACAGCCAGGCCGCCAGCGCCGCGCCGTAGCCGTCCGGGCAGCGGCGGCCATGGTAGAGGATCAGGGGCTGGGGATCGTCATGCTCGGGGCGCACGAACAATTGCAGGGGCAGGATGGTGTTTTTCATGATGGGGGCGATTGTCGGTCCTGGCGCCATTCCCCTGCACTTGCTCCAGCGCCCGGGCACCCTGGGCAGCCGGGCATTGCGCGGGCTGCTCGCAAGGAACGTAGCGCAAAGCCTGGGCAGCACAAGGCCTATCGCCCCGGCAGGCGCCGCAGGCAAACCCCAGGACCTATCATGTCCGCCTTGTCATTGAATTGCTGCGACCGCCTGCGGACCCGCTGGGCGTGCAGGCCGCCGCGGCCCCTGTATGCGATCCACACCCGACATCACCCCCCACCTCGGCTCCCTGCTGAAGTTCCGCCACGACCTGCATGCCAACCCCGAGTTGCGCTACGAGGAGCACCGCACCGGCGACAAGGTGGCGGCCTACCTGATGGCGCTGGGACTGCAGGTGCACCGCGGGCTGGGCAGGACCGGCGTGGTGGCAAGCATCCACGGCCGGGGGCGCAGCGCCGCCAACCCGGGCCGCAGCATCGGCATACGAGCCGACATGGATGCGCTGCCGGTGACGGAGCTCAACGCCTTCAGCCACGCCAGCCAGAACCCGGGCTGCATGCATGCCTGCGGCCATGACGGCCACACGACCATGCTGCTGGGCGCGGCCACGCTGCTGGCGCAGCAGCCGGATTTCGATGGATCGGTGCACCTGATCTTCCAGCCCGCCGAGGAAGGCGGCGCAGGCGCCAAGGCCATGATGGAGGACGGCCTGTTCGACCGCTTCCCCTGCGAGGCCGTGTTCGCGCTGCACAACTGGCCTGCCCTGCCTGCCGGCGAGATGGCGGTGCGCGTGGGGCCCATCATGGCCTCCACGCTGCGTTTCGAGATCCGTGTGCACGGCAAGGGCGGGCACGCTGCCATGCCCCACACCACGCTGGACCCGATTCCCGTGGCCTGCGCCATCGTCGGCCAGTTGCAGACCCTGGTGTCGCGCAGCACCGATCCGCTGGACAGCGCCGTGCTCACCGTGGGCAAGATCACCAGCGGCACAGTGGAGAACATCATTCCCGACGAGGCCAGCATCTTCGGCACGGTGCGCGCCCTCAGGACCGAGACGCAGCAGATGTTCATCGAAGGCATGCAGCGCATCAGCGAGCATGTGGCGGCCGCCCATCTGTGCCGCGCCGAGTTCATTCTCAAGCCCGGCTATCCCAACACCACCAACCACGCGCACGAGGCCCGCTTCATGGCCGACGTGATGCGCGAGGCGGTGGGCGAGGACCGCACCCACGCCGACATCCTGCCGGCCATGACGGCCGAGGACTTCGGCTTCATGCTGGAGGCCGTGCCCGGCGCCTATGGCTGGATAGGCAACGGCCCCGCCACGGGCGAGCCCGGCGTGGGCCTGCACAACCCCGGCTACGACTTCAACGACGACAACCTGGGGCGCGGCGCACGCTTCTGGGACCTGCTGGCGCGCCGCTGGCTGGAACAGTCCAGGACCTGAACGCCGTCATACGCAGGCTCTTGGGCTGGCCTCACGCCGGCTTTCACACGCCGGCAGGCGCACCCAGCTGCAGATCCACCCACTCGACCGCCGGCAGGGGCCGGCCGTAGTGGTAGCCCTGGAACAGCACGTCCTGATTCCAGGCCCGCAGCGTGCCGGCCTGCTCTTCGGTCTCCACTCCTTCGGCCACCACGCGCAGGCGCAGGCGTCTGGCCAGCAGCAGGATCGCCTCGACCATGGCGGCATTGCCCGGCGAGGTATGGCAGTCCTGCACAAAGGACTTGTCGATCTTGAGTTCACGGAATGGCAGCCGCTGCAGATAGGCCAGCGATGAATAGCCGGTGCCGAAGTCGTCCAGCCCCATCTCCACGCCCAGCAGCTGCAGCTCGGCCATGCGCTCGCGCGCCTCGTCCACATCGCGCATGACCACGCTTTCGGTGACCTCCAGCGTGAGGCGGCGCGGGTCGGCCCCGGTTGCGGCCAGGGTGCGCTTGAGCTTGTCCACCACGTCGGGCTGGCGGAACTGCCGCCAGCTGACGTTGACCGACAGCCGCCAGCCCTGCTGCACGAACTCGGGCCGCACCAGCATGCGGCAGGCCTGCTCCAGCATCCAGTCGCCCAGTTGCACGATCAGGTCCGATTCCTCGGCCACGGGAATGAAATCACCGGGCTCGACCATGCCCAGGCGCGGATGGTTCCAGCGCACCAGCACCTCGGCGCCCACACAGCGCCCCATGTGGTCCACCTGGGACTGCAGATAGGGCTGCAGCTCGCCAGCAGGAATGGCGCGGCGCAAGTCCTTTTCGATGCGAAAGCGCTTGCCCACGGCCTCGGCCATGTCGGGCTGGAAGATGACGACCTGACCGAGCCCGGCCTGCTTGGCCTGGTGCAGGGCCACGCCCGCGCGGCGCAGCACATCGTGGCCACCGCTGTCGGTGCGCGAGGCGGCAAAGCTGGCCGCGCCAATGCTGCAGCTGGCCTGCACTTCCTCGCCGGTTTCCTCCAGCCACAGCGGCCGCTCCAGCGCGTCCTGCAGCACCTGGGCCAGGGCGCGCATGTGCTGATCGACCTCGGCCGCCTCCTGGCCAACCTTCTCCAGCAGCACGGCAAATTCGTCGGCGCCCATGCGGGCCAGCAGCACGCCGTCGGGCAGGGCATCGGCCAGGCGCAGTGCCAGCGCGCCCAGCAGCGCATCGCCGCGCACCGTGCCGCGCACATCGTTGAAGGCGGTGAAGCGGTCCATGTCCAGCAGCAGCAGGCCGTGGCGCGGCTCACCGCCCTTGCCGCCCTCGCGGAATTCGCGCGCCAGCGCGCGCAGGCGCTGGGTCAGCGACAGGCGGTTGGGCAGGCCCGTGAGCGCGTCGAAATGCGCCAGTGCATGGATCTGGCGTTCTGCGCGCATGCGCTCGGACAGATCCTGCTTGAGTTCCACATAGTTGACGATGCTGCCGTCCGAGGCGCGTATGGGCGCCACCAGCACGGCCTCGGGCAGGTCCTCGCCCTGGCGCGTGCGGTTGGTCATCTGGCCGCGCCACAGCGCGCCCCGGCCCAGCTGGTGCAAGGCCTCTTCCCAGGCCGGCGCGTCCAGGCCCATGGTGGAGTAGCGGTGCGTGGGCTGGCCCAGGACCTCGTTGCGCGCAAAGCCGGTGCGCTGCAAGAAGGCCTCGTTCACGTAGACGATGTTCTGGTGCACGTCGGTGATGACGATGCTTTCGGGGTTCTGCTCCACGGCGCGGTAGAACTTGCGCAGATCGTCCTGGTGCTGCTCCAGCGAGCCCAGCGTGTCCTGCAGTTCCTGGGCACGGCGGATCAGGCTGCGCCTTGCCATCAGCGTGACCGTGCCCGTCAGCCCCAGCATGCCCACGAAGTACAGCATGGAGAACACGGGCGAGGTCTCGCGCTGGCCTATCCAGTCAACCCCCTCGCGGCCCGCCACCCAGAACGCGGCCATGGCCAGCACGGACAGCACCAGCATGGCCAGCGTGGTGCGCACGCCCAGCACCCAGGCGCACATGACGAGCAAGGCCGGAAAGGCCAGCACCGAGCTGCTTTGCACGCCGCCCGTGGCAGCCACCACGGTCACGGCTGCCACCCAGGTGCCCCAGACCAGAAGATTGGAGGCCAGCTTCCAGTGCCGGCGCCAGCCCAGCAGCACGGCGCCGAAGCTCACGCCGGCGGCAACCAGGTTAAGCCGCACGCTGGGCCAGGGAACGGGGTCCTGCGTCAGAAGCGCCATGGCCAGGAGCACGGTGAGGCTGGTGATCCATAGGCTGCCGACCAGAACGACCCGGCGCAGGGACAAATGGATTTCCGCCTCGACTCGATGACGCCGCATGAAAAGCCCCAACAGAGAAAGAACACTCAACATGCTAGCGGTCGGCGCCGCCTGCGGCTGTGGTGGTTGTGCCACCGCCCCGGTCGGACGCCCTCTTGCACCAAACGGGGTATGCCGGCGCCGGCCGGCGGTGCCTCAGGGCGCGCTTTTGCGCTCGCGCGGGGGGCGCTTGCGCGCCTTGCTGGCGTCCTTGCGCGCCTGGCGCTCGGCATCGCGTTCCTGGCCCACGGCCAGCCACTGCGCGTATTCGTCGGGCGTCTCCAGCGTGATGCGGCCCAGGATCGCTCCTCGGAAATCCGTGAGCACCAGCTCGGCAGCTTTTTGCAGATTGACACGTCCGCCGCTCATCATGGCGCCGCGGCGCCGGCCGATGGCGTCCAGCAGCTCGTCGTCATGCAGGGCGGCAATGCGTTCGTTGTCCAGGCCCAGCTTGTAGCGCGCCTCCAGCAGGTCCGCGTAGTTCTTCTGCAGATAGCCCAGCAGCTCCAGCGCCACCAGTTCCTCGTCATAGGCGTTGCGGCCCACGGCGCCGCTGGCGGCCAGGTTGTAGCCGCTTTGCTCGACGATGATGCGCGGCCACAGCATGCCGGGCGTGTCCCAGAGGTAGAAGTCGTCGGCCAGCACGATGCGCTGCTCCAGCTTGGTGATGCCGGCCTCGTCCCCCGTCTTGGCCTGCCGCTTGCCGCTCATGGAGTTGATCAGCGTGGACTTGCCCACGTTGGGAATGCCGCAGATCAGCACGCGCATGGGCTTGGCCATGCCACCACGGTTGGGGGCCAGCAGCTTGCAGGCCTCGATCAGCCGGCGCGTGGGTGCGGGCTCGGAAGCGTCCAGCGCAATGGCGCGCGTGTCGCTCTGGGCGTTGTACCAGTCCAGCCACAGCGGCGTGCGCGCGGCATCGGCCAGATCCTGCTTGTTGAGCACCTGCAGGCGCGGCTTGTGGCCCGTCAGCTCCTGCAGCAGCGGGTTGCTGCTCGACCCCGGCAGGCGCGCATCCAGCACTTCGATGACCACATCGATTTCCTTGACGCGCTCGGTGATCACCTTGCGCGTGAGATTCATGTGACCGGGGAACCACTGTATGGCCATGGGATTACTTTCTGGGAAACGGGGGAACTGGCAGGGGCGCAAGGATAATTCATGGCTTGCGCAGACAGGATGGAACAGCGCGCTGCGCCCCAGCGCAAACCGCAGGCTTCATTCTTTCTTGCGCAAGCCGCAATTGTCCCCCGCTTTTACGCCCCGCCTCACTGCCTATGTCCTTGCCCGATACCCCCTCTTCCCGCTCCGCCTCGCGCAAGGCCGACATCGAACTGTTGATCAAGGGAGTGACCTGCGCCGTGATCGGCCTGGTGATTCTGCTGGCGCCGCAGTTCATGGCACCCGGGGGCATCGTGCAGATGATGGCCCAGTCGTACCTGGTCGGCTGGTTCGCCCTGCTGCTGGGCACGGCCTTCATCGTGCTGTTTGTGGTGCGCCGCAGCAAGGCGCGGCGCTGAGCATGGTGCAGGGCCCGCTGGAGCAGGCGCTGTCGCAGATCGGGCTTTGGCAGCAGCGCGCCCAGGCTGCAGGCATTGCGCTGCGCCCGGCGCCGCCCCAGCCCACCAGTTGCTGCGGCCGCGGCTGCAACGGCTGCGTCTGGGAAGGCTTCTACGACGCCGTGCTGTTCTGGTGCGAGGATGCAGGCCAGGCCCTGAGCGGCGGACCTGGCTGAGGCACGGTCAGCGCAGGTTCTCGGGCGACATGTAGCGCAGGCGCCATTCCTCGAAGGACAGCGTGTCTGCGGCCTCGATGTCGCGCTGGTCCTGCACGGACTGCGCCGACCATTGCTCGAAGCGCTGCTGCTGCGCCTGGCTCCAGGGCAGGGCCAGCAGCGAATCGCGGGCCTGCTCGGAACGGGCCAGCGTGAAGCGCGAGAAGCTGTTGCCGTACTCGCCCGTCAGCTCGCCCAGCACATGGGCCGACGGCGTGCGCTCGGGATGCTCCAGGCGTTCCAGCGCCTGGGCCAGCGCGGCACTGTAATCCTGCGTGCCGTGCGTGCTGTCCAGCGCCTGGGCATAGGGGCGGCACTGGTCCAGCACTTCATGGGCCCAGTCGCGCAGCGGCACCTCGCGGCCCGCGCGCACCAGTTGCAGGCCGGGCTCGCGGCCACGCTCGGCGGTCAGGTGCTGGTTGTGCTTGAGTTCGGCGATCTCGGCCGGCGTATCGGGCGGGCTGTCGGCATTCAGGCAGTGCAGCAGGAACACGTCCAGCATGCGCATGGTGGGGGCGGCAATGCCCACATCCTCGAAGGGATCGAGATCCATCAGGCGCACTTCCACATACTCCACGCCGCGCTCGCGCAGGGCATGCAGCGGGCGCTCGCCACGGCTGACGGTGCGCTTGGGGCGGATGGTGCCGTAGAACTCGTTCTCGATCTGCAGCAGACCCGTGCCCAGCTGGTTGTAGTCGCCGCCGGGATTGCGCACGCCCAGCATCTCGTAGGCCGGGTAGGGATGGGTCAGCGCCTCATGCAGCGAATTCGCATAGCCTTCCAGGCCGTTGTAGCTGACGTTGATGCTGGCCTGCGCATCGCTCTGGTAGCCCAGGCGGCCCATGCGCAGCGAGGTGGCATGGGGCAGGTACAGCGCCTGGCCCGTATTGCCCAGCGGCTTCAGGCCATGCTCGCGCCCCTCGACGAAACAGGGACACAGCGCGGGCGATGCGCCGTACAGATACAGCAGCACGAAGGCATGGCGCCGGAAGTTGCGGATCAGCGAGAAATACTGCTCGCTGGCCACGCCGGGCAGCGACCAGTTGTAGTGGATGCCCGAGATGGTCTGCATGCGCCGGCCATAGCGATGGCCCAGCCCCATGCGGTACACGCTCTTGGATCGACCCGAATGCGAGGAGCCATAGCGCGCCAGCGGAATCGTCTCGTCCGTGGGCAGCTGGCAGGGCATGCTGGACGACCACAGCATCTCGCCGCCCGCATCGCGCAGGCTGCGCAGCACGAACTGGTGGATCTGCACCAGCTCGTCCAGGCATTCCTGCACGCCCAGGCGCGCGCCCGTGATCAGCTCGATCTGCGATTCGCTGTAGTCGGTGGTGATGTGCGGATGCGTGAGCGCCGAGCCCAGTGCCAGGGGATGCGGCGTCAGCGCCAGGCTGCCGGAAGGCAGCACGCGCAGGCCCTCCTTTTCTATGCCACGGCGTATGCCCTTGAGCCGCTGGGGATCGGGAACCGCCATGGATGCCTGCGATGTTTTCATTCTTGTTTACCGATTCGTTGATGGGCACCGGCCCACACGGAAACCACCAGGATTCCCGGCGGACCCGACCCGGACGCCGAATGATAGAGAAACGGCAGGAAACGCGATGGCGCCTGTCCGCTTAACCACGCGTTTTGGCCTGTTGCCCCGCATGGCACCGCCGCGAGCGAAAGGAATATGTCAGAGTTTCGCCCTCCCGGCCGGCCCCGTCTTGACGCCGGGCAAGGGCTGGCCGGCCAGCGGTGAAATCACTTGCCGGCCCCCGCTTCATCAACGGGCAGCGGCCATGGCCTTGCCCACTTCCAGCGTGCCCTGCGCGGCGCCGCTGGCGGGCACCTGTTCGCCGCTGCGGTCCAGCACCTGGGCCAGTTGCGCAGCCAGTTGCTCCGGCACCTGATCGCCCTGGCCCAGATACACGCCTTCGGTCAGCGTGATGAAGGCCGCCTCGAAGCCGCCCGCGCCTGCGCACAGCGTGGTACGTGTGGGCGCACTTTCGTGGGCCAGCACCAGCATGGCGGGCACCACGGCCTCGGGCTTGAGTGCGGCCAGCACGGCCTCGGGCATCAGGCCTTCCGTCATGCGGGTGGCCGCCGTAGGGGCCAGCGCATTCACATGGATGCCGTGCTTGGCGCCTTCGATGGCCAGCGTCTGCATGAGGCCGACCTGGGCCAGCTTGGCCGCGCCGTAGTTGGCCTGGCCGAAGTTGCCATACAGGCCCGTGGACGAGGTGGTCATCACGATGCGCCCGTAGTTCTGCGCCTGCATGTGCGGCCACACGGCCTTGCAGCAATGGGCGGCGCCCATCAGGTGCACTTCCACCACCAGGCGGAAATCATCCATGTCCATCTTGGCGAAGCTCTTGTCGCGCAGGATGCCGGCGTTGTTGACCAGGATGTCCACGCGGCCCCAGGCATCGACGGCCTGCTGCACCATGGCCTGCACGGCCGCGAAATCGGTGACCGATGCGCCGTTGGCCAGCGCCTGGCCGCCTGCCGCGCGGATCTCGTCCACCACGGCCTGGGCCGCCGTGGCCGAGCCGCCGCTGCCATCCACCGCGCCGCCCAGATCATTGACCAGCACCTTGGCGCCGCGCGCCGCCAGCGCCAGCGCATGCAGACGCCCCAGGCCGCCGCCGGCCCCCGTCACGATGGCCACGCGGCCTTCAAACTCAATCGCCATGGAGATGCTCCCTTTGTTGCATTGGATGCCGGCTCCGCCCGCCGGATGGCAAGGCGCCGGTCACCCAGCAATGTAGACGGACGCCGCCTTCATTCCGGTTGCCCAAGCGACTGCGGCAGGCCCGCCAGCCTTGTCCCCACCATTGCGTGACAAGCCTGTGGACAACCATGTGCTGGCCCGGGACTGGTGACCCAAGCGGTTGTTTTGAATGGATTTTTTTCTTTTGCCTATTTTTTAATCAAATCCACAAGTCGTCTGCCCGACTTATCCCGTCTCACCCTGAACAATCTTGTGAACAACTTTCACAGCAGGCGGGATAAGCCACATAAGCCATTGATTCAAAAGGAAAACATGCAACATGCTTAAAAAACAGGCAGAAGACCCCGGATTTTCGGGCCGCGTCCCGCTTATCCACCGCGCAACCCGCATGTACGCATTTACCCCCATTCGGACTGGACAAGCATGTGGACAAGCCGCCAAAAATGCCAAATTCGCAACATAAGTCATTGATTTGTCAAACAAGCCTGCCAATTGCTCAAAAAACAGGCAAACCTGTGCTTCACAGCCGGACGCGTTCAAACGCCTTGCGACCCGCTCCCCTCACAGGCCTCATCTCGCGCATGCGCTGCAAGCGCCCCGCAGACGGCACCGGCAACCAGGGGAAAGACATAGACGCTGAGGGATCTGGGAAACGGCGTGCCGGAGGTCGCTGCAAAGCATGCCGCCAGCGCAGCGACACCGCTCACCGCACCCAGCACGGCGCCGAACTCCCTGGTGCTCAGTACCTGGAGCAGGCCCCTGAGAGGCCAGCCGACCACATAGATCACCCCCGCCAAAGCGGCAGGAACAGCTCCTATGCCATAGCCAAACAGGACGAGCAGCCAGTTCACCGAAAGGGACGGCACACCGTCCGCACCCAGAAGCATCACGGTCAGCACGCCCACACCGGGACCGACCAGCAGGAAGACAACCACAGGCAGGAGGTAGGGCTTGATATGCATGGCGCCAAGCCTAGCGCACCGCCGACCGCTGACCGCTGTCCGGGAGACCCACCCCAACCCAGCCCCCTGGCGCCAGACATGGCCCGAGACAGGGTACAAACAC
>NZ_JFYT01000062.1:0-86405 GCF_000632165.1 Delftia sp. RIT313 | reverse complement strand
GATCGATGTGCATGGAGGGCCGCGAGGAAGGAGGCGGAGGATTCCGCAGGTTTCGGGGCCCATTCAGGCAATGCATCCGGACTTTGTTCGGTTTGTTGAGCAAGACCCTTCGGTTCGATGGGGATTTCTGCGGCGAAAGGGTGTCAAGACGGCAAAAGACCGGGCGATAGAATCCCTGCGAACTGGCCGGGTTTGCTCAACGGATGTCCGCAGGAGTGGATAAAGGGGTGGAGGGCGCAATAGCCGTCCATTCCAAGTCGTTCTGCCGCCAATCCCTGGCACTCCCTGGTGCTCCCATATGTCCCAATCAGACAATCTTTCTTCTCGCTCCACCCTGGACCAGGCTCTCGAGGCAAGCGCCCAGGGAGACAGCACGGTCGCCACCGAGCTGTTCCTGCAGGCAATTGCCGAGCAGCCCGATTCGGGCGCCGCGCATTTCTTGCTGGGTTCCGAATTCGCTGCCTTGGGTGACATTGGCCGTGCGGAACATCACATTTCCACGGCACTGCTGCTGAGCCCGCAATGGCATGTGGCGCGTTACCAGCTGGGGCTGCTGCAGTTCAGCGATGGCCGCGTGCCTGCCGCGCTGCTGACATGGCAGCCACTTGCCGAGTTGCCCGACAGCAGCCCGTTGCCCCATTGGGTGCAGGGGTTCGTGGCGCTGGCGCGCGATGATTTTGATGGGGCTCGGCCATTGTTTGTGGCTGGCCTGGAGCGCAACACGGACAATCCCGCGATGTCGGCAGATATACAGAGAGTGCTGGCGGCGATGCCTTCGCCCGAGACATCTGCCCCGCCTGCGGACGACGGTGTGGCCCATGTACTGCTCTCCAACTACCAGCAGTCGGGGCCGGCGCATTGATGAAGGTCCCGCATGACTCGCATTGATGGAGCCTCAGGCATTGCCGCGCTGATCCGGGCCCAGGCTCTGGAACAGGCGCGGCTGCGGCAGGCGCAAGGTCAGGGCGAGCAGGCCCGCTCTGCCGGTGGCCCTGCGAAGGAGGGCTCGGGCGACGCCCGCGTGCTGGCACCTTTGCTGCGGCGTCTGAAGGGCATGGATGCCGCAGATCCCGACAGGCGGCGCAAGGCTTTTCGCATGTTCATGGAAGCCACGCTGGTGCGTGAACTGGGTGACGCACTGCAGGCTGATCCGCAGTTCCCGGCCCTTGTGGACCAGGTGCTGCAGCGTATGGAAGACGATCCAGAACTGCAGGAAGCTTCTCTGGAGGCGGCAGATCATCTGCTTGAAGAGGCCGCACGCTGGAGTGATGCAGGCCCCGATGCCTCGCCGCGTTGAAAGAATCTGAGGCGTTTTCTTTTTGCGACCAAAAAAACGTATTAGAATTTAGGTCTTCTAGGGGAGTCGCCAAGTTGGTAAAGGCACCGGATTTTGATTCCGGCATGCGAGGGTTCGAGTCCTTCCTCCCCTGCCAGATAGACAAAAGCCCTGACAGTTCTGCTGTCAGGGCTTTTTTGTTTTCAGGCCGTGGCCTGCTGCGGGCTGGAGTTCACAGCTGAACCCGCGCCCGCCCTGGCGGCATCCAGCGTGGCGCGTATGCCCTGGGCGTAGGGGGTCTTGGCGATGGGGCCCAGCAGGGTGTGCAGGGCCGAGTCGTCCATGATCAGAGGATCGGTCAGCAGGTAGTGCATCTCTGCCAGTTCGCGCATCAAGGGGCTGAACAGGCCGGCCAGGCGCAGCGCGGTCTTGCCTGCAACGCGCAGTTTCAACGGCCTGCCGCTCAGGCGTTCGATCTCCGAGACGATATCGCGCTGCGTGGTCGCCCCCGCGCCAGCCAGGTGCCAGACCCTGCCGAATGCCTGCGGCGTGTCGATGAGGCGCACCACGACGGGGCCCACATCAGGCACATAGACAAACTCGTGCGGCCGGTCCAGCGGGCCGATCATGTCGGCCCGGCCGCCGTGGGCCGCCGCCTCGAAGGCGCCGTGCAGCAGGCTGTTGTGCACTCCGGGACCGTAGAAGTCGGGCAGGCGCAGCACGGTGGCCTCGATGCGGCCCTGTGCATGGGCTTGCAGCAGCAGGTCCTCCTGGGCTTTGCGCATGCGACCCTTGAAGGTATGGGGCTCGCGCGGATGGTCTTCCGCCACGGGCAGGGTGCGGGCCTTTCCGTAGGGATAGACGGTGCCGATCAGCACGATGCGGCGCACGCCCGCGGCAATGGCGCCTTCCAGCGTCTTGCGCATCAGCTCGGGATGCAATTGAAACTGCCAGTAGTTCACGCCCACCAGGTAGACCAGCGTGTCCACGCCGTGGGCGGCAGCCTCGATGGAGCCGGCGACATCCGGGTTCCAGGTGGCGATCTCGGCCAGGGGATCGGCGCCGAAGGTCTGGCGCAGGCTGGCTGCGTTGCGGCCGACCACGCGATAGGCGCGGCCCTGTTGTCTGAGCGCGGCGGCCAGGCTCTGGCCGATGGCGCCTGCGGCGCCGAAAAGTGCAATGGATGGCATGGTGCGGGTCCTGTGGTGACCACGCCAGTGTCCGCAACACGCTGCAAAAGGAAAATTGCCTAGAATCTTCTGGTGTCCATGCATAAATGAATGGATCAGTGATGTCGGAACCCCATTGGGAGTGGTATCGCAGCTTTTTGCAGGTGCTGGAGTCCGGGTCGCTGTCAGCGGCGGGCCGGGCCATGGGCTTGGCACAGCCAACCGTGGGCCGGCACATCGACGGGCTGGAGTCGGCGCTGGGCCTGCAACTGTTCACCCGTTCGTCCGATGGCTTCGCACCCACCGAGGCGGCCTATGAATTGCAGCCCTATGCGGCCAGCATGGCCGCGACGGCTGCCGCGCTGCGCCGCGTGGCGGCCAGCCATGGCGCGGGCGTGCGCGGCACGGTGCGCCTGACGGCCAGCGAGGTCGTGGGCGTGGAGCTGCTGCCGCCCGTGCTGGCGCAATTGCGCGCGGCCCATCCTGAACTGCGCATCGAACTGGTGCTGTCCAACGCGGTCGATGACCTGCTGCGCCGCGAGGCCGATGTGGCCGTGCGCATGTTCCGGCCGCAGCAGGAGGCGCTGGTGGCCCGCCATATCGGCGCCATCGAACTGGGGCTGCATGCCCATGAGAGCTATCTGGCCAGGCATGGGGTGCCGGCTTCGCTGCAGGAGCTGGCCGGGCACTCGCTGATCGGCTTCGACCATGAGAACGCCTTCATCCGCAGGTTTCAGCAGCAGTTTCCGATGTTCACGCGCGAGGCCATGGCGCTGAGCTCGGACAGCGACCTGGCACAGCTGGGCGCCATCCGCGCTGGCTTTGGCATCGGCATCTGCCAGTCGGCGCTGGCGGCCAGGGACCCGGGCCTGGTGCGGGTGCTGCCGCAGGCATTCTCATGGAAGCTCGATACCTGGGTGGCCATGCATGAGGACCTGCGCAAGAGCGAGCGCTGCGCCGTTGTGTTCAAGGCGGTCGCGCAGGCGCTGACGGCCTATGCCAGCAGCGGTGCCTGAAGACCCGGGCGCCTGTGTTTCATTGGGCGTGCAGCAGGCAGCAGCGCGCGAGATGGCGCAGCATGGATTTCTTGCGCTGGGATGCAACAAACGCCTGGCAGTTGTGGGCGATGTAGCCCGCCATGACCCCGGTCAGGCCGGCGATGGCCCACAGCGGGATGGGCACCAGGGAGTCCAGCAGCACGGCGCAGCCGGCCAGCAGCAGCAGGCACGGAAGCAGCCGCAGCAAGGCAGCTTGCAGGGGTTGTTGCCTGCGCAGGAGGGCGAGGACCTGGATGGCAGTGCGTCTGCGGAATCTGCCGGCTTGCTTGCGAAGAACGTTCACGGCTCGTGTCGGGCGTTGATGTGCGTCAAAAAATTGTGTGCAAATGTATCAACTCAATGCGCGAACATCAAATGCGCCGGCGCCATGAGAAATGAAAAGGGCCCGCGCATGGCGGGCCCTGGAAAACTGCCGTATTGCGCCTGGGCTCACCGCATCTCGAACTCGATGGCGATCAGCACGAAGGCCGCCATCCACAGCGTCTCCACCACCAGCAGTGCAAAAGGCCGCCAGCCGGCCTGCGCCAGTTGCTGGAACGAAGTCTTCAGGCCCAGGGCCGCAATGGCCAGCACCAGGCAGTTGCGCGACAGGTCGCTCAATTGGTGCTGCAGGCCCGGCGGCACCCAGCCCAGCGAGTTGATGGTCACCAGCGCGACGAACACCCACAGGAACCAGGGCACCAGGCCCGGCTTCTTGCCGTGGTGCTGCTCGGCCGCAGCCTCGCGCTGGCGCTTGAACAGGGCCGAGACCATGACCACCACCACGGCCAGCATGGACACGCGGAACAGCTTGACGATGGTGGCGTAGTCGCCCGTGGCCTGGTCGATGGTGTAGCCCGCGCCCACCACCTGGGCCACATCGTGGATGGTGCCGCCGATGAACAGGCCCGCCAGCTCGGGCGGCAGATGCAGGGCGCGCGCCACCAGCGGGTACAGCACCATGGCGGCCGTGGACAGCACGGTGACCGTGACCACCACGGTCAGCGTGAAGCGGTCGCTGTCCTTGTCGCGCGGCAGCACCGAGGAGATGGCCAGCGCGGCCGAGGCGCCGCAGATGGCCACCGCGCCGCCCGACAGCACGCCCTGCGGCCGCGTCAGGCCCAGGCGCCGGCCCAGCAGCGTGCCGCACAGCAGCGTGGTGACCACGGCGGCGATGACGATCAGCGCCGTGGTCCAGCCCAGGCCCGCGATCTGCGTGGCCGTGATGCGCGCGCCCAGCAGGCCCACGCCCAGGCGCAGCACGCCGCGTGCGCAGAACTCGATGCCGGGCTTGGCGCGCGCGTCCTGGCTCAGGAAGTGGAAGGCCACGCCGAAGAACAGCGCGAACAGCAGCTGCGGCCCGCCATGCAGCGTGGAGACGAAGGTGGCTGCCAGCGCAATCACGCCCGACAGGCCTGTGCCGGGCAGGAGCTTCAACCATTGCAGCATGCGCGGCACGGGCGGCTGTGCTGCCAACGGGGCTTGAACCTGGCTCATGGCTGCTCCTTGCCGCCCGCCGCATCGGCCAGCACGGACAGCGCGCAGGACGCGATGCGGCTGGCCACCGAGTCCGAACGGCTGGTCAGCACGATGGGCACGCGCATGCCCAGCACCAGGCCCGCGCATTCGGCATCGGCCATGTAGACCAGCTGCTTGTAGATCATGTTGCCGGCCTCCAGGCTGGGCACCAGCAGCACGTCGGGCTGGCCGGCCACATCAGAGACGATGCCCTTGTGGTGCGCCGAGCGCAGCGAGATGGCGTTGTCATAGGCCAGCGGCCCGTCAAGGATGGCGCCGCTGATCTGCCCCCGGTCGGCCATCTTGCACAGCGCGGCCGCGTCGATGGTGCCGGGAATGGCGGGGTTGACGGTCTCCACCGCCGAGAGCACGGCCACGCGCGGCCGGGCAATGCCGATGGCACGGGCCAGGTCGATGGCGTTCTGCGCAATGTCGCGCTTGTCCATCAGCGTGGGGAAGATGTTGACCACGCAGTCGGTCATCAGCAGCGGGCGCTCGAAGCCCGGCAGGTCCATCACGAACACATGGCTGGCGCGGCGGCTGCCGCGCAGGCCGGCCTCGCGCGCCACGGCAGCGCCCAGCAACTCGTCGCTGTGCAGGCTGCCCTTCATCAGCGCGCGGGCCTGGCCGCTGCCGCACAGCGCCGCCGCCTGGGCCGCCGCCGCACGTGGATCGTCGGCTGTGGAGTGGATGGACGCGCCCGCCAAGTCCAGCCCGGCCGCCTGGGCCGCCGCCCGGATGCGTGCCTCGGGGCCCACCAGCAGCGGCGTGATCAGGCCCGCCTGCGCGGCCTGCATGGCGGCCTGCAGCGAGCCCGCATCACAGGGATAGGCCACGGCCACCGGGATGGGGCCTTGCGCCTTGGCCTGGTCGAGCAAGTGCTGGAGATGGGGGCGGTGCGTGGCGGGCGCATCGTCGGCGGCCACGGCAAGTGAAAGTGGGGGGACCATGAAAGCTCCTGCGGGAAAGTACAGGGCCCGGCGCGAGCAACGCAGGGAATCTGGGAATCGGCTTTCGAGGGCCTTGCGCTTCACCCAGGCGCATGAAACCGGCGCGGCCCATCCCAGGGACACCGAGGAAGGGCCGCCCCGCACCGAGGGTGTCGTCCCCCTCCCCCGCGCAGCGGGTAGAGAGGGGGAAGGCGCGTCAGCGCCTCAGGGGGTTAGACAAAGTCCTTGTACTTTTCGAGGAAGCGCACAGGCTTGGCCAGCGCATCGCGGCGGAACGGGTCGCCCAGTTCGCGCGTGCACATCACCTCGATCACGCAGGTCTTGCCGTGGTTCATCTGCAGGTCGATGGCCTTTTGCAGCGCCGGGCCCACGTCCTCGATCTGGTCGACCACGATGCTCTCGGCACCCATGGCGCTGGCAATGGCCGCGAAGCTCTCGCTTTCCAGCTCGCCGGCCACGAAGCGGCGGTTGTAGAAGTCCACCTGGTTCTTCTTCTCGGCGCCCCACTGGCGGTTGTGGAAGACCACGGCCGTGACGGGAATGTCATGGCGCACGGCGGTCATGATCTCCACCATGCTCATGCCCCAGGCGCCGTCGCCGGCGTAGGCGATGGCCGGACGGTCGGGCGCCGCGCACTTGGCACCGATGATGGTGGGCAGGGCATAGCCGCAGTTGCCGAAGCTCATGGGCGCGAAGAAGCTGCGCGGCTCGTCGAAGCGCAGGTAGCTGTTGGCCACGGAGTTGATGTTGCCGATGTCGGTGGAGACCATCACGCGCGGCGGCATGGCCTTTTCCAGCTCGCGCAGCACCTGGCGCGGGTGCAGGTACTTGCCGCCCGTGGGCGTGCGCTCGCCCTTGGCCTCTTCGATCATGTCCAGGCTGTAGGGGTCGCGCTCATGCGTCCACTCGTCCAGCTCCTTCTCCCAGGCCGCCTTTTCGGTGGCGATGGTGTCGGCGCGCGCGGCCTTGGTGGCGTCGCAGGCCAGGGTCTGGCCCTGCAGGCGGCGGCCCAGCTCGCGTGCCACGGCCTTGGCGTCGCCGTGGATGCCCACCGAGATCTTCTTGACCAGACCCAGGTTGGTGTGGTCGGCCTCGACCTGGATGATCTTGGCGTTCTTGGGCCAGTAGTCCATGCCGTGCTGGGGCAGGGTGCCGAAGGGGCCCATGCGCGAGCCCAGCGCGATCACCACGTCGGCCTGGGCGATGAGCTTCATCGCGGCCTTGGAGCCCTGGTAGCCCAGCGGGCCGGCCCACAGCGGGTGCTTGGCGGGGAAGGCGTCATTGCGCAGGTAGCCCGTGACCACGGGTGCGCCCAGGCGCTCGGCCAACTGCCTGCATTCCTCGACCGCATCGCCCATGACCACGCCGCCGCCGGCCAGGATCACGGGGAACTTGGCCGTGGCCAGCAGTTCCGTGGCGGCCTGCAGGCTGTTTTCGCCGCCCGAGCCGCGCTCCACGCGCATGGGCTTGGGGATTTCGCACTGCACTTCGCCGTAGAAATAGTCGCGCGGGATGTTCAGCTGGGTGGGACCCATCTCGGAGATGGCGCGGTCAAAGCAGCGGGCCGTGAACTCGGCCATGCGCTTGGGGTTGCAGACATGGCCCTGGTACTTGGTGAACTCCTGGAACATGGGCAGCTGGTTGGCTTCCTGGAAGCCTCCCAGGCCCATGCCCATGGTGCCGGTCTCGGGCGTGATCATGACCACGGGGCTGTGGGCCCAGTAGGCGGCGGCGATGGCGGTCACGCAGTTGCTGATGCCGGGGCCGTTCTGGCCGATCACCACGCCGTGGCGGCCCGAGACGCGCGCATAGCCGTCGGCCATGTGGGCCGCGCCCTGCTCATGCACCACGGGGATCAGGCGGATGCCGGCGGGCGCGAAGATGTCCATGGCATCCATGAAGGCCGAGCCCATGATGCCGAACATCTCCGTGACGCCGTTGGCCACGCAGGTCTCCACAAAGGCTTCGGAAGGGGTCATCTTCTGGACGCCTTCGACCACCGTACGATTGTTGGCTGCAGTCATGTTGTCTCCTTGAAAATGGAACTTAATGTTCCGAAAAAAGAAATTACGGCGCAAGTCTAGGGCTGACTTCGCCTGGATGTCAAACAAATTTCTTTTTTCGGAACAAATTGACTCGAAAAATTGAAAAACATATGATGACCAACACCATGAACACCCGTGACCCCATCCCTGCCCGTATTGATGGCGACACGCCCAACCTGCGGCTGTTCGCCCTGCTGGAGGCCATTGCCCAGAAGAACGAGCCCTTCACGCTGCAGACCATGGTCGAGGAGACAGGCCTGCCCAAGCCCACCATGCACCGCATGCTTCAGCAGCTCGAAGGCGCGGGCATCCTGCAGCGCGAGGGCAATGGCCGGCACTACGGCACGGGCCGGCGCCTGATGCGGCTGGCCGAGAGCGTGCTGCTCAACAACACCACGCATGGCGCACGCCATGCGGTGCTGGCCCAGCTGGTGCGCGATATCGGCGAGAGCTGCAACATCACCGCCTTCTCGGGCAGCGAGGTGCTCTACCTGGACCGCGTGGAAACGCCCGCGCCGCTGCGCTTTTATCTGCACCCGGGCTCGCGCGTGCCGGCCCATTGCTCGGCCACGGGCAAGCTGTTCCTGAGCCAGATGGCGCCCGCGCAGCGCAGGCGGCTGCTGTCGGCCGTGCCGCTGGAAGGCTTCACGGCCAACACGCTGACGGCCTTTGACGCGCTGGACGCCGAACTGGACCAGGTGCGCGCCCAGGGCCATGCCTTCGACAACGAGGAGTTCCTTCCCGGCCTGCTGTGCCTGGGCGTGCTCGTGCCCTCCATCCAGGGCGGCCCCTCGAACATGGGGCTGGCCGTGCAGGCGCCCATCATGCGTTTCACGCGCGAGCGGGCGCTGTCCTTTCTTCCCCAACTGCGCGCGGCGGCCGAGGCGATTGCGCGCATCAACGACGAAGTCCCCCCGGGAGCCCCTGACGATGACTGAGCTGACCCTGATGCATCCCACGCGCACGCTTGGCGTGCGCGAGACCTTCGGCCTGGACACCGACATGCAGGTGCCGGCCTTTGCCGAGCGCAGCGAGCATGTGCCGGCCGTGGACCCGGCCTACCGCTTCAACCCGCAGGCCACGCTGGCCATCCTGGCCGGCTTTGCGCACAACCGGCGCGTGGTCATCCAGGGGCTGCACGGCACGGGCAAGTCCACCCATATCGAGCAGGTGGCGGCGCGGCTGAACTGGCCCTGCGTGCGCGTCAACCTCGACGGGCACATCAGCCGGCTGGACCTGGTGGGCAAGGACGCCATCGTGCTGCAGGAGGGCCGCCAGGTCACGCAGTTCCAGGAAGGCATCCTGCCCTGGGCGCTGCAGCGGCCCGTGGCCCTGGTCTTCGATGAATACGACGCGGGCCGGCCCGACGTGATGTTCGTCATCCAGCGTGTGCTCGAACGCGAGGGCAGCTTCACCCTGCTGGACCAAAAGCGCGTGCTCCAGCCGCATGCGCAGTTCCGCCTCTTCGCCACCATGAACACCCTGGGCCAGGGCAACCTCAGCGGCCTGTACCACGGCACGCAGATGCTCAACCACGCCCAGCTCGACCGCTGGAACCTCGTCACCAGCCTGGACTACCTGGCACCGGCCGAGGAAGCCGCCATCGTGCTGGCGCGCGTGCCGCAGTTGGCCACGCCGCAGGGGCGCGAGCAGGTGGCCGCCATGGTGGCGCTGGCCGCGCTCACGCGCAAGGGCTTTGCGGTGGGCGACCTGTCGCTGCTGATGTCGCCGCGCACCGTCATCACCTGGGCCGAGAACGCGCAGATCTTCCACGACCTGCGGCTGGCCTTCGAGCTGTCCTTCCTCAACAAGTGCGAGCCGGCCGAGCGGGCCATCGTGGCCGAGTACTTCCAGCGCTGCTTCGGCCAGGAACTGGCGCTGCGCGACGAGCCCGCCCATGCCTGCTGAGGCATCCCCCTCGCTGGCGCGCATGGAGGCCTGGGGCGGCGCGCTGCTGCGCGCCATGGCGGGCGATGCCTCGCTGCAATGGAGCGGGCAGACGCTGTACCGGGGCACGGCGCCCGTGGCGCTGGCAGCGGCCCACCAATCCGATGTGCCGGCCCGATTGGCCGACCAGCGCGGCCTGCTCGACGGCGCCAGTTTGCGCCTGCGGCTGAGCGATGCCGGCCTGCACGCGCGCCACCTGCCCGGCGACCCGGTGGAGCGGCTGGTGTTCGAACTGCTGGAGCAGTTGCGCGTGGAAAGCCTGGCGCCCGAGGAATGGCCGGGCGCACGTGCCAACCTGCATGCGCGCTTTGTGCACTGGAGCCAGGCCTTTGCCGATTCGGGCCTGACCGAAAGCAGCCTGGGCATCCTGCTGTTCACCGTGGCGCTGACCGCCTGGAGCCGCCTGAGCGGCCATGAGCCGCCCGATGCCCTGGCCGACCTGGCCGAGGCCACGCGCGCCGGCCTGTCGGCCCAACTGGGCGCGCAGTGGGCCCTGCTGCGCCGCCGCCGGCAGGACCAGCAGGCCTTCATTGCGCCGGCCCTGGCCATCAGCCGCTGGGTGGGCCAGACCGTGCGGTCAGCCCAGGAAGAGGCGCCGCGCGGCGCTGGCGGGCCGCGCCGGCGCGGCAGCTTCGCGCTGCCGCTGCACTTTGAATCGCAAAGCCTGGATGCGCCGCCCGTGGCGCTCAGCGGCGACAGCCGCGCCTGGGCCGGCTCGGCCCACAGCTACCGCGTGTTCACGCGCGCCTATGACCGCGAGGCGCAGGCGGCCGAGCTGATCCGCGCAGCGCAACTGGCCGAGTTCCGCGAACAGATGGATGAGGAACTGGCGCGCAGCGGATTGCACGCGGGCCGGCTGGCCCGCCACCTGCAGCAGCGCCTGGCCGTGCCGCGCCACGACGGCTGGCAGTTCGGCCTGGAGGATGGACACCTGGATGCAAGCCGGCTGGCGCAACTGGTCAGCGATCCGCAGCAGCGCGCCATCTTCAGGAACGAGCTGCCGCGCCCCGTCAGCGATGCGGCCGTGGCCATCTTGCTGGACTGCTCGGGCTCGATGAAGGCGCATGCGCGCCCGCTGTCCCTGCTGGTGGACCTGCTGGGCCGCGCGCTGTCCATGGCCGGCGTGCCGGTGGACGTGCTGGGCTTTTCCACCCAGGCCTGGAACGGCGGCCGCGCCCGCCGCGACTGGCAGCGCGCGGGCCAGCCCCACATCCCCGGCCGGCTCAACGAGCGGCTGCACATCGTCTTCAAGGATGCCGCCAAACCCTGGCGCCACGCCCGCCACGGCATTGCCGCGCTGCGCAGGCCCGACCTGTTTCGCGAGGGCGTGGACGGCGAGGCCGTGGAATGGGCCTGCGAGCGGCTGCTGGCGCGGCCCGCGCAGCGCCGCATCCTGCTCGTCATCTCGGACGGCTGCCCCATGGACACGGCCACGCACCAGGCCAACGACGAGCACTACCTGGACCAGCACCTGCGCCAGGTCATCGCCCGGCACGAGCGCGCGGGCGACGTGCAGATCCGCGCGCTGGGCGTGGGGCTGGACCTGGGCGTGTTCTACCGGCGCAGGCTGGCGGTGGACCTGCGCGAGCAGATCGATGAAGCCCTGCTGATGGACGTGGCGGAGTTGATCTGCCGGCCGTGATGCCCTCCGCGATAGCGACTTCGCTCAGTCCCCGTCCCGCCCGGGTGGAACTGCAGATCTAGCGGACCAGCGCGACAAAGTCGCTCACCAACCGCGCAAACTCCACGGGCATTTCCACGGCACTCAAATGCGCGGCGGGCAGCGACACCAGCTGCGCGCCCGGAATCTGCGCCTGCATGTCCTCGGACAGGGCAGGCGGCGTGGCCTCATCGCGACTGCCCGCAATGAGCAGTGCGGGGCAGGCGATGCGCCGGTTGCTCTCGCGAAAATCGATGCCGCCCACGGCCGCACAGGCGGCCGCATAGGGCTTGGCCGCCAAAGCCTCCAGCCCTGCGCGCAAGGAGGCCACGCGGGCCGCCTGCCCGGTGCGGAACTCGGGGGTGAACCAGCGCTGCATGGCGCCGTCGGCAATCACCGCCACGCCCTGGTCGTGCACGGTGGCAATGCGCGCCTGCCAGCCTGCGCGCGCGGCCTCGTCGTAGTAGCTGGCCGAATTGGCGATGGTGATGCTGCGCACCAGCGCCGGATGGCGCACGGCCAGGGCCTGGGCCGTCATGCCGCCCATGGACAGGCCCACGAAGTGCACCGGCCCCTGGCCCAGCGCCTCGATCACGCCGGCTGCGTCGTCTGCCAGGTCGTTCATGTCGAAGGCCTCGCCGATGGCGGGCGAGCGGCCGTGGCCCCGGTGGTCGTAGCGCACCACGGTGAAGCGGTCTTCCAGCGCCTGGGCAACGCCGTCCCACATCTGGAGGTCACAACCGAGCGCGTGGCTCAGAACGAGGGCCGGGCCTTGGCCCTGCTGCACAACATGGAGTTTCGACATGGCGGTCACTGCTTGGGGAAAAGGCGATTATGGGATGGCCCATGCGGGCAGGTGGCTACGGATACCACGCATATCCGGCATCTCAGCCCCATAATCCCCAGCCATGCACGCCCTGCGCAACTCCGTCTCGTTGGCCCGCCTGGTCATGGCGTGGTTCGCGTTGACGCTGGGCCTGGCCATTGCATCGCCCCTGGTGCACCCGCAGGCCATGGAGCTGGTCTGCACGGCTGGCGGCAGCGTCAAGCTGGTCGTGGTCAACGGTGAAGAAGGGCAGGCGGTGTCTGCCCAGCATTCGCTGGACTGCCCGCTGTGCCTGGCGGTGACGCCGCCGCCCGCGCATGTCTCCCCCCCCTGGGCGCAACCGCAGCCGCTGGGCCGCGCGCTGCAGCCCATCGTCTCTGCCCGCATTGCCTCCCTGGTCGGCGCGCCGCTGCCGCCGCGCGGGCCTCCCATGCTGCTGCTGATCGCCTGAGCCCTCGGCTGCTGTGCAGCGCTGTCCCGCGCTGTCTGGCCGCTGGCCTGTCTCAGAACATTGCCGCACCGGCCGGGCGCAGCCTTGGCGGTGCGGCTTCGCCAAGATTCCACGCAGGGAAGCCATGTTCCGTTCCGATTGCCATGCGGCGCCGCAGCGCGCCGCCGATTTTTCTTCGACCCTCCCATCCGTTGCTTGCGTTGCCCTGTCTCGCCGCGCCTGCCTTGGCGGCGGCCTGGCCGCACTGGCGCTGCTGGCCGGCTGCAAGCCCGCCACCGTGCCGTTCAAGGGCATAGACCTGACCGGCGCGCAGTACGGCCGGGACTTCCGCCTGCGCGATGCCGATGGGCGCGAGCGCACGCTGGCCGACTTCAAGGGCCTGGCCCTGATGGTCTTTTTCGGCTTCACCCAATGCCCCGATGTCTGCCCCACGGCGCTGACGCGCGCGCTGGAAATACGCGAGCTTCTGGGCGCCGATGGCGCCCGCCTGGCCGTGGCCTTCATCACCATCGATCCCGAGCGCGATACGGCCCAGGTGCTCAAGGCCTATGTGGGCGCCTTCGACCCCGGCTTTGTCGCGCTGCGCGGCGACGAGGCGCAGACGGCCGAGGTCGCCAGGGAATTCAAGGTCTTCTACAAGAAGGTGCCCACGGGTGCGTCCTACACCATGGACCACTCGGCCATCACCTATGTCTTCGATCCCGAGGGCCGGCTGCGCGTGGCGTTCCGCCATGAGCAGGACGCGCAGGACTGCGCGGCCGATCTGCGCCAGATCCTGGGGGCTGCATGAAGAGCTTTGCACTTTCTCTGGCCGGCGCCGCAGGCCTTTGCGCCGCATCCTCCGCCCTGGCCCAGGCAGAACCTGTTCTTGCGGATGTGGAGGTGCGCGCCCGCGGCGCCGCCGCCACGCCCGAGGCCCGCGCCGCCCAGGCCGTGCAGGCTGCGCGCGATGAACTGTCGCAGCGCGCAGGCGGCACGGCCGTCATCGATGCAGCCAGCTACGCGGCCGGGCGTGCCAGCACCGCCGCCGATGCACTGGCCTACGCGCCCGGCGTGCTCGCACAGACGCGCCACGGCCCCGAGACGCGGCTGTCCATCCGGGGCTCGGGCGTGCAGCGCGGCTATCTGATGCGCGGCATACAGCTGTACCAGGACGGCATACCGCTGAACCAGGCCGATGGCGCGGCGGACTTCCAGTCCATCGACCCCATGGCGGCCCAGCATGTCGAGGTCTGGCGTGGCGCCAATGCGCTGGAGTACGGCGCCAGCAGCCTGGGCGGCGCGATCAACTTTGTCTCGCCGACCGGGTTGACGGCACCTGCCGCATCGCTGCGGCTGCAGGCCGGATCGTTCGGCCAGCGGCAGGCCCAGGCCCAGCTGGCGGGTCGTGGCGAGCGGGTGGATGGCCTTCTGAACATCGGCCGCAGCGAGCAGGACGGCTGGCGCGAACAGTCGGCCTGGCGCACGCAGCGCCTGTCCGGCAATGTGGGCCTGCAGCTCACCGATACGCTGGAGCTGCGCGCCTTCCTGTCCCATGTGGATGCCGACATGCAAATGCCCGGAAGCCTCACGCGCGCGGCCATGCTGGCCAATCCGCGCCAGGCCGCGCCCGGCTATGTGGCGCAGGACGCCGGCAACAACTACCGCCAGACGCGCGGCGCCCTGCGCATGGACTGGCAGCCGCGCGAAGGCCTGCGCTGGACCACCTCGCTGTTCGCCGCGCAGCGCGACCGCTTCCACCCCATGACCATGGGCATCGTCCAGCAGGACATGCGCGACACGGGCCTGGACTCGCGCCTGGTGGCCAAGCTGGGGCAGGGCGGCGGCCTCACGCGCAGGCTGGTGCTGGGCTTTTCCAGCGCGCAGCTCGATGGCGATGAATGGCGCTACACCAATGCGGGCGGCGCGGCCGGTGCGTCCACGGGGCGCACGCGCGTGAAGGCGCAGCAGGATGTGGTCTATGGCGAATACAGCCATGGCCTGAGCACCCGCTGGACGCTGCAGGCCGGCCTGCAGTTCGTGCGCGCCCAGCGCCGCCAGGACAATCTGCTGGCGCCCGCCTCCAGCTACGACGTGGATTTCAGCCACACCTCGCCCAAGCTGGGCCTGCTGTTCGCGGCCACGCCCACGTCGCAGTGGTACGCCAACATCAGCGGCAGCTTCGAGGCTCCGCCCATTGGCGAGCTGGTCTACCAGCCTTCGCTGCCGCTGGGGCGCGCGCAAAGCGCAACCACGGTGGAGGCCGGCTGGCGCGGCCACGGCGAGGCCCTGGCCTGGGACGCCGCCATCTACCACTCGCGCGTGCGCCGCGAACTGCTGGCGCTGACCGACGCCAGCGGCGCGGCCCTGGGCACCACCAATGCCGACCGCACCATCCACCAGGGGCTGGAGCTGTCCATGCAGGCACGGCTTGCGCCGCGCTGGTCGCTGCGCACCCAGTACCTCTACAGCGACCTGCGCTTTGACAACGACGCCGTCTACGGCCGCCGCCGCCTGGCCGGCATTCCACCGCACCTGTTGCGGGCCGAGCTGCAGTGGAGGGCCACGCAGCAGGTCACGGTCGCGCCCGGCCTGGAGTGGCTGCCCTCGCGCACCTGGGTGGACCATGCCAACACCGTGGCCTCCGATGGCTATGCGCTGCTCAACCTGCGCTTGAGCGGGGCGCTGGGCGATGGCTGGAGCTGGTTCGTCGAAGGCCGCAACCTGACCGACCGGCGCTATGCCGCGACCACGGCCGTACAGGCCAATGTGCGCGGCGTGGACGGTGCCTATTACTTTCCCGGAGATGGCCGGGCCGTGTACGCGGGCCTGAGCTGGCGCATGCCCTGAGGGGGGCCGGGCGCAGCGCCGAAAGGCGCCGCTGCCATGGCGTGCGACCTGGCATGGAGTGCTCCTGCCTTGTGCTAAAAATGGGCCGGTCCATCCACCCCGATGCCCATCCAGCAAGTAGGAAAGGGACACCCGGCGCCATGAAGAGGCTTCTTTCCGACAAGGTGCTCCTGCGCCTGGTGCTCGGCAACCTGCTGGTGGCCGGCCTGCTGGGCCTGGCCACCTGGTTGAGCCTGCGCGCCAACCACCAGGCCGACCTGGACCTGGGCGTGGCCGTCACCCGGAACCAGGCCCGCAGCCTGAGCCTGGAGCTGAACGCCGAGATGCGGCTGGTGGACAACGCCCTGGCCACCGTCGCGGGCCGCTACCGCAGCCGGAGTCTGGAAGGCGCGGACGTGGCGGCGCTGGCCCTCTATGAAATCCTGCAGGAACAGCGCGCCCTCGTTCCCTTCGTCACGGCGCTGCGCGTCACCGACGCCAATGGCCAGGTCCTGCAGAGTGCGAACGAGGAGGAGCCGGCATTTTCCGTGGCCGAGCGAGGCTACTTCGACCGGGCGCGCAACACCGACCGCATGGTGGTCTCCGACCCGCTGGTCAGCCACTCCTTCAAGAAATGGGCCATCGTGCTGGCGCGGCGGCTGCAATCCGGCGACGGGGATTTCCAGGGCATCGTCTACGCGGTCGTCGCAGCCGAGCATTTCCAGTCGCTGTTCCGCCGCCAGGCCTTCGGGCCCGACAGCGCCATTGCGCTGCGTTCGGACAAGGATCTGCTGGTGGCCCGCTACGCGGCCGGCGATCCCCAGCCCATGGCCGGCATCGGCGGCTCGGAAGTCTCGGGCGAGTACCACCGGGCCCTGGCCGATGACCGGGAGCTTGGCTGGTACATCACGCCCACGCTGCTCGATGGCGTGGAGCGCATCACGGCCTACCAGCGCCTGGCCGGCTATCCGCTGACCGTCTTCACCGGCCTGGGCACGGAAAGCTACCTGGCGGGGTGGCGTGCATCGACCTGGCGTGCCTGGGCGCTCACGGGCCTGAGCATCGCGCTGATCGCGCTGGGCTCGGTCAGCCTCTACCTGCTGCAGCAGCGCGAACGCGTGGCGCGCATCCGGCTCGCCGAGCTGCTGCGCCAGCAGGAACTGTTCATGGACAACGACCTCATCGGCATCGCCCGCCTGCGCGAGCGCCGGCTGCTGTGGACCAACCAGGCCCTGCAGCGCATGCTCAAGCGCCCGGCCGGCGAGCTGCTGGACCACTCGGCGCGCATCCTCTACCCGGACGAGGAAACCTACGAACGCTCCGGCGAACTGGCCTATGGCGCACTGCGCTCCAGCGGCAAATGCCACGCCCAGATGCAGCTGCAGACCAGCGATGGCAGCCTGCTCTGGGTCGATGTCAGCGGCGCAGGCCTGGCCGATGGCGAATCGATATGGGTCTTCGTGGACATCGACGCCCTCAAGCGCGGCGAGCAGGCGGCCCAGCACCAGGCATTGCACGACGTGCTGACCGGCCTGGCCAACCGCCGCGCGCTGCAGGCGCGGCTGCAGCGCGCGCTGGCCCAGGCCAGCGGCCCCGGCCAGCTGGCCGTCTGCTTCATGGACCTGGACGGCTTCAAGCAAGTCAACGACACCGAAGGCCACGACGCCGGCGATGAAGTGCTGCGCATCATCGCCCGCCGCCTCACCACCCAGGCCCGCGAAACCGACTGCGTCGCCCGCCTGGGCGGAGACGAATTCGTGCTGCTGCTGGACGAACTGGCCTCGGCCGACGACGCCCTGCAGATCATGCAGCGCTGCCTGGCCTCCATTCGCCAGCCCATCCGCCTGCACAGCGGCGCCACCGTGCAGGTCGGCGCCAGCATGGGCATCGCCCTCAATGCCTCCCGGGAAGATGCCACCCAGCTTCTGCAGCGCGCCGACGAGGCCATGTACGCGGCCAAGCGTGCGGGCAAGGGGCGGATTGTGGTGGCGGGCGGGTAGGGATTTTGGGGCTATGCCGCCGTTGTGATCGGGGCAGTTGCCGGGGCAGGTGGGGCCGTGGGCTCAACAAGGCAAGACCTTGAGTGCCGAACCAAAAGTCACCGCCGGGCCGGTCACCAAAGGCCGGGCGGCAGACCCGGCCTTTTCTTTCCTTGCATTCGTTTTTCAGCGCTCTGCCTTTTCAATCCATATCCGGATCCTCGTCGCAGCCCGAGCCATTGACGGAGCACATGGAACCTATCTTGATTTTCCGCATGGGCTGCTTGGCCAGCCTTTCACAGCGCGACATTTGCTCGGCATACATATCGTCCATGTGCGTGCCGTCAATCATGATCACCCCATTGCGAATGATGGGCTTTGCCTGACCATCGGCAAGGGCGAAGGCCATTTTCCTGAGAAGAAAACCGGCATGGTGGCAAGGGCCCAGGGTCATGGCAATCCTGGTCATTTCAGGATCAGGAACCCGATTTTTGGCCTGCGTCAGGCTGTCCATCTTTTCCATGAAAGCCCCGTCGTTCTGCGCGATCTGCCCCACCAGCTTGGTCATGCCCGCCTGATTGCGCTTTTTCACAAGATCCGCGATCTGGTCCTCCAGGCGTCTTGCCGCAGCGGCATCACCGAATGCAGCCAGAGAGGCAGATAGTGCATCGTTCTCGGCCGCCGATACTCCGTTCGGCACACACAGTACAGCGCTCGCAGCGAGCAAGGCAGCCATGATCCGGCGAGTCCGGATTGCGCCTTGCGGCCGCAGGCGTCCTCCCAATGCAATGGTGTTCATGTTCTTTGAAGATGGATTGAAATGAAAAATCTCCATTGCACAGGTGCAGTGGAGAAGAAGGGCTTGGGCGGGAATGGCCAAGCCGCCGAACTCTATCTCAATATGCGAATGGATAGCCAGGCATCTGCCAGTCAATTGCTTTGTCGCACCACCAGCTCATAACCCAGATCCAGGCTTGGCGATTCCCCGGCCTCTGCGCGCATCCATTGCAGCAGCATGCGCGCACATTCGGTGCCGACGCGGCCAAGCGAGCGGGCAGGGGTGGATTGTGGTGGCGGGTGGGTAGGGCTATGGAGGCCGTGCCGCTGCTGTGATCGGGGCAGTTACCGGGCCAAGGTGGGCCTTGGGCTCAACAAGGCAAGACCTCGAATGCCGAACCAAAAGACGACGCAAGGCCGTTGATGGCCCGTGTGCACAGGCGTGCCCGGTTGAGTGCGATGTCGCACAGCAGTGCGATGGCAAAGGCCAGATAGGCCATGTAGGCCAGGCCGATGTAACTGCCAAACACAATGGTGTGCAGCCAGTCCTGTGCGAACAGATACAGCATGGCAGTCACCGCCGAGGCGGTCACCAGCACGATGGCGGGCAGTGCCAGCTGCAGCCCCGCCCGCCTGCGTCGCGCCGTCACGCCGGTCAGGGCCAGAAACACCAGCGCATTGGACGCAGTGAAGATCCTTAACTCCCGCAGCAGGCTGGCCGTGGTCTGGTGGTAGGCCGACTCGATGAATTCCACCAGCCGGGCGCGCATCTGGATCAGCGATGCCAGCTGGGTGGCTTGGCGCTGCTGCGTGTAGACGGCATTGCGCTTGCGGCATTCGCAGTCAGCACGGCGCATGTCGGTCATGACCGAGGCCACCTTGTCGGGAATGCCGGCCTCGATCTCGCGCCGCACTGCGGCGATCTCGCTATCTGTCCTGCCCAGCGCCTTCTGGGCCAGGCCCGCCATGCGCGAGCCTGTCAGCGTATCCAGCTGGGTGCCCAGCCTGCGCTCGATCTCGATGCGGATGATCTCCTTGCCCAGGCTCTCGACCAGCAATGGCGAGGAAAACGACAGGGCGAAGGCTGCGCCGAACACAAGCGTGCCCAGGATGCCGAAGCAAAGAATGAGGGTTCGCATGCGCAAGCGGTGCCGTGACTTGTCAACCCTTGCGCGGCGCCATGCCCAGCGTGGCCAGCAGCCCCGCGCAGGCGTCTTCCACCAGGTCCAGCACGTCCTCGAAACCCCGGTCGCCGCCGTAGTAGGGGTCGGGCACTTCGCGCGCGGAGTGCTCGGTGCAGAAGTCCGTCAGCCGCTGTACGCGGTGCCATTCGGACTCGGGGCAGATCCTGCGCGCTGCAGATTCGTTGGCGCCATCCATCACCAGCACCTGGTCGAATGCCGTGAAGTCCTCGGCCCGCAGCTGCCGCGCGCGCTGCTGCGAGAGGTCATAGCCGCGCCGTGCGGCATGGGCCTGGGAGCGGTGGTCGGGTGCCTCGCCCACGTGGTAGCCGTGCGTGCCTGCAGAGTCCACTTCGATGCGGCCCGCCAGGCCCGCGTCGGCCACCATTTTCTCGAGCACGCCGTGGGCCGTGGGGCTGCGGCAGATGTTGCCGGTGCAGACCATGAGGATTCTTTTCCTCTTTGTAGAATGGCATGTGTTACCTAATTGTTCCCTAATTTGTTCCATATCCCATCCTGTGGATAACATGCACTACGACACCTTCACGCGCACTGGCTCGATGCCTCGCGGGTCGGCGTAAATCGCGGCAGCGCTCTCCGATTTGTGGCCTAGAAGTGCCTTGGTGTCCACGTTGCCCTGGGCCATGTATGTTCGCTTGGACAGGGAGCGTATCTCATGGAACGTGGGGGCATTCTCTCTCGTGATCCCCGCGAGGTCGCGCGCTTCTGTGAAGGCCTTGCTGATGCGGTCCACGAATACTGCGCTTCCAGCCTCAACGCCGGCTCGATAGGTCTTGCGGTGATGCACCACATACTTGCTGACCACGTTTGACCGGCATGCAGACAACGCATCCAGAAGCGTCATTCCCATCGCATCCATACGCAGTGACAGCGGTATCTCCAGCCAAATTCCTGTCTTCGCGCGATTGATCGTCAGAAACTCCTTGCCAATGGCTTTCCGTTCCAGTTTGGACACGGTGTCTCGGTCCATGCCAGAGATCAAGGCCACCAGCATCGCGCCCGGCAGCCATGGCGCGATCTCTGGAGCCTTATCGAGAATCATGCGGAACTGGTCAAGCGTGAGGCGGCTGCGGGATGTCTTGGCCACCGGCTTGGAGATTGGATCCACAGGGTTCTCATCCATCCACCCGAGCGCTCGCCCTCGGCTGCAGACGGCATGCAGCCTAGATCGCAGCGCTTGAGCTGATCTCTTCCTGCCGGCATCTGCCTCGTCCTCGATGAACTTCGCGCAGTGAGCCACCGAAAGGCCGCCGCATGCAATCTGCCCAAGGCCTTCGCGGATCTTCTTGTCGAGAGAGCGGTTGCTTTTTGCCGTGTTGTAGACAGGGCTGGCTGGCATCTTGTCGAGCAAGTCGGCAATCGTGTTGTCCTTGCCCTGGATGCGATCCAGCAACGCGGGCTTGTCAGACAGCACGAATGCAAGCGCTTCGTTCGCCTCGCGTTTGGCCTGGGCAATTGAGACGCGGCCGATTGCCAGATCCTTGCCTGTTGCGGGGTTGCGCCAGGTGAAGTATCCGGGCCGCGGCTCGCGTAGTCCTGCAGGCCAGTCCCTGCGAGATCTGTCCCTTGGCCTTGCTGCCATGTCATGCCGCCTTTCTTACGCGATCCAGTAGTGTCTGCCGCTGGTTGTGGTCGATGGGGCGCGCGTCTTCCTGCACGTAGTAGAACTTCCCCACCTTGACCGGCCTAGGCTCGATCTTCCCATCACGCACCAGACGGCGCAGCGTCCAAAGGCTGGGCACAGGGTCAAAGTGACGCGCAGCCCAATCCAGAAGTTTCACTCGTTTGCTCATTTTGTCCTCACTGAGAATGCGCGGCCCGTTGGCTGTTGGTGCTGATCGCGCGGGGGTGCTACTTGATGATGTTGGCCAGCTCGCGCAGGAGCCAGACCTTTGGCGCGAACCAGACCAGGGCCGCCAGGCGTGTTGCGGTCACGAACGCGATCACGGAATAGATGCCAAGGCCGGTGGCCACGACCCCGGTCAGCAGCGATAGGAAGGCGCGGTGCGCCTTGAAGTCGAGCGCGATGCCCGAGTGCACCAGCAAATGCTTGATGAGCCACGCCGCGACCAGCAGGCCCGCAGTGGGCATGATGATGTCGATGATGGCCTGCGCGCGGCCGTAGGCGATGTACTGCTGCGCCACGCTTGGCAAGCGGTCGAGCCAGAAATCCCCTGTGGATGAGGCCTGGCCGTGGATCGCCGCGATGATTTGGGCGAGCTGTCGCTGAAGTTCTTCCTTCATCTGGTTCTCCAAAAAGAAAGCCCCTCGGCGAGGGGCTGTGTTTTGCGATTGGTTCAGGTTTCGAGCGATGCTGGAAGCTTCTGGTCCAGGCCCGTGCGACCCTCCCCGCCCAGCGCCTCAGTCAGGTTGGGGATGAGCTTCGACAGCTCGCCCGTCGTGATTGCCACATCGGCATCGAAACCGCCATCGCCCTGCGACTGACCCACCATCACCGCATCCAGCATTGCCACCTTGCGCAGTTGCAGGCCCTCGGTCAGCACGAAGCTCACGCGGCCATCCCAGGTCAGCGCCAGGCGGGTGGGCAGCTTGCCGTGCTCGATGTGCTGGCGGACCTCGGCGATATCCAGCGGATGCCGGCCGTAGCGCACGACGGCCTTGGAGTCGTCCGCTGCCTTGAGCTCGCACTCGCGGTCGATGGAGAAGCCTGCGGGCGGCTCTTGCGTGGTCAGCCAGTGCGCCATCGCGGCCTGGGCGCTGGTCTGCGTGTCCAGCAGGGCCAGCGCAAAGCCGGTCAGGCCCTCGACCAGCGCGCTGACCACCTCATCGGCGCGCGCCTGGCTGCCGGTGTCCAGCACCAGGATGCGGGCCTTGGGGTCCAGCCAGACCCACATGGCCCCTTGCTTGGTGAAGGCCATGGGCAGCAGGTCCAGCTTGGCCTCGTCCTTGAGGTCCTTCTTTTCCTTCTTGCCGGGCTTGCGGCCTTCGGTGGCCTCGATGTGGGCAGCCTTCTCGTTGACGCGGCGGTTGAGCACGCTGGCCGGCATCATCTTGGCCTCGGTCATGAAGCGGAAGATCCACTGGCCGCCGATGTTTTCCGCGAGCGCGCCGTGCTCTTCGCCACGGGGAGGCCCCCAGCCGGCACTGCGCTCCTGAGTGGGGCCGCATTCAGCGAACGGAGACTTTGCAAGGGCCGCTTCCAGAGCGCCGAAGTCAGCGACCCAGGTGGCCGCGATACGGTAGATGATCAGATTTTTGAACATGTGGCTATCCAAAGAAAAAGCCCCGACTAGCGGGGCTGGGGTTGGTCAGGATGTGATTTGCTCCAGGGCCATTTCACCGAGCTTGCTCAGGGTGAGCGGCTTTCTCTGGATGGCGGCCTTCTTGTTCGGCGTGACAGTCATTTGGCTATCGATCACAGCTATCTCCCCTGTATCGGACCTGTCTTCGCCCACCCAATACAAATAGCCGTTGGCCTTGACCCCGATGGAATCGAGATGGCGAAGCAGCCACGTCATCCACTCGTCATAGCTGTAGAACTTCTCGCCCTCATCCCAGACGATGTACTGCAGGTCTTCTGATGGCACCCACTGGAGATAGCTGCTTGGCCGCTGTCCCTGGATCAGATCGGGGTCCTCGTTGAACTGCAGCAGAGTCTTGGCCTCTTGCATGGTCAGCGCGCGGCTGAGCGCCAGGGCGCCGGTGAATCGTGTCGTGTATCCCATGTCATCCCCTCAAATGAAAGAACCCGCTGGTGCGGGCTCTGGTTGCTGGTCCTGTGGCTCTTGCCACCTGTCGCGCTTGTCGCCGCGCTCGCGGGCTCGCTTGCTCATGGCTTGTCCTTCATGGCTCGGATGGCGTCTGCCAGGTCGTTGCAGGCCTTCTCATAGGGCCAGGACTGGTCGCGGAAGAACTCGCGCGGCACGTCCTGGTCGTCGCAGATCTTGGCTGCTTCCTCCAGCGCGCACCTCCTGGCCCACTCGACCTTCTCCTGCTCGGTCAGTGACGATCCTCCGGTGATGCCCGGCAGCGGGCCGGCGGCCTTGGATGTGAGGCCGGCGCGGCCCTCTTCGGTCAGGTGCAGGCGCGTGACACGCACGGGGCCGTCTGCAACCACCTCGCGGCTGGCGATGAGCGGATTGGGCCTGGGGATGATGCCGAGCGCCGTCTCAATGGCGGCATCAGCGCAGTCCCAGACCTGGTGCTTGTGGTCCACATCTTCGAGCGCGTGGTCGCATCTGTCCTCGTGCTCTCGCATGACATCCCAGATCGCGCGGGCGACATCGGAGCGCAGCCGCAGGAGGTCGTCATCGCTCAGCGGCAGCGGCTTGCGCGCCTCCAGCTCTGCCCGAGCTATCTGGGCCTGAACGTACTCCGTCATCATCTTGCCGATGTCAGCCCAGTTGTCCGCGTGGCGTTCGATCAGGTGCCATGCGGTGATCGGATCGACCTTGCCCCACTCTTGTGATGCATCCTCGACTGTTGGCATGGGCCGTTCGGCACGCAGGGCCGTGATCGCGCGGCACGCTGGCTCCAACAGCTCTGCCGGGCTGTGGTCTCCCTGCCAGTCGTTGCTGCCGGTGGCTACGTTGATGGCCTCGATGAGCGGCAGTGGCACGCCCTGGAAGCGGCCGAGCTTGCCTTCCAGCTCCTGGATGCGGTCCAGTAGATGCAGGACGGCGCCCGGCGATGCGGCCCGGTGCCACGCCTCGTTCTCGCGCCATTTGTTGCTGTCGATCGGGTGCGTGTAGATGTGCTCCCCATTGCCTTCTGCAGCCTCGGCCAGGGCGCGCAGGTCGGGTGTTGGTGCTGTGGTCACGGCGTGGCTCCCTGTTTCTTCTCAGAGGCGCGCAGCTTGCGCTGGGCACGCGAGCGAAGGCCCTGCGCCTTCTTCTTTGCCTCGTCGCGGCTGGATGCCCAGATCTGCCATGTCTCGCTTTCGCTGTACTCGGCATCTGTCGGGCGCCCGACCGTAGACCAGCCCCCGTTCGGGAAGCGCGCGACGGTCCAGAGCTTTTGTTTTGGGCGGATGGTGAGTGCTGTGGTCACGGGGTCTTTCCTTTGCTGGCAGCCTTGGCGCACTGGGCGCCGCACACGGGGCAGTTGATCTGCAGGAAGTCGCCATCGCGCTGGTCGAACACGAATTTGGCCTCGCGCTGCTCGAACTCGAAGACGGTGGCGCATTCGCGGCAGGTGCACTGGTGAGTGCGGGTCTCTGGCAGCTTGCCCTGTTTGATGATCTTCACGATGCAGGTCCTTTCTGCTGCGCCTGGGCGCGCTGTGCTTGCTGGCGGGCCTTGAGCGCGGCCTTGTAGCTGGCCTTGGCCTCCTTCTTCGTGGTGGCCCACTGGCCCTGCACGTCGCGGTAGCTGTCCCAGTCACCGTCCCAGACCGTGCGGTACATGCGGTGTTCCAGGGTTCCGTCGAGGACGTAGCCGCGTTTCTCGAACTTCGGCAGCCGGCTTCCGCACAGCCACTCGCGGAACGTGCAGCCGGTGTCCGCATCCAGCCACTGGCGGTACTGCGTCTGCTTCTCGGGCGGGGGTGGTTCGGGCAGGTGCTCCAGCGCCAGGGCGGCGCCGGCCGTGGTTGTCACGAACACAATGTCGCTGGTATCGCAGAAGGCTGGCGTGCGGGCGCGGGCCATGAGGCCCAGGTGCTCCAGCTCTTCGAGGTCGGGCATGTCGTGGTGGCCAGGCCCGGCGAGGAAGTGATTGCGGAAGGATCGGCGCTGGTACTCGCTCAGGCCGAGCGTGTGCTGTAGCAGGCGTACCTGCTGGGGTGTTGCGGTTTGCATCAGCTCTCCTTGTGCCCAGTGGGGCGCTTAGCGGCCTTGCGAGCCTTCCGTGCCTGGCGCGCAGACAGTTCGCCGCGAGCGGCCTTTTTTTGTGCCTTGGCATCGGCTTCTGAGCGACGGCGATCTGCGATGCCGGTAAGCGTGGTGGTCATGTCCACGGGCTGGGTTGCCTGGGAAAGCAGCCGCGCCATGGCCGCGCTGACGAGGAGCGATTTATGCCGCATCGCCTGTCCCCTTGGCTGCTGCCTGGGCTGCGATGGCCGAGTCCACAGCAACGGGGTCGAACAGTTGATGCGCGACCGAGAACTCGATCCAGTTGCCGCTGGCGTCATCCACACGACGGATGTTCCCCCGAGAGTCAATGTGGAATGACCATCGCGGAATCCTGCACAGGCGCTGGCGCACGGCCTCGAAAGCCGCGTCGCGCTCGGCCGTTGCATCCACTGCAGGCGCAGCAGGTGCTGCAGGCATGAGCGGCCAGGGCGCGCCGATCTTCTCCAGTACCGCCTCGACCTTGGCCCGCGCCGCATCGGTGATCGTGTTTTCCCCGGCGCCCACATGCACCACGTCCATCGCCACGGCCTGCAGGGCGGCCTGCATTTCCGCCTGGACTGGTTCGGCAAGAACCTTCTGGGCCAGCAGCTCGAAATAGCGGCCCAGCCACTTCTTGAGGCGGTCCATCATGATCTGCGGGCCGTATGCCACCTCTTCGGGGTGCTGGCCATCGTGGGTCAGGATGCAGGGCACCCAGCCGCTCGGCAGCACCGAGGGCGCAGCAGGTGCTGCCAGCATCTGGTCAATGTCCGCCGCGAACTCGGCAGGCGTGACGGTTGGCATGGCATGAGCCCGGCCGTCGCCCATCACCGCCATGGCACCGGCATCGGTGGCCCGGCACACCTCGAAGCCGTGGCGCTCGGGGAGCGTGGCCCCGGGGCGGATGTAGCAGAGCACATCGTCGGGCGCAGCAGGTGCTGCCGCAACGGCGCGGGCCGCCTGCCATGTGAGCGCGGAAACATGCCCCTGGTCCCACCAGCGCCCCGCTTCTTCCTTGCCGTAGGATCGCGGGAACTTGCCAGTCAGAAACTCGATGTATGCCGCGCGCTCGTTGACCGAGGGCCCAGCAGGTGCCTGGGGCGCGGTGATGTGAGCCCATTCCGCTGCTGCCCAGCGGCGGACAAGTGCGGAAAATTTCGGCCCGAACAGGCCTGAAGTTAGGTCATATCCGCCATCCTTTTCGTCTAATTCAAGCGCGGCGATGATCTCTCCAGCCAACCCCGTGACAGCCATTCCAGGGGCAGCTGGTGCCTGGGGCGCTGCTGCCGCGAGGTGCAGGGCAGTCGTCAGCCAGTCGGGGCGCCGTGGTGGCTCATCGCAATCCGCTTCTGCCTGCTCGCGGTAGATGGCATCCAGCCGGATCAGGGCGTCAGCCACGATGCGGGCCGGGGCTGCAGGCGCTTCCAGGGCGGGCCCAGCCACAGCGGCAGGAGCTGCCGGCTCCTCGATCTGGGCCAGGCACCGACCCTGCATCGCGGCCAGGTGGTCCTCATGGCGCACATACGGGCCGCTGGAGTGGGGATTCATGATGGTGCCGTGGATGGCAAAGCGTTGGATTGCTGTCATGAGGCTTCCTTGTTGAGCAGCTTCCAATGCGCTGCAGTGGTGTTGATGACGTGGCCTGCGCGCTGCAGCAGCAGCGGGCACTGGGGTGGGGTCGGGGTCATGAAGAAAAAAGCAAACCCGCGCGATGCGGGCTATTCAGGGAAGAGAGGGCATCACGCAGCGGATGAAGGTTTCCGCTTGGACCGCGTTGATCGCGTTGCCGTAGGCGCGCAGTCGTCCCACTCGGGAGGGAGCCCCATGAGCCAGCGGGAATGTGCCGGGTTCAACTGGCCTCCACTTGCCATCCCTGCAGAGGAGCCAGTCAGCATCCGTCCATCGGCCGTTAGTCGGGCCGGCTGGCTCGCATCGCTGAAGGCAAGCTTCACAGAAGCAGGCAAGCCCATTGATGCCTTTGCTCCGTTCGGCATCTGGCCCGTCATAGAGACCCCTTGCCGGAAACCCTGCCCTCCGATCCCATCCGATGCCTTCGGCGTCTGCCAGCCGGCTAGGTTCGCCGCATGGTTCAACGTGATGTTGGGCGTCGTGGCATCGATCGAGGGGCAGCGCAGTGCGTCCGTGCTGGTGGGCGTCGGCCAGCCCGCAAGCCGCGCCACCTCGTTCAGTGGTCGCGCGTTGTGGGTCAGGTCGTTTCCGGCTTCGTTCGCGCCCTTCCAGTCCCTCGCCTGAGGAGTTGGCCAGCCCGTCAAGCACGCTGCAGCAGCCAGATCCGGTCCATGGCTGCGCATCGCCTCCATCAGTCCGCCCTCGAAGGTGCGCACGCCCTTTTCGGCCAGTGCTGCCGTGGGCGTTGGCCACCCAGTAGAGCCGGTCGCGGATGTGCGGAGCACCGACGCCCGCAGACGGGAACGGGACCGCTGCGACCCCGTATTCCAGGCCTTCCAGGTCATCTTGTACAAGGTCGATCCAAGGGTCTGCGTCGCGGCTCGCAACCTGCTCTCCAAAGACGACTGCAGGGCGGCACTCTTGGATGAGCCAGTGGAAATGCGGCCAAAGGTGCCGCTCGTCATCAAACCCAGCTCCCGCGCCTGCCGCGGAGAAAGGTTGGCACGGGCAGGAACCAGTCCAAACAGGTCGGTCGTCGGACCAGCCGGCGCGCCGCAGGGCCAGGCTCCAAACCCCGATTCCGGCGAAGAAATGGCACTGCTTGAATCCGCGCAGGTCGGAGGGGTGAACATCTTCAATGCTCCTTTCGTCCACCACACCAGGCGCGATGTGCCCGGCAGTGATGAGGTTGCGCAGCCACTGGGCCGCGTACGGGTCTATTTCGTTGTAATAACTTGCCATGAGCGCAGGTACTCCACTGCCTTCAATAGCAATTCAGGGTCATCCCGGAATTTGCCAATGCCGTGATTGCAGTTGTCGCAAAGCAAGCCCCTCACACACTTCCCGCAAGACTTTTCATTGGGGCAGCAACTGTGGTCATGGTCCACAGCCAGAGCGCGACGTGTGGTGTTGTTCACGCCGCCGCAGATAGCACATCCGCCACCCTGTAAAACGAGCTTTGCTTTGTATGCTGGTTCATCGATCCCGAAAAGGCGTTTGCGGCGGCGATGATTCTCTGCAATGCGGCGGCTGTCCTGGTTCTCCTTTTGCCATCGTTTTGCCTTCAGATCTGCGCAGACAACACACGCTCTCGTAGATACGTATCGCTCTGCTACATGCCCAGATAGGCATGGTTTCCCAGTGAAATAGGTTGATGCCCCTGAGGCTCTGGCTGCCTCGAGTTGCGGGAGCCTTGGCATTTAGTGCACTCCTTGGTTGTAGTAGGCGGGCATGGCTGATTTGGGACAGAAAAAAGCCCTCGCGGCATACCGGGAGGGCTTCGGGGGTGGGAGTGTCAGGCGCTGGCGTCGAGCCGGTTTTTGATCTCAGTCACCTTGCGGTGGTACTCGTTGGCTGCGTAGACCCGCTCCAGGGCGTCACGCAGTTCACGCCGCGTGCACTGCTGCTGCATCTCATTGCAGATGCGTATTGCCTCGTAGATTGAGTCGTACTCTGGCTTTGAGGCTCCCCAGGTCTGTGCGCGGTCGTGGCGTGCGCTGATGGAGCGCATGGCGTCCTGCGCGGCCACCATGGCAGGCTCGGCATCAGGGAAGTGGTCGCCAGCCAGAAACCTGCCCCAGTTGATCCGCAGCGTCAGCGTGTGCCACGTCGATTCGTCTGCGGTGCCTTCGATAAGCGTTGTCGCGAGGCCGAGCGGAACAAGCTGCAGCTGCGTTTCGTCTGCCGCGTTGAAACGGATGTTGATGGGCAACTGGATGTGCCCAGCGCCAAGTACAGGGCGCCGCTGTTTCTTTGCCGCGCGGCGCTGGGCTCTGTTGAGTTCCATGATTGCCTCAGCTGATGACGAGTCGATCTTTGCGGATGATCTGAGCTCCGCTGACCGGCTGGCCTGCCTTGATGGCAGCCTTGATCTTGGTCTTGCTGGGTTCCGGTGGTTTCGGCTCATTGCAAAGCTCTGGCGGGAACTGATAGCCATCAGCCAGCACAACAACCTCATCACGCCCGAAGTAAAGCTTTGCGCCGAACAGGCCGTTTTCGTGCTTGATCTCGGTGATGCCGGTGGCCTGCATGCAGTCAGCCATGTATGCCTTGAAGCGGACAAGGCGATCTTCCCGGGCCTTCAGCTTCTCCTGCATCTGCTTGAGCATTGCCTTGGCTGCAGCGATGTTCACTTCTTCATCCTTCGCATATGCCACGCACGCCACAGCCTTCTGCTCGAACAGGGCGACACTGCCTGCGTAGGATTCGGAGATTTCTCCTGTGTCCGGATCGATCTCCCCCATGGCCTCGCGCACTTGCTGCGCGGCATCGAACAGAGTGATGTTCATGATTTCTCCAAAAGAAGAGGGCGCCGAAGCGCCCCTTACGCATCAATAGGGAAAGTCGTCATCGCTCGGGGCAAAACCAGCGTTGGCTGGATGCCCAGCAGGCGGACCGCCGTTTTGCGCATGTCCGGCGCTTTGGCGTGGCGCTGGGCGGTTCTTCAGCGGGCGATCTGCCAGCATGGAGACCAATGCATCCAGCTTCTTCGCTTGCGTTGCGCGGTCCAGGATCTCGGAGGCAGTGAAGCCGGTAGCCGCCTCGAATGGCGCGACAAGCTCCAGGCGCCATCCTGTTTCGCCAGTCTTTTGTCCGTCGCGCATCTTTTCGTATTCCGTGTTGACCAACACCAAGCCGATGGGCTTGCCGACGAGATCGGGGAACACGTCTGCTTCTTCCTTGTAGCGCTGCTTCGACTCGTAGTCGTAGCGTTCGACCTCTGCACGGCCCTCAGACAGGGATTTCAGCTTCATGCAGGCCATGATGGCGTTGACGGCCTTGAAGCCTCCCAGGTACTCGTTCTGGGAATTCATCGTCCAGATGTCGAAGCGCGTGGTCTGCTTCGAATCCGTCTCGAATGTGAAGCCGATGCCGTGCGTTCCTTTCTTCGTGCTCACCAGCTTTTCGGCCCTGGTGAACTTTCCCTTGTACTTCCCCGTTTCGGACAGGTAGTTGCTGACGTTCTCGGCTTCACGAGCTGCTGATGTGTCGAGTTGGTACATTGCGCTTGGTCCTTTGCTTGGTGGCGCTTGGAAAAGAAAAACCGCCCTGTTAGGCGGTTTCGGTGGAGCCGTAGAACTCGCATATCTTCGAGTCCACATCGGCGAGATCGTTGGGTATGTGGTGATCCGGGAACATTCCCATTGGTGACTTGCAGCAGTCCTGGCCGTTGGTCTGGGTGGCGAACAGGTATTGCCCGTTGATCAGTTCGGTGCGCAGGACGATCGTGAAATAGCCTTCCGGGACAATCATGCTGTCCACCATCTTCCCCACCGTCTTCATCCTCACCTGCCCGGTCTCGTCGGTCTGGGTGTGCGTCATGATGTAGACGCGCCGGTGTTCAGCCAGCTTTCCAGCGGTTTGAAATACGCTCCATGCATTCTTGGCGATGTCTGTGAACTTGTCGTAGCCGCGCTCGTTGCTTCGGGATATCAGCTCGTTGATCAGCACGGCCTGATAGTCGTCAATCACGACGATTTCCTTTGTGCTGCCTTCCAGGATGCGCAGGATCTTTTCAGGGCTGTCGGTGCGGATTACGCTCCCTTGCGGGTTCTCTTTGCTGCAGGGCTTCCAGCAACCTGCGCGGAATGGCAGAGGCTTGTTTATGCACTGGATCAGCAGCGTCTTATCCGGGTCCAGGTTGCGCAGGCTCGTTGACTTCCCGCTGCCCGAGTTGCCGAGGATCATTGTTGCGATGGACATGGTTTTTTCCTTGAGTTGCTTGGGATGCTTGGTCGTGCTCTACCTGGCGGCAGGAGGCTTCCTCTGCCATGGATTCAGCGAGGTCGTAGTGATAGGCCATGGTGAGCTCGGTTGCGCTAGAAGGCGCCTGAGTTGATAAGGTGCGCGGCTGCGAGCCCGAACGCCACTGCGTTGAAGGCCAGCCAAGCGAATGCGTAGAAGAGGTGCTTCATGGCCGCTCCTTCTGCTGCAGCGCCGCGCGTCGAGTGCGTGTGCCGTAGTCGTCCTGCACATCCTGTTCATCGCGCCCGGTCGTCTTGGCGATCAAGGCACGCAGCCTGCACAGTTTTGCTTGCCCAGCCTCTGTATTCCGTCCATGCCATTCGTTCTGGAAGTCGCTGAGTTCCGTGTACTCGCGCTCAATTTCTGCGAGTAGCGCATCCCGCTGCTCCACCAGCTGGCGCGGCGTCAGGCCGGTTTCGTGGAACACGTTGCCAGCCTCGGCGAATAGGCTGGCTATGGGGTTGGCTTCAGCAAGACTGCTGTTCCGCCCGGGCTGAACCTGGGCGAAAAGACGGTTTTCAAACTGTTCCTCTCCGCGCCTCCAGCCTGCGTGTTGCAGCGTGTAGGTCCAATTTCCTTCCGAAAGCCAAGGCCCGGGCCTGGAGTTGATCGCTTCGCTCATGAAGGCTCCCTGGTCAGCAGTGCTGTGAATGCTTCCTGTGCTGCGCGCGCGGCTTCGATACTGGCGAAGACGCGGCCGTTCTTCTGCATGTCGGCAAAAGAATTCCTGTCGCGCTCATCGTCAAACCACGACAGCTCATGTCCCGTGTCAGTGACGAAGTAGCCAGGACCGGACTTGATGGGCGCCTCGATCTCGCGGTCGCCTACCGTGATGGTCTTGGGCTTGATGCGGAATTCGTAGCCGTCGATCAAATCTGGGCAGGTGACAAGGTATCCCGCAAAATTCGAGCATCTTGTGGAAATGTCAGCCCAGTCAGCGAACTCATGGCTAGGGTGCTTGAACTGCACAGTCTCCCCATCTGCGATCCAGCGCAGCACTTGCGCGTGCGGGTGCTCTTTCTTCATGATGTTCTCCAGGTGGTGCTGGCCATGGCCGCCAGGTGGCGGGCTGCAGCCTTGTCGATCACGGACTGCACAGCGGCGCGGGCATCGCGCTCCATCTGGCGCAGCTTCTGGCCCGGGTCCAGTGCCCGCAGCTCTGCGTCCTTGGCCTTGATTGCCTGGATTAGCGCCCGGCAACGACCTTCCTCGTGGAAGATGCGTTTCCACAGGTCGTCGTACTTGATGACTTTTTCGTAGTCGCGGTACGGGTAGACGCATCCCTGGTATGCAGACCGCAGCGCGGCGAATGCTTCGGGATCGCAGAGTGCGCCTCTGAAGACGTAGCAGCGCTTCAAGGATTCCACATTGGATATCGTGGCTTGGCGGAAGCCGTCAATGGATCCGCTCCACCAGTGGTCTTTGAGCTTCTGCACGGTGCCGTCCTTCATCGGGATCGTCAGCTCTCGCCCAGCGAAGGCCACGAATCGGCCACTGCCGTGCGAATAGACGAGCGCATCACGGAACGGGCCGTCGGAACCTATGTAGTCATTGCCTACGCGCTCATATGTCAGCTGCAGCGGACGGTTGAGCACCAGGGCCTCTTCATCGTTGAACTGGACCACGGCCACGACGGACAGCTGCGCCAGGGTTGTCGCTTCAGGCATCTATCTCTCCTTGAAACACGAAAAACTGCCGGCCTCGTAGACCGGGGTGAGGCCCTCGCATGCCCGTGCCGTGGCGCGCGCAATGCGCTGTTCCTCGGGCGTGGGCTGGGGCTCCTGTGCGCCGGCCTGGCTGCAGCCGTTCACGGCCAGCAGGAGCAGGGCGGTCAGCACCATCAGCAGCCAGCCGCCGGGCACTCCATCGGCATCCGGCTCATGCACCGGCCCGGGCCGCGAGCACTCGCGCAGGTAGCGGGCATCGGGATCGGGGTTGAAGGGCTCTGCCGGGGTCACTCGTTGCATTGCGGTGGCTCCTGAAAAGCGAAACCCGCCGGGAGGGGCGGGTTCTGGTTGGTGTTGGTTGGGTTCATTGGGGATCCAGCCCCTTCAACGCGGCATCGAGGGCTTCATGCGCCTTGTCGTACTTCTGGACACTTTCTGGGGACAACATGCCATGTCCACCTTCCAAGTCCCACAGGTGCCCATAGAGATTGCTCATCCCTTTAGCCGCTTCACATATAGCCTTGAGCTTTGCGTTCTCTCCCTGCAGCTGCAGGATTAGAGCTTCGGCAATTGCGGGATGCGCGGCGGCCTTTGCTGCGTCAAGCATTGCGGGCCTCCTGCATATCTTGGCGTGCGCACTGTGTGGCGAAGTCGCGCAGCCAGTCGTCAATGGGGCTGCAGATGGCCATGTAGTGACCTGCGCCCGCGATCTTCTTTGCCGTGGCGAACGGCGCCTTGTGCAGCGCCTCTTCCACGAACTCAGGCGCGAACGGCGGGCCGTAGTGCTCAAGGGTGTATGCATCAAGAGCAGCGTCCTCGGCGTCGTACTCGCTCTCGCGCGCGGCCAGAGCATCAGCGTCTCGGCTGGCGAGGCATGGGGGGCGGGCGTTCATGATTCCTCTGCCTCGACAAATGCGCCGTCCTCATCCAGCGCATACCAGACGTCGGGCTTGATTCCGTCCTGGCCGACCATCGCGGCTTTCACGCCAAGCAGGTTGCCGTCGTCGTCACGATGGGCGATCACGATGGCGCCACCGTCGCCAGCCATGGCCTTGCCGCACTGGCCGAGGACGGCGGACACAGCCCCCTCGCCAGTGGTCGCTGCGTTGGCCCGGTAGCCAGTGGTCGCTGCGTTGGCCCGGTAGCCAGTGGTCGCTGCGTTGGCCCAGTTGCCAGTGGTCGCTGCGTTGGCCCAGTTGCCAGTGGTCGCTGCGTTGGCCTTGTCTTCTGTGGACGCGCCAGGAGCACCAGCCGCATGCTGTTCGGCAATCAGCTTTTCGTCCGCGCCGGCAATCTGCGTCACCAGCTTGACCCGCAGTTCCGCGCCGATTTCCGGAAAGAGCTTGCCCATCAGCCAGTCAGCATCACTGCCACGGCCATCACGGACCAGATGCTGGTAGACCGGCACGAACTCAGCTTCGGCGAGCTTGTAGTTCTCCAGGAACCAGCTGTATCCAGACGAGCATGCTTTCCATGCTTTGACTCGGGCCTTGGTGATGAGGGTGCTTTGGGCTTCAGACATGATTTCTCCTGTGTGCGGCCCGCAGGCCAGAAACGAAAAAGGCCCTGCATTGCAGAGCCTGGGTGTAAAGAGCCGCGTGGTGCGCGTCACGTCGCTTGCGATCAATCCGACGCGCGCGGCTGAAAAGAGAGCCGTGTTCGCGCCTCAATCCCAGCATCCGACTTGCTGGGCGGTGGGAAGCGCGCGGCTGGAAAACCATCACAACTGCAACCGGCAGAGCTGCAGCACTATCCCGAGGGACCCAGTTGCAGATGTGATGGCCCTGGGCTTGCCAGGGCGAGGATCAGGCGCTGAAGACCTGATCAGCGTGACGCCTGCATGACTCGATGTCTTCCTCTGCCTCCAGAAGCACTGCAGGTTCCACTCCGGTATCGGTCGCCAGATGAAAACTGGCTTCCTCAAAAGCGATCTGGGCTGCCTCGTCGGCGTCATCGGCCTTGATCAGCAGGGTCATGTGTGCGTACGCTTTGACGCTGAAATACGGCATCTCTCATCTCCTTGGTGTGCCCCGGCTACGAGCCGGGGGAGGGGGTCATTGCCAGCCAGAAGGCAGCGCCTCATAACGCTCCCAGAACTTCTGAATCTGATCCGGCGTCATTGGCAAGGCCTTGACTTGACCTTGGTGCGAAGGTTCATACGCGCCGTCCCAGAGGCGCTCCTCTTTGAACACTTCTTGGAGATGAGGCTTGAGCGCCTTCATTGCGTTGGAAAGCATGTGCGTCATGAAACCGCCCTCTCCCGTGAAGAACTCAATGTCTTGGTAGATGTGAGTCATCTCCGTATGCAGGCGCCCCGTGGTCAGGTTGCGCAGTCTCTGAATGTCCATTGCTGCTCCTGTTGAAAAACCAAAGGCGCCGCGAAGGGCCGTGGCGCCTTTGGTTCTACCCCTGTGCGCCAGGGGCGGGCGGTTAGATGCCGCGCCGCAGTAATGCAGCGGGCTTCGTTCTGGCGATGAACTTGAGTTCCGCATCAAGCTGCTTTCGGGTCATCTTGTGCTTCGTCATTAGCTCCTGAGCGCGCTGGTCAGATAGCTGGGCAACCATGGCCAAAGCCTTGGTCTTTTTTGCGTCGAACTCGGACTTCCGCGCATCGAGTTCGTTGCGTTCCGAGATCGCCTTCTCACGCTTGTAGCGGTCAATCTGGCTGTCGATGTTCCCGCGCTTGGACAGCGGAACATTCAGTACTCCGTGATCTAGCATTGCTACTCCTTAGAAAAAACGAAGCGCACTCGGCGAATGCGCTTTGGTCTTTCCCCTGATGTCGTTCAGGGTGGACGGCTGGCATCTCCCGGTTTCCCGGCTCCAGCACGCGTTTTTGATCTAGCCCCAGCTGGGCCCGGCTCGCGAGTGTTGGTTCTCGCGCCACCTGTCTTTTGCTTCTGCCGACAGATCACAGGGGCAGGGCCTTGCGGCCTGTTCATCCTTCCTTGAGAGCTACAGAGAGATGCGGGCAGGGCTCGATACCTGCTCGTTCTGTTTTTGGGCCTGTAAAGGTTCCCCAGAGGTATTTCGACCAGCAAAAGCTGAAGCCCGAACGTCAGTCCCTCATCAGACGTGTCCATTCACGCCGCCGCATCTCTCTGTAGCCCTCTGTTGTTAAAGACCAGTCAGCGCCCGGCCGATCCCGTGACACCCGCCGCCGCAACACGCACGCCCCTTGAGGCTCGACCTGCCCTCTGCTTCCTGTCGGGCTTCCCGGCTCCGTATCGCTTGCCGAGGTCGTTTCGCGTTTGTTGCTGCGTCTGGGATGTAGTTTATAACCAGGGTTATCAGTGTGTCAATAACCGTGGTTATTCGTGGGCGCAAAAAAAAGCCCACCTGTTGCGTGGGCCTGACTTGTGGCGGTTGGCGGCTACCGTAGCTGCCTGCAGTTGCCGAATTCGCATCGGAACATCAGGGTGTCTCCGCTGGAACATGCGACAGAGTAGTTCTCGTAACCGGGTCCTGAGGAACTCAGGTTCGCGACGGGTGTGGCACTACAGGACTGCCTGTTGACGAGACCCTCCACAGCGCTCGAATAGCGCCCAACCTTGGGCTTGCCTTGGGTTGCCAGCGCAGGCGCTGTCGGCAAAGAAGGCTGGCTGCTTGTTGGTACGCGTTCAGAGGTTGGCGCATCTCGCCGAGGAAGTTGCACGCTCATGGCTTGGTCGATTGCAGCCCTGTACTCAGGGCTGATTGAAGCAATGATGTCGTTTCCAGACTGCGCGTTGAAGCGGACTTGCAGGACCCCGTCTCTTGCGGAAACCCATTTCTCCTGGCTGATGATGGCACCCACCGTCTCATAGTAGGTACATCCAGTCCTTGAGCAAGATGGCTCAGAAGATATCCTGTCAGCTGGGACGATATCTCCGCCGGAGAAGCTTGCGGTACGGTAGAAGCGCCAGCCAAAGATGTTGGACGTGTTGAGGTACAGCTGCCTTCTGACGTCTCCAGTCTTCTTGTCCTGAAAGGCGCGGATGCGCCAGGAGAAGTGATCTTTGAATAGGCCTACGCCAGAGGTCTCTGAGACGTAAGGACCGAGATATGTCCTGGAGCTGTCAAACTCGGAGTCTTGAACTTTGATCGCCGCCGCAACCTCGGCGCTCGTCTTGGGGCTTGGCGCAGCACATGCTGCCAAAACAAGCGCGGCCAGCACCGCGCCGGCTCTCGTGATCAGATTCATCCCCACTCCTAATTAATGGTCGCTACTCTGGCACCCACTTCCCGATGACAACACCGCAGATCGTTGCCTCTCCGTCAATCTCAATGATCTTCGGTTTCCAATCTGGGTTCAAGGCCCTCAAGAACTTTCGACCATCTTCTTCGAGGTACTGCTTGAATGTCGCTTGGCGCTGATCCTCAAGCCGAACGACAACCCTATCGCCTGGCTGAGCACTTCGCCCAGGGTCAACAAAGATAATGTCCCCAGGCTCATAGGTTGGCCGCATGCCAGGATTGCTCATGCTCTGGCCTTCCACATGGAGGCAGAAAGTGCTGGGGCCGTGGCGAACTGGGCATGGCAGCCAGTCTTCAGCATCGCCTGGCTGGAAGTTATCCAAGATCTCCGACCAGTTCCCGGCCTGAACTGATGAAATCAGAGGCACAAGATCCTGGCGCCTTAGGTCTGGATGGACTTTGCCTGACTGTCCCTGATGGGTTGGTTTAACACCTTCAAGCTCCTCGGCGGTCACACCTAGCGCTCTAGCAATCTTGCCCGTGTGCTTTGTAGCGCCGCCCTTCTCAATTTTGGCTATCGAAACCTGAGAGATGCCTGCGGCTTCGCCAAGCTGGGCTTGAGACCAGCCACGCATCTCCCTGAGCGCGCGAACGCGCTCTGCAAAAGTACTCACTGACATTCTTCAATCCTATAACCACGGTTGTTGACGGTCAAAGAACCGGGGTTATTGACTTTCATAACCTGGGTTATAAAATGGGTCTATGCATGACAAGAACCCATCTGCTGCAGCCCTCCGTGAGGCCATCTCCATCGCTGGATCGCAGTCAGCGTTTGGGCGTCTCATGGGCCACTCTCAGGCCCTTGTCCACAAGTGGCTGAACAGCCCCAACCCCCTCGGCGAAAAGCACTGCGTGAAGGTCGAGAAGCTCCTGGGCATCTCGCGAACCAAGCTGCGACCGGATGACTGGGAAGAAATCTGGCCTGAGCTAAAGCGCCGGAAGGCCAAGGAGAGCAGCCATGCGTAGTCCTGGTGCTATCGCCAGAGCAGCGCTGCTGTCAGTGCGACGACTGATCCGAGGAAGCATCCGGTCTGCACGCGGAAATACCAGGCAAGTCGTCTTTGCGGCAAGCGACGAAAAAGCCTGGGCTCGTCCCATCGAGTTCCTTGAGCTTCCTCCTGAATTTCTAGTTGCTTTAGGAACTCCGCGTCATCTAGCAGGCGCATCGCCTCAAGCCACTGCACAGCAAGTCCACTCAGCAGGCTCACTGCAAGCAACGCCCAGCCTGCCTGAAACGCAGTTTCAGCGAGATCTGGCCACGCAACACCTGGTTGTCTCTGGCTGGCAAGGCCAGCCATCAAAGCAAGCATGCCGGCCGAAGTCGTCAGCAGAAGCCGAGCGAAGTGACGGAACTCAGCAGCGTGCTCGCTCATGAACTGCTTTTGAAGTTCTTGTGTTGTTTTTGGTTGCATCTAGCGAGTTTCCTATCCCCAAGCCCTAAGGGCAACGTCCAACTAGACCGGAGAACAGACAAATGATGTGGATCGATGCATTGCGCACAGCAGTCAACCAGTACCCCGGAGGCCGTCCCGCCGTGGCGCTGAGGCTGTGCAAGTCCGACGAGGTGCTGCGCAAGGAACTGGCCAACACCTCCAGCACGCACAAGCTTGGCCTGAGCGACACCCAGCAGATCGTGGAGATGCTGAGCGAGCAGGGCATTGACTGCTCGGGCTTCAAGAGCGCCGTGGATGCTGCGTGCGTCTCGCCGACCACGGTCGCATCTGCTTGCCTGCACATGCTGGCTGCTGACAGCTCCAAGGAAATGGCTGATGTGGTTTCTGAGGTCGCCATGTCCCTTTCCGATCAGCACATGTCGGACAACGACCGCCGCCGCGTGGACCGCGAAATCCAGCAGGCCATCGAGAAGCTGACTTCCCTTCGTGCCGCTGTCAACGCGCGCCACGCCAAGGACAACGAAGGCCGCGCGGAGTGATCGCCATGAAGCCCACCGCATTCCACATCCCCAATCGCTCCGTGATGGCCGGCACAAGGCATCAGCGCCCGGTCAATCACACAGCTGGTCAATACATCCGCGTCGTCGGCCAGGCAGTCAGCCGCGCCGAGAGCGACCGCCGCCACGCAATGCGCAAGGCATCGATATGAGGAGGGCAAACAAAAAAGCCTGCGGCTGTTAGGCGGCAGGCGATCTTTGTGTCTGGTCTCGGTTGCACCCGGGATTCAGACGGTTCACGAAAAGACATGCGCATTTTATGGCCCACACGGCCAGCGCACAAGAGGAATCGAATGCAACGTGATGCAAGCAGGGAGGGGCGATGAACTACTACCCCTTCCATATCGGCGACTACATCGCCCATACAGCGCACCTCGATCCCATCGAGGACTGCGCATATCGCCGTCTGCTCGACGCCTACTACTTGAACGAGGGACCACTCCCGCCTGATGCTGCTGATGTCGCGCGCAAGATCCGCATGAAGGCCAATGCAGCGGACGTTGAGCGAGTGCTGAACGAGTTCTTCACCCTGACGGATGACGGATGGCTGCACGCTCGTTGCAACGACGAGATCTCCAAGATGAAGGAGAAGCAGTCGAAGGCTAAAGCGTCCGCAGAAGCATCGGTGCGCGCTCGTCAAGCGAAGGCTGGAGCGAACGTTTCCGATAAGAAGAGCGGTGAAGAAACGAGCGATGAACGAACGCTCAACGAACGCTCAACGGATGCTGAGCTACCAACACCAACACCAACACCAGATAAAGAAGAAGCTAAAGCTTCTTTGGCAACTTCGTCGCCGGGCAAGTCGATGGACGAGCTGTTCACCGATGAAGGCAAGGCCAAAGCTGCTGGCGTGCCGAGTTGCCCCATCGATGCCCTGCTGGACGCCTATGAGGAACTGCTGCCCACACTGCCAGCGCCGCGCCGCTCGCTGTTCAAGGCGGGCAAGCGTGCCGCGCCGATGCGCCAACGCTGGGCCTGGGTGCTGACGGCGACCCATGAGCGCGGCCCTCGTTCCGGACAGCGCCTGGCCACCAACGCCGCCGAGGGCGTGGAGTGGTTCCGCAAGTACTTTGAGCACGTCGCAAAGTCCGACTTCCTGACCGGCCGTGACGGCAAGTGGACGGGCTGCAACATCGGGTTCCTGATGCAGCTGGAGAAGTTCAGCAAGGTGCTGGAAGGCGCCTACCACCAGGCGGAGGTGTCCCATGCGTGAGCAGCTGGCAACCCCCGTGAGCTACGAGACGGAACGCGCGCTGTTGGGTGGCTTGCTGCTTGACCCGCAGGCGTGGACGGCTCTCCCCGAGCTGGATGACGCGGCTTTCTACGCCCCCATGCACCGCGACGTGTTCCGCGCCATCAAGAACTTGGCGACCACCGGAGCGCCGACCGACCCGATCTCCGTCTTCGAGCAGCTGCGGCGCCAGGATCTGGATATCGAACTGGCGGACGTGACGGACCTCGCCCAGTACACGCCAAGCCCATCGAGCATGCGTCGGTACGTCGAGGAGATCGTGGGCCAGTACCGCCTGCGCCAGTTGATGGATGCCGGCCGCGACATCGTGGACTTGGCCATGACGCCGGGCAACACGGCGGCGGAGCAGATCGACAAGGCCCAGATGATGCTGGCCAAGCTGGCGACGGTGAAAGCCAAGCGCGATCCCCAGTACATCCATGAGTCGCTGGAGAAGTACATCGCGCTGCTGCAAGACCTGTCGGAGGGGAAGAACCCCGCCATCGCCACCGGCATCGGGGGACTGGACAAGCTGCTGAACGGCGGCATGCGCCGCGGCGAAGTGATGGTGATCGGCGCCCGGCCAAAGCACGGCAAGACCGCGCTGGCCCTGGCTATGGCCCGGAACATGGCCCGTGACAACAGCGTGCTGTACCTGAGCCAGGAAATGCCCGTGAACCAGCTGATGCACCGGCACACGGCCGCAGCAGGTTCGTTCGACATCTCCCGGATCCTGGCCGCGAGCGAGACCGACACAGCCATGTGGGATGCCGTTGGTGACGCCGCGCGCCGCCTGGGGAATCTGCGCCTGAGCCATGACGACCAGTGCAGCCTGTCCCTGATGGACATCCGCCGCAAGGCATTGAAGGTGCGCCGCGAGCGTGGCCTGGACGTGCTGTTTGTGGACTTCCTGCAGCTGATGGAGGGCGCAGGCGAGGAGAACCGCAACCGCGAACTGGACGTGATCGTCAACGGCATCAAATCCTTCGCACTGGACTTGGGCATCTGCGTTGTGGTGCTGAGCCAAATGAGCCGCAAGGCCGACGAGCACTACGGCCGACCAACGATGAGCCACTTGCGCGACTCCGGCGCTATCGAGGCAGCAGCTGACCAGATTGCGTTGCTATTCACCGACTGGGCTCATCCGCAGAGCAAGCGCACCGCCGAGTTCGAGGGCTACGCCGAGCTGGAGATTGTTGCCCACCGCAACGGCCCCCAGGGCGTGGTGCCCATGGAGTTCATCGGCAAGTACCAGCAGATGGGCGATTGGCTCAAGCCTCTCCCCGTCCGTCGCCCAGTTGCAGAGCCCACCGGCCGCGCCCGCGCCGCCAACTTCTAGGAGATCCCATGAGCCAAACGAACCATCCCTATGCGCTCCTCTGGAGCCAGAGCCAATGCGCCATGCACATCGAGCCTGTGATGGACATGTTGACCGAGAACCGCCGGGCCTGCGCGGAAAACCGCCGCATGGACTACGTGCCCATCGCTATCGGCACGCGCGAGGAGTGCGATGCAGCCGCGTGCCGGCTGCGGCCCGTCCTCTGCGAGCGCCGCAGCGGCGCGAAGCGCGCGGACATATGCCAGGAGCCCGCATGACCACCTGCATCTCCTGCCAGCACTGGCAGCCCAAGAAAACGGACGCCGGCATGCGCCGGCTCGGCTTCGCGCAGTGCATGAAGCGAGCCAAGGGCCACACGTACAGCGCAACCGCGCCGGCCTGCGAGCAGCACAAGGCAGTAACTCAAGAGCAGGCCACCAAGCGGGCCGAGTGGATCAACAAAGGAGTGGGGCAATGAGCAAGACAGAGACACAGAGCGAAGCGCTGAGGCTGGCGGAGATGCTGGAGAAGGGACCGCGCCGCCAAGGGGATGTGCGGATCGCCGCCGTGCTGCTTGGACTAGACGCAGAGAACAAGGCCCTGCGGGAGAAGCTGGAGGGGGAGCCGGCAGGGGCTGAGGTGTCTGCCTATGCCGTGGGATCTGCACGCATTGAGCGCGTTGCGCAGTCTCGCGGGGGCTTTAAGTGGGCGGTGCGCGAATTCGGAGAGGTACTCAACCTCGAAGGCGAATGGGAATCTGAGCCATCCCCCAGCGCTCGGGATGATGAATTCCTGATGCGCTGCCGCTTCGATACCGCGCAACAGGCAATTGACGCAGCCATCGCAACCCAGGCAGCAGCCAAGAACGGAGGCGCAGCATGAGCACAGAACGCGAAATGACCGAGGCGGCAGCGCGGGCTGTGGGTCTTCGCATCCTCGAAGCGCACGAAGAATGGCCCGACGACTGCACAGGCTGGGTCCATCTCAATGCCACAGGGGCGCTCCAGCCATGGGACCGATCGAAGTGCATGCCTGCGTGGAGCCCTCGGTCCTCCAAGGAGCAATCCATGGACTTGATGGCCGAGCTGCGCATCAGCGTAGAGCACAACGACCCCCACGACCGCCACCCTTGGGTCTGCGCCAGCGTGTGGACGGACGGCGATTCATCGGAGCAGCAGTACCTCGAAGACGTGCCGGACGAGTCGCTGCGCGCGGACCGCATGCGGCTCGCCATCCTGCGCTGTGCTGCTGCTCAGGCGCCGAAGGAGCAAGCATGAGCGCACTGAACACTCAAGCAGGCGGCACCCACTACAAGGACTGCACCATCCAGCCCATCCAGTACATCCACGCCAACGGCCTTGATTTCTTCCAGGGCAACATCGTGAAGTACGCCACCCGGCACAAGGCCAAGAACGGCGCCGAGGACCTGAAGAAGGTCATCCACTACGCCCAGCTGGCACTGGAGCTGCAGTACGGCATCAAGCCTGCTGACGAGCTGGCCGACATGGTGCGGGCGGGGAAGGGGGCTCAGGCATGACTGACCGCCTAGAAATCGAGCTGTTCAGCCGGCAGCAGGCCTGGGTCGCCATCAAGGGCCAGCTGTTCCCGTTCCTCAAGGACGTGCTGCAGGGCTCTGGCCGCTGGGTGCTGACCGTCACGCGCCGCAAGCGCACCAAGGCCCAGAACAAGCGGTACTGGGGGCAGGGCGTGCTGGCCCAGGTGGCGGCGCAGGCAGTCGTCAACGGCAAGCAGTACGACGCCGAGACCTGGCACGAGATGTTCAAGCGCCTGTTCATCGGTGTGGTGGAGCTGCCAAACGGCGAAGTCGTGGGCAAAAGCAGCGCCGACCTGACCACGGCCGAGTTCTCCGAGTTCTGCACCCGGGTGGAGGCCTACGCCGCCTCCGAGCTAGGCGTGACGTTCTATGACCTGTGGGAGGGGAAGTGATGCGGGTTCTGTTTCTCGACATTGACGGCGTGCTCAACAGCACCCGCACATGCGTGGCCCATGGCGGCTATCCACATGAACTGATGCACACCGAGGCATTCGACTGGGTGGCCATCAAGCTGCTGCAGCGCCTGTGCGACTCGTCTGGCATCCAAGTGGTGCTCTCCAGCGCCTGGCGGCTGACCCACGACCACAAGGACGTGGCCAAGGCATTCGACCTGCCGATCATCGATCGCACGCCAAGCATGGCTGGCCCACGCGGCGCAGAAATCCAGCACTGGCTGGACAACCACGTCGAAGTGACCAACTACGCCATTCTGGACGACGACCCGGACATGCTGGACAGCCAGGCTCCGCACTTCGTCAAGACCAGCGGCCACGATGGCATGACCTGGGCCGACTTCTCGCGCCTGTGTCAGATCTTCGGTGAGTCGCCGTTCTCTGGTGAGGTTCGCCAACGCAACTGGCGCGAGGTCAAGTTGGCGTGGGAGGGCGTGCAGTGACCCTTGCCTTGTCTATCAAGCCGCGCACCCATTCCGCGCCGCCTAGGGCCTCGAACTTCTCTCGCTGCGCCTGGGTCAGACGTATCTCCGCGCGCTCGGTCAAGCGCTTCGTGTCGGCAACTGGCGGCCGGCCGCGCCGCGCTGGTGGTTTGTCATTCATCGGTCTTGATCCTGCTCAGATCGGCTTGCGCCCTTGCGTAGTCTATGACCTTTGCAGCGTCCCCAAGCTCTGCATAGGCCTGCGATTGGATGGCATACACATCACCCATGGTCTTGGCACTGAGGCCGACAGTGCAAAGGCCTTGCGCCTTGTCGCCGGCCATGTGTCGGTTTGCTGCGTCATACACGGCCTGGGCACCGTGCTCGCGTATCGCTTCTGTCGTCGTCTTCATAGCTCAGGCTCCCATCATGTTGAGGACGCCAGCGCGGCGGCTGTCGCACTCGGCCTGCGATGCATTGCGGCGGGCGATTCCATCGCGCAATTCGGCGAACAGGGCTTGCACCTTTGCCAGCTCCGCACCTTCGCAGGCCACATCGATAGTGGCGCGCTTTCCGCCGCCAATGTCGGCAGCAAAACGGCTCTTGAAGCCTGCGGCAGTCTGCTCTGCGCCAAAGCTGATATGGCCAGCGGTAGCGGTAATGCTGCAGCACTTGTCATCAATGGCGAGGGTGATCTGCTTGCCGGTCTTGCTGGTGACGGTGATGGAGTTCATTTTGCTTCCTTGGTTGAGGACCGCGCCGCGCTGCCCATGGGTATTAATGTACGGCATAAAATGCAGCCCGTCAACAATTATTTGCCGTACAATAAAGCATGGTGGAAAGAATGAAAACAGCGTACTGCATCTGCACTGCATTCATCATCCTGGCCGCCTGCGTGAGCAAGCAATGGGCATTGGCCGTGTGCACGCTGGCCACCGTCCCTGGCTTCTGGATTCTGTGCATGAAGGAGGGCGAGGAATGAGCCGCAGCGATTTCTGGTATCTAGCTTCAGCCATCGCCGCAGCGCCTCACTTGTCTTCTGGTCTGGCATTGGCTTGGGCCACTGGTGCCTTAGTCACAGCGGCCATCTTCGCCTGGAGGGGAAAGTGATGGCTGCATTTCTGCTCATCTGCTCTCCCGCCATCCTGCTGGTGCTCGCTCTAGGCTGGTGGTTCATCAGCCTCTGGGCTGGCATCCGGGCTAGTCGCCGCCAGGTCGAAGAGTTCCGCAGAAAGTGTAGGCTCTGATGGGATTCCGCCGCACACGCTGCGCCCACTGCCGCGCCAAGCTAACCCCTGAGCGCCCCAGCCAGATCGTCCACGCCGAATGCGCTGAGCCATACGCCATCGCCAAGCGCGAAAAGGAAGAACGGGCCCAGGCCAAGGCAGCGCGCATGGCCGCCCGGGTAGCGAAGGCCGAGATTCGCCGGCGCAAGGAGGCCGTCAAGCCGCGCGCCAAGTGGCTGTCCGAGTGCCAGGACATCATCAACAAGATCGTCCGTCTGCGCGACAAGCACTTGGGCTGCTGCTCATGTGACCGCGGCCCCGAATGGGATGGCCAGTGGCACGCATCGCACCTGCGTTCCGTGGGCGCCGCGTCAGCAGTCCGGTTCCATCTCTGGAACATCCACAAGAGCTGCTCCATCTGCAACAAGCATCTGAGCGGCAACTTGGCTGAGTACCTACCGCGCATCCGCGCCCGCATCGGCGATGAGAAGGTGGACTGGCTCTACACCCAGAACCAGCTCGTCAAGCACGACGTCGAGTACCTCAAGAAATTCAAGCGAGTGATGGGCAAGCGCCTGCGCCGCATCGAAAAACGCTGCAACTGAAGAAAGAGAGCCACGCATGATCGAGAACCAGCACCGCACCATCGCCGAAGCCTATGCCACGGCTGTCTCTTCCTCGGATCTGAAGTGCGACACGCGCGAGGGTGCGCCGCGATCCGACTCCGATGTTCTGGCTGCGGCCGGTTGGTGCGAGTCCCGCATCGGTAGCGCGCTGCTGCGTCTGCACACCGAGTACGACGGCGCAGAGCACCCCAGGCTGATGAAGTGGCAAGACTTCTACCGCGCGCCAGCAGAAAAGGGCGGCGAGAAAGAGGCGAAGGCCAAGAAGTTCGCCGAGGAGCAGTGCAACGAGCACAACATCACACAACAGCTGCTGATGCGCTCTAAGCTCAAGACGCTGCCAGCCGTGGTCCAGCAAGTCGAGGATCAGCTCAAGAAGTGGGGAGAGGAAGACGCCCACGCCACGGCTAACGCAGTCGTCATCTGGTGGCTGCAGCAGGCCTGCAGATCCTGTGATGGCCGCAAGTTCGAGATCGTCCCGGGCACGGCGCGGCTGAGCAACAAGACATGCAAGCCCTGCGGCGGCACAGGCCATGCCCGCATCCCACACGGCGATATCGGCCGGCGGACGGCCAATTTCATTGACGACTGTGTATGCCGCGCACGCCTCTCTATCTCCAAACGCTTGCGTGCAACCCGCCATTGATTTAAACTGCACTCGCCGATTGCACTGCCTGCTAAGGTTGTCGCGCGGCGACTCTCTGCCGAATGCCCGTAGCAACAGCCTGGCGCAAAGCCTGTAGCGACTGCGGTAGATGTCGATGGAGAAACTCGCCCTGAGAAATCAGGGCCATCACGAAGGTTGAATGAACGAATGGCATTCGGGGTGAGGGGCAAATGCCTTGCCTACTCATCTCAGTCAACCCCTGTGATGGCGAAGAGCGAAAGCGTAATGCGGACCACGGCCATGCTTGAGCCGCCGCGAGTAGCCGTCAATGAGTCCGGCCAAAGACAGGGTGCTCCTGGGCATAGCCCAAACCGAAGCCTCGATTGCTCACGCAGTCGGGGCTTTCTCATTTACGCAGGGCCCCCGCCAACCCCCTCCATGCCCGCTGAGTCCTGAGTGGATCGCCTGAGCTTCTGGCGGAACTCGGCCTCATCAAGAAGGAAGCCCAATGAAAGCGCCTGCCCAACGTCGCACCATCACCAAAGCCCAACTGGCCCAGGCCCTGCAGAAGTGGGAGCAGCTTCACCGTTCCGGTGGCTGCCTTGCAGCAGAGGCAGCTGACGTGCTGCCCGTCGAGGAAGTCGCCGCGGCTGGCGCCGATGCGCTGTGGCAGTGGCTGGATGAAGTTGTCGAGGAGGCTGCATGACGCCCAGGCAAGAGATCCAGGAGCACGCTCGAACTGCAGCTCAACTGGTGCACGAGGCACTGAAGACGTTCCATGCCAAAACTGGCATGAAGGCATCGGTGTATGTGGATTGGGGCAGCTCACAGACCATCTCAGAGAAGGAGCCTACATGGCATCTGAGCAAGGTTGTCATTGACATAGATGACGAAGCTGGCGTGTATCCATGACCGGAAACTGGCTTCTCCGCATTCTGGGGATTGAGCAGATCCCCATGCCAGAGGTCGGACAGGTCTACATCTCTGGCAACAACGGCCAGAAGATCAAGATCGCAGAGGTCTACAAGAGCATGTGCGGGCATATCTCCATCAGCGTCTTCTACTGGAGTGATAGCAGGAGCAGCCAACACGGCCCAGCCTGTGGATGGGGTATCGCAGACGCCTTTGCGTTTGGCTTGGACGATTGGCGCCGCAAGGCCCGTGCATATGCGCTGAAACCCGTTGGGATGGATAGGCCATGAAAGACGTCGTCGGCATGATCCTGGCGGCCTTGGTCTGCCTATCGCCAGCAGGCTGCGTGATGCACCGAAACTCCCAGATTGCTCAGGCCATCAAAGATGGCGCGGACCCCATTGCGGCTCGATGCGCTCTGGAAGGCTGGACCAACATGGACAAGGTCTGCATGGATGTGGTCAGGGAGCGCAAGTGAGCTGCGGAAGCTGCGCCAAGCGCCGCGCCTGGCTGGCCAAGATGACAAGGATTGCATATGAGCGAGCAAGAGCAGCAGTTGGTGCAGGCGATTCGCAAGGAATACGAGGCAGGACCTCCTCGCATCTATCCGCTGCCGATTCCACCAGGGATGGAGCAACTGATCACGGCCTTGGCCCAGCAGACGGCAGCCATCAACCGTTTCGCTCAGAGCAATGAATCCCTCGTCCAGGCCATGGCCCAGGATGGAGAGATGGGCGACGACCTGCCGCCCACCAAGGGACTGAATGGGAAACCTCTGTAGAGCATGGCCACGAAAGACATTTCTGACCTGCAGTGCTGTCAGGCAGCCGCAAATGCAGGGCAGCCCATACAAGCACTGGCAGCTATCTCATGCAGATGACTGGACAGCCAGAGAAGGTGTGCTACCGAGCGATTGAGAGAGCCATCAGCCGCGGCTACTTGGAGTGTGGACTAGGTCCATGGTGGGCATGGCTGGAGCCAAAGGGAAGAGACGTGCTGGAGCAGAGCAAGCAAGAGGTAAAGGATGCCCCAGAGACGCCTTAGGCCCTTCTGCCATAGAGGATGCAGAGAGCAGAGAAGCTGGTGAACTGAGATGGCCTCAGCCAAGTACGACAACACAGACGGAAGACTGAGAGGGCGAAGAGCCCAGGCGCGGAGACTCAGGCTGTGGTCGGCTGACCCTTGCTGTGCAGGCTGCGGCCGGCTCACTGATTGGCCCGATGGTTTCCAAGCTGATCACATCGTTGCTCTACACAAGGGTGGCGAGGACAAGGATCACAACATGCAGGTGCTGTGCCTGCCATGCCATGAGGCCAAGACCAACAAGGATTTGGGAAGGCAAGAGACCGTGCCAATCGGTGTGGATGGCTGGCCTGTGCGGTAATTTCCACAATGTGGAAATGTTGCGAAAATCATACGTTTAATAAGTGAAACGTTGCAAAATAGAGACGTTTCATGGGTGGCACGGGGGGTATCCGGCGAACCAAGGGGCGACCGGCCAGGACACCGCGCCCCCTCCTAATTACTCGCATCCACAATTCAGGATATAGGGCAGATGCCAAGACCAAGAACGCCAAAAGCCAAGGCTGAGGTGTCTGGAGCCGCAGCAAAGAATGCGGCCAGGTTCAAAGACCGGAAGGCGCCAAAATCAAGCAGAGCGTTGGGCGATCCCTACGCAACCATGACCGTCGAACAGAAGGCGGCATGGGCAGAGATTCAGTACGAGATGCCGTGGCTGACAAGTTCGGATCGCATCATGGTGCGACTGGCATGCTCGTGGATTGCTCGCATGGACGAGGGTGATTTGGGGGTGGCTGCTTCTGGCGCGCTGGCATCAATACTGTCGAAGTTGGGTGCTACTCCGGTCGATGTCAGTAAGGTGAACCATGGCGGCGAAGAAGAAGATGATCCTGCCGACGAGTTCTTCGGCCGACCGCACTAAGGCTTATGCGCTGGCCGTTGTGGCTGGAGAGATCGTCGCAGGGCCGCATGTCCGCAACGCGTGCAGGCGGCACCTGGACGATCTGGAGAAGGGTCATGAGCGCGGCCTGAGTTTCGACCACGACGCGGCCGACTACGCATTTCGCTTCTTCGAGGGGCAGCTGAAGCTCTCGGAGGGGCAGTTCGAGGGAAAGGAGTTTCGTCTTCATCCGAGTCAAGCGTTCATCATTGGCTCGCTCTTTGGCTGGAAGAGGGCGGACGGAACCCGGCGCTTTCGCCGTGCATTCATTGAGCAGGGCAAAGGGAACGGGAAGAGTCCTCTAGCTGGTGGCATCGGACTGTATGGATTGACCGCCGACCGAGAGGCAGGCGCGCAGGTGTACGCGGCAGCGGCGAAGAAGGAGCAGGCTGGCATTCTTTTCGCTGACGCTGTCAAGATGGTGAAGGCGTCGAATAGCCTGAAGAAGCGGCTTGAATTCTCTGGCGGAGAGGGTCGCGAGTACAACATCGCGTTCCATCCAAATGGGAGCTTTTTCCGTCCAGTATCACGAGACACGGGAAAGACGGGATCGGGGCCGCGGCCTCACTTCGTGCTGGCCGATGAGGTTCATGAGTTGCCGGACCGCAAGAGCATCGAGATGCTGGAGCGCGGCTTCAAGTTTCGCCGGCAACCCTTGCTGTTCATGATCACGAACAGTGGCAGTGACAGAAACACCGTTTGTTGGGAAGAGCATGAGCATGCCGTTAAGGTGGCGGCTGGGCATACGGAGGCAGTAAACGACCCGTCCTATGTGGGCGACGTGATTGATGACACTACTTTCAGCTTCGTGTGCTCCTTGGACCAGGGAGACGACCCGTTGCGCGACCCATCGTGTTGGCCCAAGGCGAACCCGCTGCTGGGTGTGACGATCACGGAGCAGTACCTTGCCGATGTGGTGGCTCAGGCGAAGGCAATCCCTGGGCAGTTGAACGGCATCTTGCGGCTGCACTTCTGCGTGTGGACAGATGCCGAGACGGCCTGGATGACTCGGTCCACGTTGGAGCCGGCGCTTGCTGACTTCGATCCGGAGATCGAGCACAAGGGAAAGAAGGTTTCGACGGGCCTGGATCTGTCTCAAAACCGGGACATTACGGCCAAGGCTTCTGTGGTGCAGACGGGCGTGAGGGAAGACGGTAAGCCGCTATTTGATGCATGGATCGAGGCCTGGACGCCAGGTGACACGATCCTAGCGCGCGAGCTGCGCGACAAGATCCCGTACACGGTGTGGCGGGATCAGGGGTTCATCCACGCGCCTCAGGGTGAGAACATCAACTACAGGCATGTAGCCCAGGCGCTGGCTGAGGATGCCGCGCTATATGACGTGCATGTGGTCGCATACGACCGCTATGCATTCAAGAGATTCGAGGAAGAGGTCGACAACATCGGGCTGGTGCTGGAGTTTCTGGAACACCCGCAGGGCGGAACCAAGAAGGGTCAGCCAAGCGAGGCGATGAAGAAGCATGCCGAAGTGAAAGGCGAGAAGGCCGAGGGCCTGTGGATGCCCGGCTCGCTCCGGCTGCTGGAGGATGCACTGCTGGAAGGGCGGATTCGCCTGAGACGTAACCCTGTACTGATCTCCGCAATGATGTCCGCCGTCACAGAAGAGGACAAATGGGGCAACCATTGGCTGGCCAAGACCAGATCGATCAACAAGATCGACGCGGCGGTGGCCCTGTGCATGGCGTTCGGCGCTGCAAACACTGCTGTCGTGAAGTCTCCCGAGTACAGCGTCTTCTTCGTCTGATAGCCAAAAACAACCACTGAACCCGCCTCGTGCGGGTTTTTGCATTGGAGATTGCATGACGTGTATTGCTGGTCTTGTCCATGAGGGGAAGGTCTACATAGGCGGAGACTCCGCTGGTGTCGCAGGTTTGGATCTGATCGTGCGCAAGGCTCCAAAGGTTTTCGCTTTGGGTGAATTCGTTATTGGATTCACTACCTCGTTCCGCATGGGGCAGATCCTTCAATACGCCTTCACGCCGCCTCAGCGCCATCCATCCAAAGATGTCATGGCTTTCATGGTGACTGAGTTCATCGCTGGAATACGTCAGGCCTTCAAGGACCAAGGTTTCGCCACAAAAAACATGGAAGGCGAGATCGGTGGGGAATTTTTGGTCGGATATCAGGGGCGACTTTTCCGCATCTTTAGTGATTACCAAGTTGCTGAGAACGAATGCGGCTATGACGCATGCGGATGCGGTGAGAGTTACGCCCAAGGCGTTTTCTTCGCAACGCCAGAGATGCAGCCGGGAGATCGGGTGCTTCTAGCACTAAGTGCAGCTGGCTCCCATAGCGCTGGCGTGCGTGCCCCCTTCCACACGCTCTCTATGTAGGTGGCAAATGGATCCTAAAAATATCAACCGCGTCTACTCCACGATGGTCGTCAAGGCCGTCGATGAGGACAAGCGCGAGATCACTGGCATTGCCAGCACGCCCGGGACTGACCGCATGGGCGACATCGTGGAGCCCGGCGGCGCCGAGTTCAAGCTGCCCATCCCCCTCCTGTGGCAGCACGACCATTCGCAGCCGATCGGCAACGTGGTGGCCGCGCGCGTCACGGACAAGGGAATCGAGATCCGCGCCACGCTGGTCAAGCCCACCGACGACATGCCGAGCCAGCTGATTGCACGGCTTTCGGAGGCCTGGCTGTCGATCAAGACCGGACTGGTGCGTGGCCTGTCCATTGGCTTCTCGCCCCTGGAGTACTCCTTCATGGAAGACGGCATCCGCTTCCTGAAGTGGAACTGGCACGAACTGTCCGCAGTGACCGTGCCGGCCAATGCCGAGGCCTCCATCACCTCCATCAAATCTCTCGACACCGCGTTGCGCGCCTCGTCTGGCAGCAAAGCGCAAAGCGGCGTCGGACCTGCGGAGAAATCCGCACCACCTCCCGGCGTTTCGGGAACACCAAAGCAGCCCGCCTCTGGCGGGTTTATTTATGCCCGAAAGAAAGGGAAGGACAGCATGAACATCGCTGAACAAATCGAAGCCGCAAAGGCAAAAATCTCTGCCCTGCAGAAGTCCATGGAAGACCTGATGAATGTCGCGGCTGATGCCGGCACCACTCTGGATGCTGCCCAGTCGGAAGAATTCGACGGCCATGAAGCCGAAGTGGCGAGCATCACGGCTCACCTGAAGCGCCTGGAAAGCATGCAGAAGACGGCCGTGGCGACTGCGCGTCCGGTGGTCGGCACTAGCGACGAAGCCGCTGCTGCGTCGCGTGGCGGACCCGTGAGCGTGAAGAACACACAGAAGCTCGAAAAGGGAATCGAGTTCACCCGTTTCGCAATGTGCCGCATCGCCGCCAAGGGAAACCCTCAGATGGCGCTGCAATTGGCAAAGATGCACTACAGCGAAAACGAGCGCGTGGTGAAAGCCTTGGAATTGGAAGCGCATGGCCACAAGCTGGATGTGCTGATGAAGGCTGTCGTAGAAGCTGGCACTACTCTGGACACCACATGGGCTGCACCTCTGGTTGAGTACCAAAACTTCGCTGGAGACTTCGTGGAATACACGCGGGCACGCACCATCATCGGCCAGTTTGGTGTCGGATCCATCCCTTCTTTGAATCGCATCCCATTCAATGTTCGCATCGCTGGCCAGACCAGCGGGGGCGCGGCCCAATGGGTTGGCGAAGGCGCACCGAAGCCGTTGACTGCATTTGATTTCACAAGCACCGAACTGCGCTGGGCAAAGGTCGCTGCGATCTCTGTGCTGACGAATGAGCTGATCCGTTTCAGCAGCCCAAGTGCGGAGCGACTGGTGCGCGATGCCTTGGCTGGCGCCGTGATTGAGCGAATCGATGTGGACTTCGTGGACCCCGCGAAGACTGCGGTTGCGAACATCTCTCCTGCTTCCATCACGAACGGAGCTACTGCAATCGTTTCTTCTGGCACTGATGCAGAAGCAATCCGCCGTGATGTGCAGGCGCTGTGGGCTCCGTTCATCGCCGCCCGCAATGCGCCTCGTAACGCCGTCTACATCATGGACAGCACCACGGCTCTGGCTCTGAGCCTGCTTCAAAACCCTCTGGGCCAATCCGAGTTCCCTGGCATCACGATGAACGGCGGAACTTTCATGGGCGTGCCCGTGATCGTCTCCGACTATCTGCCTGCAGACAGCGGTGGCGGCATCGTGGTGCTGATGAATGCGTCGGATGTCTGGCTGGCTGACGATGGCCAAGTCACCATCGACGCTTCGCAAGAGGCCTCGCTGCAAATGTTGGACAACCCCACCAACAACAGCGCGACTGGGACGCCGACCACCATGGTTTCGATGTTCCAAACGAATAGCACGGCCTTCCGTGCGGAGCGTTATATCAACTGGGCGCGCCGCCGCGCATCTGGCGTGGCCTACCTGACCGGCGTCAACTGGGGCGCTGGCGCCTAAGCCAGCCGTCTGGCGGAAGGGGCTCCGGAAGGGGCTCCTTTCTCAAGATTCACAGGAGAGCCCATGGCCAAAGTCACCTTCACACACCACAAGAGCGGGCGCGAGGAAGTCATGAACGAACGCTACGCCAAGGTGCTGAGCAAGATGCGGCGCGGCACGTACATGACCCGCGACCTGCGCGCAGATGTGGTGGAAGTCCCGCAGAGCCAGGCGGCTCAGGCTCCAGAGCCAGCGGTGCCGGCTGATGCTAGCGATGGCCTGGACGCGCTCAGCAAAGAAGAGTTGCATGCCATCGCCAAGGAGCGCGGCGTCACCGTGCACCACGCGGCTGGCGCTGACAAGGTGCGCGCGGCGCTGCGCGAGGCAGCTGCGCAATGATTGATCGCCTGCTGTCGATCCTGTCTCAGTTGCTTGGTGTGGCACGCGACATGGCGGCCAATGCCGTGCTCTGGCACATCGCCATGGGCTTGGCTGGAATCGGTGCAATCGTGGCCGGCGTACATGTGCAATTCGGCGTGGGCTGGGCTCTGATGGCTGGCGGCATTGGCCTGCTCGGCGCATCGGCATACATCAAGAGGGGCCTGAATGGCTGAAGTTTCACTGCTCCGCGCTCTGGGCGCATCGGCGCGCAGCAAAAGCGTGCTGTCGTCGGTGCCGGGCAGTGGTCGCGGCTGGTTTCCTTGGGTAAGCGAGCCCTACACGGGCGCATGGCAGCGCAATGATGAGCTGAAGACGAAGGACGTGCTGTGCTCGCCCATCGTCTACGCCTGCATCACGTTGATCGCCAACGACATCGGCAAGCTGCGCGCGCGATTGGTAGATAAGGACAAGAACGGCATCTGGTCGGAGGTCGAAACCACATCGCCCTACTGGCTGCCGCTGCGCAAACCGAACCGCTACCAGAACCACATCCAGTTCAAGCAGTGGTGGATGATGTCGAAGCTGCGCTTTGGCAACACCTATGCGCTGAAGGAGCGCGACCACCGTGGCATGGTGGTTCGGCTGTACGTGCTGGACCCGTGCCGCGTAATGCCCATGGTGTCCGATGACGGGTCGGTGTTCTACCAACTGAGCCAGGACAATCTGGCAGGCGTTCCTGAGGCCAGCATCACGGTGCCGGCAAGCGAGATCATCCACGACCGGATGAACTGCCTATATCACCCGCTGTGCGGCATCTCGCCACTGTACGCAGCAGCTATCGCGGCCGGCATCAATCTGAGGATCCAGAAGAACACCGCTGCGTTCTTCGGCAACAACGCAAACCCAGGCGGAATCTTGGTGGCGCCTGGCAACATCAGTCCAGAGAACGCCGCGAGCATCAAGGCTCAGTGGCAGGAGAACTACTCCGGTCTGAATGCTGGGCGTGTTGCCGTGATCGGCGATGGCATGAAGTTCGAGCCCCTCGCCACGAACGCCGTGGACTCCCAACTGATCCAGATCCTGAACTGGTCCGACGAGCGCGTTTGCTCGGTTTTCCACGTGCCAGCCTACAAGGTCGGCGTGGGCCAGACGCCCAGCTACAACAACGTCGAAGCCCTGGACCGCGCCTACTACTCCAGTTGCCTGCAGACTCCCATCGAAGAGATGGAGGCCTGTCTGGATGACGGCCTGGGCCTGGACGGCGTCACGCGCGGCGTGGATCTTGACCTGGACGGCCTGATGCGGATGGACAGCAAGACCCAAATGGAGACCATCGGGGAAGGCATCCAAGCCAAGGCGTACACCATCAACGACGGCCGAAAGAAACTGAATCTCCCGCCCATTGACGGCGGAGACACGGTCTATATGCAGCTGCAGGATCTGCCCATCAGCGAGGTGAAGGACAACAAGATCCCGTCCGCCCAGGGCGAAACACCTCCTGCGTCGCAAGCCAGCGAGCAGCCGGCACAAGATGGCCAGCCATCGGCTGAAGACCAAACTCGTGCCATGACCGCACAACTCGTGAAGGCCCTGGAAGATGGCCTCGCCGCGTGATGGGCGCGATGGCCGCGATGGAGCGCCGGGAGAACAGGGCCCGATAGGGCCGCCGGGACCTCCGGGACCGAGAGGGCCAACTGGAAACACTGGGACTCAAGGAGTCCAGGGAGAGCCTGGGGCCATGGGGCCTGCAGGCCAGACCGGAGACCGAGGCGCGACAGGGGAAACAGGGCCAACTGGCGCGACGGGCGCTCAGGGATTGCCAGGGCCTGCTGGGAAAGATGGCCTGAGGGGCGCAACCGGTCCGCGTGGCCCTACTGGCCCAGAAGGGCAGCGCGGCGAAGTCGGCCCGATGCCAGAGCATCAATGGGACGGCACAAAGCTCCGATTTGAACAGCCTTATGGCTGGGGCCAATGGGTTGATCTCAAGGGGCCTCCTGGCACTGCCATTAGTCCGGGTGGTGGATCTGGATTCCCAAGCCGCATCCCAGAAGCAGACACAGTCGAGGATGGCGACACGATGCTCATCCTCAGAGGAAACAAGCTCATGAAGGTCAAGATCAAGCTGGGCGGCTCAGGGCCTGTTCCTGCTGATGCTGTGACCGTGAATGGCGTGCCGGTAACGGTCAACGGTGAATATGTGGTGCAGGGATGACGATTGAACACTCCGTAATTCCGCCTGGAGAGATCCATGCGCCTCACAACTGGGTTGTGGCCGATGAGGCAGCCAGGCTGGTGCTTTCAGTTTCGGCTGTAGACGTGCGCAAGTACGCCTACCAATCCAGCGACAAGACGGAGTGGATGCTGGAAAGCGTCAGTCCTGTTGTCTGGAGTCAGCGTGGCGCGAAGGGGGAAGCTGGAGCAACAGGCGCCACCGGGCCGACCGGCGCAACGGGGCCAGCAGGAGCTGATGGGCCCACTGGACCTCAAGGGCCAACTGGTCCCCAAGGAGAGACTGGGCCTCAAGGTGCTACCGGACCTACAGGGCCAACCGGAGATACTGGCGCAACTGGTCCAACCGGGCCGACAGGCGCCACAGGCGGTGCAGCAGATGTCGCAGATGTGGTGCACGCAGCCACATCTAAGCCGGTCCCGGCGGATGCAGACGAACTTGCACTGGTAGACAGCGCCGCATCTTTTGGGCTCAAGAAACTGACATGGGCCAACCTGAAAGCGGCTCTGCTGTCGTACTTCCAGGGGCAGTTCAGAGAGAAGCTCACCGCCGCGCGTACCTACTACGTCCGCGCCGATGGCAGCGACAGCAACACCGGGCTGAGCAATACGGCAGGCGGGGCGTTTCTCACAATACAAAAGGCAGTTGATATTGCCGCCTCACTGGATTTGTCGATTTATGACGTGACCATTGCAGTCGCCCCTGGCTCTTATGCCGCAGTGGTTTTTAAATCACAAGTCGGCACCGGCACCGTCAATGTGATCGGGGACGCGGCCACGCTGACAAACTGCACTATTGCTGGAGGTGCTGGTTCAGCCGTGACGGCATCTGGTGGCGGGCTGCGGTATGTAATCTCTGGCTTCACATTGACGGGAGCACGAGGTCTTACGATCACTGAGGGCGCGACAGTGGCTGTGGGGCCCATGCGCTACGGATCAATTTCTGCACGGATTTTTGACGTGACCCGTGGTGCAAAGTGCTATGTAAATGCGTCGATGACCGTCACGAGCGGCATGCCGTATATGGCCGTTGTGTCGGGGCAGGGATTATTGATTTTCCAGCCGGGGATCACAGTGACGCTGACCGGTGCGCCCGCATTCAGTGGCAACTTTGTCTATTGCGGAGGCAGCGGCAGCAGCATAGAAATCGCCGCGATCACATTCAGCGGCGCCGCTACTGGCTCGCGGTATCTTGCGCTGCTGAACGCATCTATTTACGTCGCAAGCGCAGGCGAGAGCTATTTGCCCGGGAGCACGGATGGGACAAAGCTCACCGGAGGTCAATACGCATGACGGCTTATCAACTCACTGGCGAGGGCTTCGTTTACCGCTGGCGCGACGGCGTGCGCGCCACGATCCCGCTTGCTGACGATCTGCTCGGACTACCGCCGAACCCCGATGCTGTCGAATACCGCGCTTGGTTGGCGGCCGGCGGTGTACCGCTACCTGCCGAGCTGCGGCCTGCTGCCGAGATCGCGGCAGGCCTGCGCCAAGCCCTGGCCGCAGAGTACCGCAGGCGCATCCAGGTGATCGCCGCAGGCTACCCACTGAGCGAGCGGGAATCGTGGCCGGTGCAGACGGAAGAGGCGAGGGCGCTGGAGGCCGACCCCGCAGCCGCAACGCCCTGGATCGATGCCGCAGCGCTGGCACGCGGGCTGGACCGCCTGGTGCTGGCCCAGCGCATCCTCGCGAAAGATGCGAAGTATCGGCAGATCCATGGCGAACTCACTGGCACCCGCCAGCGCATTGAAGACCAGATTGACGCTCAGGCTGAGGATGCTGAGGAACTTTCAAAAATTGACGTGACGGCCGGATGGCCTTCATTTGAGGAAGACGCATGAACATCAAAGCCGTCACAGACGCAATTCTGGAGGTCTTGCGGCCCTTTTCCGCTCGGCTAAAGGCTCTCGAAGATGCGAAGCCACGCGATGGTGTGGATGGGAAGGATGGTGCAGATGGATTGCCCGGCCGTAATGGTGCGGATGGAGCCCCTGGGCGCGATGGCATAGACGGCAAGGATGGTGCTCCTGGCGCAGATGGCAAAGATGGGGCGCCCGGAGAGAAGGGTGCCGATGGCCGCGATGGAGTTGATGGAGCGCCAGGCAAAGATGGCGAACGCGGGGAAGATGGCGCCAATGGCCTTGATGGAGCACCTGGGAAAGACGGTGCCGATGGCCTTCCGGGGCGCGACGGGCAAGATGGAGCGCCTGGGAAAGACGGCGAGCGCGGGCCTGAAGGGCCTGCTGGTCGAGAAGGTGCTGATGGTCGTGATGGCGTTGATGGGAAAGATGGCAAAGACGGCGCGCCAGGAAAGGATGGAGAGCCCGGGCGTGATGGCCGAGATGGCCTGAAGGGCGATCCGGGCCGTGATGCTCTCCAACTGGAGATCAACCCAGCCATTGACCCTGCAAAGTCCTACCCACGCGGCACCTATGCAAAGCATCTAGGCGGCCTCTGGCGCAGCTTCGAGGTCACCAGCGGCATGAAGGGCTGGGAGTGCATCGTGGAAGGTGTTTCTGCCATCGAAATCATGCAGGACCCCGCTGACCCGAGGCACTTCGGACTGGGCATAAAGACAAGTTCCAGCACTGTGGTCGAGAAGACATTCCACATCCCTTTCGTTGTTGACAAGGGGATTTACAGGAAGGGTGATTCATACCTGAAGGGCGATGGAGTGACATGGGCGCGTAACTTCTGGATCGCCAATCAGGACACTGATTCCGAACCGACTGCAGGACCGATTTGGAGGCTGGCTATCAAGGGCGGTCGCGACGGAAAAGACGGCCGCAACGGCATCGACAAGACCGCGCCAGTGAGGATTAAAGAATGATGCTCGTCACGCTGGCGCAGGCGCGCGACCACATCCGCAGCGACACCGACGCGGATGACGCTGATCTGGAGATGAAGATCGAAGGCGCGAGCGCGGCTGTGATCGATTACCTGGGCTCGTTCCTGCCTCTGGATTCTGCCGGCGACCCGCTGGAAGACAGCCAGGGCGATCTGATCGGCGTGAAAACGCGCGCCATGCAGCGCATCCGCAATGCAGTGCTGATCACGGTGGCCTACATGTACCGCGAGCGCGACGGATCGCAAGAGCACGCCGTGCCTACGCAGTGGGGCTATGGGTATGCACTCCCACAGGGAGCCACAGCGCTGCTGTACAGCCTGAGAAAGCCAACGGTGGCCTGATGGCGCTCGAATCAGGAAAGCTGCGGCACCGAGTCCGCATCGAGGCGTACACCGAGCAGCGCGACAGCTCTGGCGAGGTGATCCAGAACCAGGAAACTGGCGAGGTGCTGATGACCTGGAGCGAGGTCGCGACGGTCTGGGCTGCGGTTGAACCGCTATCCGCGCGTGAGTTCATCCAGTCGGCCGCAACGCAGTCGCAGGTCACGGCGCGAATCACGATCCGCCAGCGTGATGACCTCCTGCCATCAATGAGGCTGGTGCATGTGCGCAACGGACGGGCAGATGTGATCTACAACCCAGCCGCGTTCCTTGAAGACAAGGCATCTGGCCTGGAGTACATGACGATCCCTTGCTCGCGCGGAGTTGGCGAGGGCCAATGACCTGGGTTGTCCTGGCAACCGGCCCGAGCATGTCTCAGGCGCTGGCTGGTTCGGTGTGGGGTCGTGGCCTTGTGGTCGCAGTGAGCGACGCCTACAGGCTGGCACCGTGGGCTGATGCAGTGGTTTCGACCGACGCGGCATGGTGGGGCCAGCACCCGGAAGCGAAAGCGCTGCCAGGGCGGAAATTCACAGCTGCGCCGGAGCACCAGAAGATTGAAGGTGTGGAGCGCTTGGCGGTGGCCAGCAGCACGAACTCTGGGCTTCTGGGGATCATGGCTGCGGTGCACATGGGTGCAAAGCGAGTCCTGCTGTGCGGGTTCGATATGCGCGCGCCGGGGCAGCATTTTTTTGGACTCCATCCAAAGCCGCTGAAGACGACGACAGCGGAACGGATGGAGGTTTTCAAGCGCCAGTTTCGAGCCTACCGGCCGGCAGGGGTGGAGATCATCAACTGCACGCCCGGCTCACATTTGCTGGCATACCCGTTTGGCGACCTTGAAGACTGCCTGGCTCAATCTTCGGTACTCAATACATGAGCGTATCGAGGCGTTTCGCCTGGGGTTGGAACGGCATGGGTTCACGGTTCGGCATGGCATCAGCCCCGACCCAGGCAGGCGCGATTTGCTCGTGACTTGGAACAGGGTTGGTCAGGTTGACCAGCTTGCCGGCAGATATGGTCAGGTTTTGGTGGCCGAGAACGCGGCGTGGGGCAACGGCCTTGCAGGAAAGCGCTGGCTATCCCTGGCGCGCGACAGGCACAACACTGCGGGGATGTTTCCGGTGGGTGGCGCGGAGCGATGGGATGGCCTGGGCGTTGAGCTGCAGCCATGGCGAACTGGAGGCGAAACAGTCCTGCTGCCTCAGCGCGGCATCGGGAGCGCGCCTACGGCTATGCCGAGAGATTGGTTGATCGGCGCTCAGGCGCGGTTTCCGGGCCGCGTGCGGCGACACCCTGGGCGAGGCATCGCAAAGCCGCTGAGTGAGGATCTGGCGCACTGCGGGCGCGTTGTGACCTGGGGTAGCGGAGCCGCTGTGCAGGCGCTGATGTTGGGTATCCCGGTGGTCTCTGAAATGCCAGACTGGATCGGCACTCAGGACAACACGGACGCCGGCCGGCTGGAGATGCTCCGGCGGATGGCCTGGGCGCAATGGACATTGGAAGAAGTAGCGGCCGGCGTGCCGTTTGAAAGGCTGCTGTGAGGATTCTGTTCACTGGAAAGGGAACATCGGGCAGCTGGCAAATACGCGGCGTGCAGATGGCGCAGGCCCTGGGTGCGGTGGCCGCGCCAATAGCGACACTGGAACAGTGCGCTGAGGCGGATGTGATTGTGGCCGTGAAGCGCATCCCTGATCAACTTCTGGCGACGATCCGCAGAAGCGGCAAGCCGTGGGCGTGGGACTGCGTGGACGCCTATCCGCAGCCCGGGTGTTCTGGCTGGGATCGGCAGCAGTCTTTGCGCTGGCTGCGAGCTGAGGTTGCACGGCTCAAGCCTGATCTGGTGATCTGGCCGAACGCGCGGATGCAAGAGGATGCCGGGCATGGCGAGGTGATCTACCACCACCACCGGCCCGGAATTGAGGTCAGCCCCATCCGTGAGCGGATAGAGGTGATCGGCTATGAGGGTAGTGAGAAATTCATCCAGAGCTGGCGGCCAGCCATTGAGGCCGAGTGCCGGCGCATCGGCGCGCGCTTTGTGGCCAACCCGCAGCGGCTGGCAGATGTGGATGTGGTGCTGGCGCTGCGCGGAGACGGCTGGAACGGCTACCCACAGGCCAGATGGAAGTCGAATGTGAAGCTAGCCAACGCCCACGGCTCAGGAACTCCATTCATTGGAGCGCCTGAAGATGGCTACACGGAAACGGCATGCGGCGCTGAGTACTGGGCCACCAATGTGGAGCAACTGAGGATGTCCTTGGACTGGCTAGCGCCTAGAGAAACGCGCGCAGAGGTGCAGAGCAGATTCCTGCGCGCCGCGCTTCCCCTCGAGAAAGCCGCGAAACGATATGAAGAGGTGCTGTGCGCGCTGAGATCCTGACCGACCCGAGCATGTGCGCAATGGGCGCCAGGATGCTGGAGGCGATGATCGCTGCGGCACCCATCCCGATCACGGTCGGCACGGTCTACCGGGGAGATTCGGATCTGCTGATGACCTACGGCATGGGTCATCTGGTGCGGCGCAAATGGTGGATGGAGCACTTGCGCAAGGGCGGCCATTGCATCGGTTGGGATCTGGGGTACTGGGGGCGGGAGCAAGGCGCCATGCGCGTCAGCATCGACCATGACCATCCCCAAGCATGGATCAGGAGCGAGCCGGCCGAGCGCTGGGATTCCCAGGGCATCCAGCTGCGCCAGGACGCGAGAAAGGGTCCAGTGCTGGTAGTCGGCCTGGGCCTGAAGAGTTCGAAGGCCCTGGGCCTGAGACACGGTGACTGGGAGCGCAAGACCATCCAGAAGCTGCGCGCTGAAGGGCATGCAGTGCTGTTCCGGCCGAAGAAAGAGCGTGATGCCATCGGAGGCGTCAAGACCTCAACGGGGCCAATTGAAAAAGCGTTGCAGGGCATCTCTTTAGTGGTCTGCCGGCATTCGAATGTCGCAGTGGATGCCTGCATTGCCGGCGTGCCGGTGCGCTGCGAAGACGGGGCGGCTCTCGCGCTCTACCAGAACAACCCTGACCCGACAGAACACGAACGGCGCCAATTTCTCAGGTCTCTGGCCTGGTGGAACTGGCGCCCTGATGAAGCGAGTGAAGCATGGAAATACCTGCTGGGCAGATTAAGCTGAACATCGGTTGCGGCGGGCGCAAGCTGCCTGGCTATCTCGGGGTGGACGCGGTTGCAGAGCGCACGGCTGCGGACATCGTGGCCAATGCGAACAGTATCCCGCTGCCTGATGGATGCGCATCCGAAGTGATGGCTATCCACCTAGTGGAGCACTTGCTCCCGTGGGAGCTGGATGCGACGCTGAAGGAGTGGCATCGTCTACTGGCCCCGGGCGGAAAGCTGGTGCTGGAGTTGCCCGACCTGATCAAGTGCTGCCAGAACATCATCAGCGGCCGGACCAAGACTGGTAAGCACCCTGACCAACTGGGGCTGTGGGGCCTGTTCGGCGATGACCGTCTGGAGGACCCCTTCATGCTGCATCGGTGGTCGTATACCTTCAGCACGCTGGCGCCGAAGGTCGAGGTGGCGGGGTTCAGGAAGATCAAAGAGCACGTCACACAGTTCCATCCTGCAGGCCGCAACATCCGCGACTTCCGGCTGGAGGCGGTGAAGCCATGATCACGCTGTTCTGCGGGTTCGACCCGCGCGAATCGGTAGGTTTTCATACCTTCGTTTCCAGCGTTCTCAAGCGCGCCAGCCAGCCGGTGTCCATCGTGCCACTGTCCGCCATGGGACTGCCAGAGGGCACCAACAATTTCACGGTCTCGCGCTTCTTGGTGCCGCACCTCATGGGCTACACAGGTCGGGCGATCTTCATGGACGCCTGCGACATGATCTGCCTTGGCGATGTGGCCGAGCTGGATGCTGAATTCGATGAGTCGAAGGCGGTGCAAGTCGTCAAGCATCCCGCCTACCAGAGCCAACATGCCCGCAAGTACATCGGCACCGATATGGAGTGCTACCAGTCCAACTATGACCGGAAGAACTGGGCCAGCGTGATGCTCTTCAACTGCAGTAATCCTGCCTGGTGGCACACCACGCCGGCCGCTCTCGCAAAAGCGTCGGCACTGGAACTGCTGACGTTCGCGGGCCTGGATGATGCCGACATCGGGGAGCTGCCAGCCGAGTGGAACGTGATGGTGGACGAAGGCCAGGACGATGCCGAAGCAAAGATCCTCCACTGGACTGCCGGCATCCCCACGTTCCGCCACTATCGCAACGCACGCCGCTCCATCGACTGGTTCGGGGAGCACAAGGCGATCAGCAGGGGGATGCAAGATGGTCGTTGAGTTCTCCATCCTTGGCCTGGACCCCATTCTGGAAAAGATGCGCTCCATCCCTGTGGAACTTCGTAAGAAGCCGGGACGATCGGCACTGGGATCTGCGGCGCGTGTGGTTGCCAACGCGGCTAAGCAAAACGCCCTCTCTATTGACGATGCACAGACTGGGCGCAGGATCGCGGACAACGTGACGCAGCGCTTCCGGTCGAGGTATTTCAAGCAGACCGGGGATCTGAAGATCAGCGTCGGTGTCGGGACTGAGAAGGGTCGGATTCCAAAGGGCAACCCGGACACTGGGGCCAAGGGCAACACCCCACATTGGCACCTTGTCGAGCTTGGAACGGAAAAGATGCGCGCCGAGCCATTTCTGCAGCCGGCCCTTGAACAAAACATCAGCAAGGCCACAGACACCTTTGTGGCCCAGCTCGATTTGCAACTCGACAAGATCATCAAGAAGCAGGGTGGAGCAACATGACGCCGCCTATCTTCGCTGCCGTCAATGTGCCGCCTGTTCAGGCGATCCTGAAGTCTGGATCAGGCCCTCTGCGCTTTTACTTGTTCGGAATGGCGCCGCAGGATGTGGCCTATCCCTACGCAGTCTGGCGTCAGGTATCTGGCACCCCAGAGAACTACATCAGCGACCGACCTGACGTGGACAGCTTCACGCTGCAGATCGAGGTCTATGCGAATCCATCGCAGGGCTCTGCAGTGACCCGAAGCATTGCGAACGCTCTGGCCACGGCCATTGAGGGCCACGCACATGTCACAGCATGGCTCGGAGAGAGCCGAGACCCAGACACCAAAAACTACGTCTCCCGATTCCAGTGCGACTGGTGGGTGAGCAGATAGGGTGCAAAATAGACGAGCCCGTGAAGTGCTACGAACACAACACAGGCCCTAACCAACCTACGAAAGGTCCGTAAATTGGCTGATGTGATTTTAAAGCGCTGCTGCACCTGCAAAGAGTTCAAGCCAACAGAAAATTTCCCGAAGAACCGATCCGAGAAGGATGGTCTGAAAAAGCGTTGCAAATCATGCAACAATAAGTCAAATAGGGAATATAGGCAAAGAAACCCAGAATCATCTGCCGCTAGTTCTCGTAACTGGGTGCTTCGAAACCCTGAGAGGGCCGAGGCAAATAGAAAAATATGGCTAGAAAAAAATCCAGGACGTCAATCGGAGCTGACAAGGATATGGCGGAAAAATAACTCTGGACGGCACGCAGAGAACATGAGACTTTACACAAGTCGTCCGGATGTTCGAATACAACGCACTATTAGGGAGAGAATTCGGCAGATGGTGATGGGAAGAAAGAGCAGAAAAACATTCGATCTTTTGGGTTACACCATAGATGATCTTAAGCATCACCTTGAGCTACAGTTCACTCACGGAATGAGTTGGGATAATTTCGGTGATTGGCACATTGATCACATTATCCCTCTGTCCAGCTTCTGCATCGAATCTGAGCTTGATCCAGAACTTAAGGCCGCATGGGACTTGTCAAACCTTCGTCCGTTGTGGGCTAAAGAAAATTTAGCAAAAAGCAGCAAGATTCTGACATTGCTGTAAAAGTACACAATCCAATACCAAAGGGCCGCTGAAGCGGCCTTTCCTTATTTCTAACCCAGGCCGCTCATGCGGCTTTTTTTACGAAAGGCCCATCATGGCAACGAAGACGCAAGGTACGGATCTTTTCTTTATTGACCCAGACAGCAATGCTGTTATGGATGTGGGATGCGTCACGTCTCTGGAGGGCATCGACAGCACCCGAGACCAGATCGAAACCACCTGCCTGAACAGCGCCGACCGTGAATATGTGGCCGGGCTAGGAACCCCTGGCACCGGAACATTCACCATCAACTTCGACCCGAGCAATCCGGTCCACCAGCGCCTGTATGCGTTGAAGCAGCGAGGCGATACGCTGAAGTGGGCTATTGGCATCTCGGATGGTCCCGCAAATCCTGATGGGACTATCACTATGCCGCCGACCGGAGTGGATAGCGACGGGGACTTCATCCTTCCTGACGAACGCTCGTGGATTTTGTTCGGTGGCTACCTCTCGTCCTTCCCGTTCAGCTTCGCGTTGAATGCTGTGGTGACCTCTGCCATCGGCATCCAGATCAGCGGATCTCAGATCCTCATCCCGAAGGTCGCGTAATCCATGGCAGAAAAGCTGAAAGGACTGGCGGCCCTGAAAGCCGCTGGCGCGATCCGCTCGAACGAGCCGGTGGCGGAAGCCGTGAAGTGGACGAATCGCGCAGGCGATGAGTTCGAGTTCGAGGTGCACTTTGCGCAGCTCGACTTCGGCACGGCCATGGACATGCAATCCGACGAGAACCAGGACCGCAAGGCTGCGTTCATCGGCCGCGTGGTGCTGGTCGAGGACGAGGCCGGCGCGCTGGTGCCGTTGGGCGCCGAAAACGCGCGCCGGCTCGATCCGCGCCTGGGCTTCGCCCTGGTGAGCGCATTCAACCGCTTGAACTCGGTTGAGCCAAAAAACTCACAGCCGCCGACGAGTTCCTCTGCGAACTCGTCCGAGGAGGAATCGGCGGCGACTCCCTCGCAGAAGCCAGAGGGCGCCTGAGCGTCAACGAGGTTGGTGTCTGGTCTGCCTACCGCCAGTTGCGCGGTCCGCTGGACCTTGGCATGCGCCTGGAGTACCTGTTCGCCATGTCCGACTACCGCATGCATGGGTTGATTCGGATGCTGGCGCAGGTGCTTGGAGGCAAGCCGGAAGAGATGCCGCCTTTCTCAAAGTTCATCAGGTTCCACGACATCCAAGAGCCCGCAGCGGAGCTTGAGGCAATCGCCAAAAAGCTCGGCGTGCCCTATGAGGTGCGCGAGAACAAGCACAGCAAGCGGGCCAGGCCCAAGGCAAGTTGACCAGCCACCTCCGGGTGGCTTTTTCATGGGTAACGCACTATGGCATCACGCAGCCTGGGCACACTTACGCTCGACCTGATTGCGAAGATCGGCGGCTTCACGGCCGGCCTGACGCAAGCCGAGCGCGAGGCCGACAAGAAGGCAAAAGCCATCGCCGCAAAGGCGAAGCAGATCCAAAAGGAATGGGATGCTGTCGGCAAGGCCATCGGCGGCGCCATTGCTGCCATCGGCATTGGCAGCATCTTCGCGAAGTTCATCGATGAGTCGCGCAACGCTCAGAATGAGCAGGCGCAGCTGGCGGCCGTCATAAAGTCCACCGGCCAGGCGGCGGGGTACTCGGCCCAGCAGCTGAACGAAATGGCCTCTGCCATCGCTGGCAAGAGCATCTTCAGCGAAGGCGACATCAATCGTGCCCAGACGCGCCTGTTGAGCTACACCAATGTCGTCGGCGAAGAGTTCCCCGAGGCGCTGCAAGCGGCCATTGATATGGCTACTCGCCTGGGCATGACAGTGGAGCAAGCGGCCGAGACTGTTGGCAAGGCACTGGACGTTCCTGCCGAGGGTTTGACCGCGCTCTCCAAGCAAGGCTTCCGCTTCACCGAAGACCAGAAAAAGCTGGTAGCCAGCCTGCAGGACACTGGCCGCACGGCAGAGGCCCAGAAGATCATTCTTGACTCGCTGAAGTCCTCCTATGGGGGTGCTGCGGAGGCCGCGCGTAACACCTTCGGCGGCGCCATCGCCGGCCTGCAAAACCAACTCAACTCGCTCATGACAGGCGACGATGGCAGCCTGGAAGGCACTACCAAGGCCATCAACGATCTGACGGACGTTCTTGGCTCCAGTGAGACAAAGCAGGCTTTTGCAACGTTTCTCACCGGGCTGGCGAACATCATTCGCCTGCTGGCAGAGGGTACTACTGCCTTCATAAACTTTGGGAAATTTGCAGGCGAGGCGATAGGTCGTGCGATAAACGGACCTGACAACCCTATAGAGCAACTCGATGGTCAGATATCCGGCCTGAAGCAGGAGATCATCGCGCTTGATAAGGAAATAGCGCGGCCGAGAAAATTTTCGGCAGGTTCAGGTTACGACGGCATAGATGACCTGCAGCAGCGAGCAGATTCTGCAAGGAAGCAGCTTATTGAGTTGCAAAAGACGCGCGCCGGGATCATCCAGATGGAGCTCAACGCGCCATCAACCCCCGCGCAAACCGGAACTTTACCGAAGCCTGGAAGAGTCGCTGTAAAGAAAACAGGCAGCGATGACGACACCAAGAAGCTTCTTGAAAACGAGCTCAAGGAGTTCCAGAGAATCATCACGGCCCAGACCGGACTGATGGCGGATCGCAACCGCATGCTGGACCTCTACAACAGCCAGGGTCTCATTTCTATCAAGGACTACTACGACGCCCAGCGCGCGATCATTGACGAGTCCACGGAGGCCCAGGTCAAGGCCTATGACGCACAGATCAAGGCTTTGCGGGACTACCAAGCCAACGCATCCAAGAAGACTGACCGCGCCGAAGCCGAAGGGAAGATCAACGATCTTTTGGACAAGCGCAGGAAGCTGCTGCAGGACTCTGGCCTTGCCCAGATCGAGCTTGACATCAAGCAGGAGCAGTCTAATAAAGACCTGGAAGATTCCCTGAAGAAGGTGAACGCCCAGCTGCTGGAGTTGCGCGGCCAGACCGCCGAGGCTGCCGCGATCAACTTCGACATGGCGAATGAAAAGATGAGGGATCTTTTCACTAACAACAATAGCCAAGAAGGAATAAAGGCGCTTGATGCGCTGAGAGAAAGCACTATTGCTCAGGCAAACCTAAATAAGCTGACGAAAGATTTCTCTGTCATCACTGCTGACCTTTCTTTGATGGAGCAAAGAATAGCTCTAGATAGAGAGAATGGTGCTATAGGAGAGCTTGAAGCACTGCAGAAGACTGGGGAGGCAAGAAGGGCAAAAATCGCACTTCTTCAGGAAGAGATAAATAAGTACCTTCAAATTCAGCAGCTGTCAGGTCTCAACGATGAGCAGAGACAATCTTTCGAGAGGCTTCAATTCCAACTTGAGCAGCTAAATTCTGTAATAGATCCTGTTGCGTCTCGTATAAATACAGTGGTTAACGATGCCGCAGGGGATCTTTTCAATGACCTGATAACTGGATCAAAAAGTGCAAAGGAAGCATTTGAAGATTTCGGGAATTCTATATTCCGAGAGATGACTTCATTGATCTCTAAACAGCTTGGGAAGGACTTGATGGAATCTTTGTTTGGAGGCTCAAGCGGGTCTGGAGGAATAGGCGGATTGTTCTCCAGTCTGTTCGGCGGGGGTGGTGGCGGCAAGCCATCAGGGGGTGGCTTCTTCGATTTCCTCGGCGGACTCTTTGGAGGCTTCCGCGCCAACGGCGGCCCCGTCCAGGCCGGCAAGTTCTACGAAGTGAACGAGAACGAAAACGAGCTTTTCACCCAGGGTGGGCGCACCTTCCTGATGTCGTCTGGTGGCGGTCGCGTGGACCCGATTCGGGGCGGCATGGGCGGCGGCTTCAACCAAGTCATCAACTTCAACCACCAAGGTCGGATTGACCGTCGCACGCCGGATCAGATCGCGAATGAGACCAGGCGCCGCACAAACACTGCAGTAGCGAGGCTGAGCTGATGGCATACCTTGACGCATACCTTCAGCCATGCCCTGGCTTTGGCTGGCAGGGCGGCCCTGAGTTCAACACTCGGATCGTTGACTTAGCCAGCGGGCGTGAGCGGCGAAATGCTGATTGGGCGCAAGCCCGCCACAAGTACGAGGCGCCGTTCAACAACATCTCGCGCGACGCGTATCGGAACGTGAAGCAGATGCACATGGTCTGCAAGGGCCGGCTGAACTGCTTCCGCTTCCGCGACGAGTTGGACTACACGGCGGCCAATGACGTGTTCGGCTTCGGGGATGGCGTGGCCACGGTGTTCCAACTGGGCAAGGTCTCCACCATTGACGGCATCAGCTACGACCGCGAGTGCTTTGCCATTCTTGGCGGTGCATCCGTGACGGTCGATGGCGCGGCATCCTCGCCGACCATTGACCTGCTGCGCGGCATCGTGACATTCGCATCTGCGCCGGCCGATGGCGCAGTGCTGCGCTGGTCCGGTGAGTTCGATATATGGGTGCGCTTCGACCAGGACTACCTGCCTTTCTCGATCGACAACAGCGACGGCGGAGACCGGCGCTACATCAACGGCAGCATCACGCTGTTGGAAGTGCCGCCGCCTGAGCCGGAGGGGACCTGATGCCCAGAGTGATACCCATTGCCCTTCAGCAGCATCTGGACCAAGACGCCACTACCGTATGCCTTTGTGTACGCATCGAGCCTGTGGCGCCAGGCTATGCGCCATTCGGCTTGACAACGCTGGACCGAGACTTGATCGCCGAGTTGGATGGTGACAGCAACGGCTCAGGTTTGATGACCTACCGCGCCGCCATTGGGTTGGACTCCAGCGCGCGCGTGAGCAGCTCGGACATGGCCGTGGACAACGCCGAGGGCACAAGCCTTGTGCCGGAGTTCGACGTGCCGGTCTCAGAGCGCGACCTTGTTGCTGGCGCCTACGACTATGCGCGGTGGACCAGCTACCTCCTCAACTTTGAGGACGTCACGCAGTTCGTGGAGCTTGCGCGAGGTGAGCTGGGCCAAGTCCGTGTGTCCCAGGGCATGTCTTTCACCTTCGAGATGTTGGGCCTGACAAAAAGGCTCAAGCAGACGATTGTCGAAAAGGACTCCCTGCGCTGCAGGGCCATCTTCGGCAGCCAGCCGCTGGGCACACCTGGCGCGGTGACGACGCAGCGCTTCCCCTGCGGCTTCGATGCTGAGCCGTTCTGGACTGCCGGCGCGGTGGTGTCCGTGGGCGAGGAAAACACCATCAGTTTCGAGACCGATTTGGTCTATGCCGATGGCTTCTTCAAGCCCGCCATGCTGCGCTGGATCACGGGGTCGAACGCCGGCCGAACCTACGAGGTCGAAGAGTTCCTGGCGCGCGTGGCCACGCTCACGTTTCCATCCATGTTCCCCGTAGAGGTTGGCGACACCTTCGAGATCAGGCCCGACTGCACGAAGTGGAAAGACGGAGATAACGGCTGCAAGCAATGGTGGGGTGCCGACTGGGTGCTGCACTACCGTGGCGAGCCCTATATCCCGGTGGGTGACACCGGCCAGATCAACGCCCCAGGGGCCAGCATATGAACGCGCTCGTTGACTCTGCCCGCAAGTACGTGGGCGTGCCATTCCGGCATCGCGGGCGCAGCGCAACGGGCCTGGATTGCGCCGGCCTGGGCTGGATCGCATACCGCGACCTCGGTATCGAACTTCCAGACGTGCGTGCCTACGGCCGCGAGCCCTTCAAGAACGGGCTGATGGAAGGGCTGCGCGCGGCTCTGGGCGATCCCGTTGATGACGGCCCACAGCCTGGCGATGTCGTCGTCATGCGCTTTGACAAAGACCCGCACCATGTCGCCCTGATCGCTCAGGCGCCCTATGCGGACGAATTGACCATGATCCACGCTGACAGCATGCACGGCTGCGTCGTTGAGCACCGGCTGTCTGATGACTGGCGCGCGCGGATCGTTTGTGTGTATCGGAGGCCTGTGTAATGGCGCGACTCGCTCTACCCTTCATCGGCTTGGCAATCGGCGCGGCGATTCCCGGCATTGGCGCGAGCTATGGCTTTCTGGCGGGCAATCTGATTGGCAACCTGTTTCCCCAGACCGTTCGCGGCCCCAGCATTGAAGAAGGCGCGGCCCAGACAACGCAGGAAGGTGCGCCGCGCGCCATCGTGTATGGCACGGCAATGGTTGCCGGAAACGTGATCGATGCGGGGAAGACGCGCAGGATCAAGAACAAGCAGAGCCAGGGCAAGGGCGGTCCGTCAGTTGAGACCGAAGCCCTGTTGCGCACATATGCAGTACGTATTTGCGAAGGTCCCATCGCGGCCGTTCTGATGGCCAAGAAGGACGGGAAAATTGTCTATGACATCAGGCCTGGGTCGAATTTTGGCGACGACAATGCCAAGTTCCTGGCCGGCTGCCGGATTTACCTTGGCGACGAAGACCAGCTGCCAGATCCGGACCTTGAGGCAATCCGCGGCGTGGGTGAGGTGCCTGCACACCGGGGCAGCGCATACATCGTGTTCATCGATGATGACGTGACGGACCGGCGCGGGTCGGTGCCGCAGTATGAGTTCGTGGTGACGCAAAGCGCGACGCCCGCAGGAGATCCAGATGTTTCTGGACTGACGCTGGAGTCTCGCAATACCTACCTCAATCTTTCCGGCAGTGGCTATCCCTATGCGATCACACACCGGGACATGGGATTTGGGACTCAGGACCAGGTCATTGAAGGCGGCTCATACGATGTCACGACATGGCGCGAGGGTGATTTCACCAAGCCCCAGATCAACTCCTGGACTAATGCCGGGGACGGCTGGTTTGACAAGCGCATGTTTGTGCTTGCCGCCACTGATTCTGGAGTCGCAATTTGCTACGGCGCAAACGGCAATGCGCTCAACATCTTCAAATCTGGATATCTGACCGGCTACTACGTCCCGTGGCCTGGGGAAAAGCTTGGGTGGATGGGGGAAGAGGGCGAGTTGGCGCCGGTCCGCAAGGGCGGAAACATCTGGATCAGCGGCAGCGATTGGTACATCTGCTCGAAGCGGCCTGATTTCATCGACCCCTCCGACAATGGCCACATCCTCTGCAAATTCACGTTCGCAGACGGCACGCGCGATGTGCCAGTTGTTGCTGCCGCGTATGTGCATGAGCCTGGTGTCTTCGGCGACATGTCCATCCACCTGAGCCGCGGCGGGAAGATCCGCAAGTTGACGGATGCAACCCAGATCAGTAGGTACTCATCCGGCCTTGTGTTTGAAGGCCTGGAGCCGATTCCGCCAGGCCTTGCCTCGGGCAGCAATACCTTCGCATTCGGCGTGGACGAGCCGCGTGATTTGTTTGCGACGCTGACATTTCAGAGTGCTTCTGTCGCTCTGTTCCGCGTGTTCCGGCACTCGACTCTAGCGCTGCTCTACAGCACCACGTTGGCAGGTCCGCAGGACAATGTGAGCCGCATTGTTTTTGGCGACGATGTGATCTATGTGCAGTACGGTCTGCGCGTCTACAAGATCCAAGACCAGGGCACCATCGGTGGTGGAGATCTGCTGTCAAACATCGTTGCCGACATCCACGCGCGCTGCGATATCCCTGCGTCCGCCTACGACGTTTCCGAATTGACGGACAGCGTGGACGGCCTGGTGCTGGCAAGCGCTGGCTACTCGGGCGCCGATGCTATCGGGACTCTGCGCGTGCCGTACTTTTTTGACCGCGCTGAGTGGGGCGGCAAGATGCGCTACCCCAAGCGCGGCAAGCCGACAGTGGCCACGATCACTCTGGACGATCTTGTCGAAGAGCCCGACGAAAGCGAGCGCCAGGCGCAGATCGAGTATCCGCGCAAGTACCATCTCACCTACCAGTCTGCAGCTGTCAACTACGAGGCCGCACAGGCCACAAGCGACAGCTCTTCGCCCGACGTTCGGGTCACGGGGGAATCTGCGCTGCAGGTGCCAGTCGTGCTGACGCCGGCCAGGGCGGCAGAAATAGCGGCGATCCTGCACAAAGTCAGCCGCGCAGAAGCAAACGGAGAGGTCAAGTTCTCGCTGCCAGACAGCTGGCTGCGCCTTGTGCCATCGGACTGCATTGCACTCAACCTGCGCGGCACCTCTCGCCGCCTGCGGATCGACAACATCGAAATGTCCGGCGGCATCATGCAGATCACGACGCATGTGGACCGCAGGAGCGCATACGCATCGACCACGGGCTATGTCCCGCTGCCAGACCCGACGCCTCCCGTCTCCAGCGTGGTCGGTGAGACAGTGCTTGCAGTGCTGGACGTGCCTGCCCTGCGTGACGATGACGACGCGCTCTACTACTACGCTGCCGTGACCGGCGACCGGCCGGCATGGCGGGGCGCTCAGCTGCAGCGCAGCCTCGATGGCGGTGCATCCTATGCAAACGCGCTCGACATCAATTTCCCGGCGACGCTGGGCCAGCTTGTGGAGGCCCTTCCTGCGGCATCGCCCTGGTACACCGACCGCACGAATTCCGTCGTGGTGGACCTGGTGCGTGATGGCGACAGCTTCGATGACATCACAGATGCGGCGTTTCTCGCGCGCGGGGGTGCTTTGGGGATCAAGTTTGCGGATGGGTCGTGGGAGGTGGCCCAGTATCGCGATGCAGAGCACATCAGTGGCAGGCGCTGGCGCTTGAGCACGCTGCACCGTGGCCAGCTCAACACGCCCTCTGGCGAGCATTCGGTGGGGGCGCAGGTTGTGCTGCTTGACGATGTGAGCCGCGTGTCTGCGCAGTCCGCCTGGCTGCAGAGTGTGCTCACGCACCGGGCGCCAAGTTTTGGCGGCAGCGTCGAGAGCGCGGAAGCGCAAGACATGCTCTATGCGGGCCGCGCCCAATTGGAGTGGCCTGTGGCATCGCTTGCGGCTGCTGTTGATGCTGGGACGCTCTCAGCGTCGTGGGCGCCACGGCATCGCTTTGGCTCCGATGTCTCGCCGTTGGCATCGCTCAACTTCCAGGGCTTCCGGGTATCTATCAGCGATGGTGCGACGACCCTGGAATTTGACACGACGGACACCGCGATCACGCGCGATGTGTCGGCCATGACTCTGCCGATCACGATCACAGTGGCCGCGCTCAACCGCATCACCGGCCCCGGGCCGGCAACTACAAGGAACATCACAGCATGAGCGATCCAATACTGCCCTTTGCCGTCTGGGCGGCTGGCACCAATCAGGCGAGCATCCCGGCCAACGACAACTCGCTGCGCAGCGAGATCCTTGCGGGCCGCGTCATCAGCAAGACCACAACCGCGCAGCCGGCAAGTCCTGCTGATGGCGCGATCTACATCATCCCCAGCGGCGCCACGGGGGCGATGTGGTCCACGTTTACGGAGGGTGATCTTGCGATCTTCCGGGGCGGAACCTGGCTGGCATACGCCCCGGTGTCCGGCGTGGTCGTCAACATGCTTGGCTCGCAGCAACAATGGGACGGGTCGGCCTGGAATGACCTGGGCGGCAGCGCTGCAGGTGCGCCGACTGCAACGGTGTCGGGCACTTCGCACGACATCACTGCAGCGGAGGTCGGCAGCTACCTGCGCTTCACAGCTACGACCGCAAAGACGTGCACTTTCCGACCAGAGTCCACGGAGGCCCTGCCCGCGGACGGGGAGTGGCATGTGCGCAATGCCGGTGCCGGAGATCTGACCCTCACCCCAGGCTCTGGCGTCACTCTCAATGCGCCGTACGGCGGAACGCTCGTGGTGCCGCCGCAGGGCACAGTCACGGTCAAGCGCGTGGCCTCCGATGCGTTTGATGTGATGGGAGTGACAACGTGATCCCCGGAATCACCGCCTCGGGCGGCCCGCTTTTTTGGAATCCAGGGCGCATGGCGATTCCGCCGTCGATCTGGCTGGATGACAGCACAGCTGTTACCAATGTGTCTGGCTATGCGAGCTTGTGGGCAAGCAAGGGCACGGCCAGCGGGGGATATGGGCAAGCCGATTCCTCGCGCCGGCCTCAGATCATCTCCACCGGGCTCAACGGGCTGCGCACGCTGAAGCATGACGGCGTTGACGATTACCTTGGTAGCGGAGACACGGCTCTGCTCAATGCGTTCCGCGCTCGCAGCTCAGGCTGGATCTTCGCTGTTGTGCGCAAGCAGGCAATCGATGCGGGCGGGGAAAACCGCAACATCGTCTCAAACGCGCCTGGCAATGCGGCCGGCGGCGGCCGGCTTACGCTCGGCATCATCGGCAACAAGCCGTACCTTTACAGCGAGAGATCTGATGGGGCCGCTGGTGCGCTGCTCACTTCGACCATTGACATGGGTACGGACTGGCGCATCTTGTATGTGCAAGCCAACTGGTCTGCAGCGACTGCGGAGATTGACATCGACGGCGAGACAGATGTGACCAGCACATCATTCGGCACAACTGGCACCAGCTCGGACACGGTGGCGTACTACCCTGCAGGCATAGGAGCCTTCGTGGGTTCGCCACCCGTGGTTTTCGCAGACGTGGAATGTGCAGCCATCCTGCAGTGCGGCAACGGCCTGCCATCAACGGACGAGCGCGACAAGCTCGCCGGTTGGGCTGCCTGGCGATACGGGCTGGAGGGCAATCTTCCGGTGGGGCACCCCTACAAATCTGCGCCGCCCTGACCAAGGCGACCGCCACACCAACCCGCTTCGGCGGGTTTTATTTTTAGCAAAAAACAGCCTGGAGGATGGCGAATGAAAAAATGGGTTCTTGCACTTCTGGCACTGATTGGCGTGCACCAGAGTCTCAGTGCACAGCAGAAACAGGATCTTGTGGGGGCAGCGATCTTTACCGCTCCGAGTGTGTCAGCTGGGGGAGGATTCCGGCTCGCGCAACTTTCCATGAGTGAGTGGCTTGTTGTTGCCTCAATAGGCCTTGTTGTGCTGCAGTACATGTACCTGATCTGGAAGTGGCGCCGCGACTACAAGCGTCAGCTGCAGCGCGAGGAAGACCGCGCAAAGCTCAACGGCATGGCTCGCTACCGGCACTCGCATGAGCCGGATACGGACCTGGGGGCGCTATGAGCAAGATCCCAGCATTCCTGACTAGCCGGCTTGCGGCCCTGGCCATCCTGGCTGGCCTGGGCGGCACTGGCGCCTACGTGGCGCAGCAGGCCGGCGACGAGGCTCTGCGCGACCAGTATGTGCAGACCGTGGCGGCAGATCCGAGCACCAGCAACGCGGTCAAGGTGGTCATGGTGCTGGGCCAGTTCTACGAGTCCTCGGGCAAGCACATCGGCACGCCCTATATCGACAAGCTGGGGCGCGGGCAGCCGCTCACGGTGTGCAACGGCATCACCGGCCCGGACGTGGTTGCCGGGCGCTACTACACCCCCTCTGACTGCTACTACCTGGAGCGCGGGCGCTACCTTGCGGCTGAGCAAGAGGCGCGGCGCCTGTTCACACGCTGGGCCAGCTATGACCCGTTCGTTCAGGGGCAGTTTCTGGACTTTGTGCACAACAAGGGAGCCGCTGCCCTGGCCAGCAGCACGCTGCTGCGCAAGGCCAATGCCGGCGACTTGGCCGGCGCCTGTCGCGAGAACACGCGCTGGAACCGTGGCACGGTGGGTGGCGTGTCTACCGTGCTGCCGGGCCTGAAGTTGCGCGGCGACAGCAACGCCGAAATTTGCCTTGAATGGAGGTCCGGCTCATGATCCCCGCGCTCTACACCCATCTGGCCGCCGCCGGTGCGGCCCTGGCCATCGGAGCGGCTGGCGCCTGGTGGGTACAAGGCCAACGCTACGGTTTGCAGATCGAGCAGTTGCAGCACCAGCAGACCAGCGCAGCACTGGTTAGCACGCAACAGGCCGTCAAGGACATGGCCGGATTCCAGAAAGGTCTGACTGATGCACTCGCAACCTTCCAAGCAACGGGGCAGCGCAACGCGGCCGCGCAGCAGGATATGGACCGCAGCCTGCGCGAGCTGCGCACTGCTACTGCAGGCATGCGGGGCGACTTTGCAGGCCTCCCCGAGCGCATCGCTGGAGCTGCCCAGCCCGCCGTCGCTCAGTACGCCTCAACCTGCACAGCCGTACTCCAAGAGCTGGCAGAGCGAGGTGGACGCATGGCAGAGCGCGGTGCAGACATCGCGCGAGCGGCTGATGGCCACGCCGCTGACGCCGCGCTGATGCGGGATGCCTGGCCCAAGATGGCACGCTGACGGATCGGGCCGGCAGCGGCCGGAAGGAGCCGGCGCCGGCCGGCAACCCAAATGCAAAAAGCCCCTCGGCGCCTTCATGGCTGCCGAGGGGCTTTTGTCGTTTCGACTCGAATCACTGCTGCGGGTTTAAATCGTCGCAACGTGTTCCCTAACTGATTGCTAAGTGATTGATTTTATTTCCCGATATTTCCACTATCCACAGGAAAAATATCCTGTTGTCAAATCTGCGCAAGTTGTTGATTTTAAAGTAAATTATTCTGTGGATAGTGGAAATGTGGGGGCATGTTGCCGGTGCAGACCATGAGGATTCTTTTCCTCTTTGTGGCTGGCCTGCTGCCAGCTGACTGTTCCCGAATCTGTTCCATAAACCTCCCTGTGGGTAACGGGCTTCACGACATCTCGATGGCCTGCGATGCCAAGGCGCTCGCCGGCATTTTCCACGCCCCGCACCTGATCTGCCGGGCCGCTTATGCTGCGCCCATGGTGGAACTGCTTTGTTTCTGGATGACCCGGGTGGGTGCGGCCCTGCTGGAGTTGCGGTTGCTGCGCAGCAGCGACGGCGGCTTCAGGGTGATGCTCATCACGGCGGCCATCGTGGTCATCGTGTGCCTGGCGTTGCTGTCCTTCTACGCCTGAGCCCGCAGGGCGGGCACGGGCAGGCGCCCTGTCGGGCGGATTTCATGGTGCCGCGCCGCCGGCAGGGGACGTGGCTGAACTCAATGCAGCGCCATCTTGCATGGCAGTGCGGATTCTTCGATCACGGCGGAATCGATGCATCAATCATGTGCGGCCCGGTGATCTTCTGCGACGGGATCCAGACCAGGTAGGACCTCCACATGCCCCGATCATTGCAGTACACAAGGTACTCGCCTGGGTCCAGGCGGCTCTCCCGGTATTGGAATTGCACGCAGCCGATAGCTTGGTTCTTGCCCAGCGCGATGGCGATGTCTCGGCTGAAATCAGTTTTCCACGGACCGGGATAGCGCTCGGTGAGCGGCACACTTTTCGGCGCAGGCACAAGGAAGGCCACGGCCAAAAACGCTGCGGCGATCACTGTCGCTGCTCTCAGTTTGTTGTTCATCTCTGTCTAGATCGGGCCTCTGTAGTCAAACAATGCGCAAGGACATGCCCGCCTTTTTGGGCAGCAGGGAGGGTTCGAACCCATAGCGGCGATAGAACTCCGGCGTGCCGTGGTCGGCCATGAGGCTGACATAGGCCGTGGGCAGGGCATTGCCGTGGATGTACTGCATCAGGCGCTGCATGATGAGGTGGCCCAGGCCCTTTTTCTGGTGCTCGGGGATGACAGCGATGTCCACGATTTCGAAGAAGCACCCACCGTCTCCGATCACGCGGCCTATGCCAACCGGTGTTGCATCGGCATAGACGACCACGCTGAACAGGCCGTTTTTCAGGCCGATGGCGGCCGCCTCGGGCGACTTGCGGCTCAGGCCGGCAGCCAGCCGGATCTGGATGTAGTCCTGGACGGCGGGGACGTGGTCTTCAATGCGGTAGTTCATGGATGGTGAGGGCTCCAGGGGCATATCGGAGGATCGGCAGAGCGCCATCATAGGCAGGCGTCTGCCGAGAGGGAGGGCAGATCGCCGCGCTCAGTTCCAGCGATCGATCGTGTAGGCCTGGGTCCATCCATTCGAGACGACTCGCAGCGATGCGGGATAGGCATTGCCCTGGTCGCGCAGGTCAATGCCCACGGCAGAGCCTTCGGCCAGGCCGGCCATGGTGACTGCGTTGGAGTGCGCCTCCACCGTGGCGCGCACGCCGTGCAGCTCGGCGCGCAGCAGGCTGGGGAACAGCGCGGCACCCACGTTGCGGGTTTCGCGCGCGCCGTCCAGCAGCAAGATGATGCCGTCGCCCTGGTGCTTGAAGCGTTCGCCGTCATCGTCCCAGCGGGCCGGCAGCCGGGTGATGCCCGCCACGCTGACCCAGCCTTCACTCAGGCCGAACTGGGCCGCGGGGGAGCCGCCGCTCCACACATACCAGGAGAACGGATGGTCCCACTGGAACAGGCGCGGCGCGTCTTCGTTCACCGCCGTGGTGATGCCGATGAAGGGGTTGGCCGTGGCGCGGATCTGTACCTCGATCTGCTCGGCCGTGGGGATGATGGTGCGCACGAATTTCTGCAGCGTCATGGTGATGGCGGGCGTGGCCATGCCTGACTTGGGCTGTGCGGCGCCTTTGGGCAGAACATGCGCAAAAAGACCGTTGCCCGTGCGTGGGGCGGGCTCGCGTCTGCGCGGCGTCCAGGTCTTGGGCACTTCCTCGAATCGGGCCATCCGGCGCGGCAGGGCAGGTGCCAGGCCCAGCTGCTCGAACACTTTCTCTGCCTGCGCAATGCCGCCGGCGGTGGGTGCCGCCTGCGGGCGCTGGTAGCGCAGCGGGTGCATTTTTGCGGCGAACGCGCGCGAGACGTCGGCGTAGCTCTTGCCCGCCGCGATGTCCTCCAGCAGCGTGCCGATCATGGAACTGCGCGGATGGCAGAAGCCGGCCGGCGCCGAGGCAATGGCGCGCCAAAGAATGTTGTCGGCTGCCTGCGGGCTCCTGGCCTGGGCGCGGTCCGTGTGCAACTGGTGCAGGAACTCGGCCTGGCCCAGCACCCGTTCGGCGCTGTAGAGCTGGTCGGAGCGCAGCAGCTGCAAGGCGGTGGCCACATGGTCGCTGTGGAAGTCGCCAAGGGCGCGCTCCATGGTGCTGAAGTCTTCGCGCCTTTCCGCCATCTTCTGGCCTGCGGTCAGCAGCGTGCGCTTGAATTGCAGCGCCTGCGGCACCGTGACGTGCATGTGCGGATGCCCGCCCGCCTGGGGCCGGCCCCACACGGCAGGGGTGGCGAGGAAGACGCCACGCACGGTGGCGCGGCGCACGGCGGCGGCCATGGCCGCCACACCGGCACGGTGGATGCCGGGCGCATCATCGCCCCACAGCAGCGGCGTCTGGCGGCCGTCGGCCGCAAGGGTGACCAGGCCGCCAAAGCGGCGCACGAAATTCTGGCAGCAGCTGCAGGTATGGCGCTGGCGCAGTTCGGCAGGCAGGGCGGCCAGATAGTCGTCGAACAGGCCGGTGGCCGTGGTGTCGAAGACCTGGTCGCCGCCCTCCTTGAGTCTGGCCTCGAATCGGGCCTGCAGGCCGTGGAGAAAATCTGCGTAGCTGTGTTCGTCGCCCGCGTTGTGGGCTGCGGCGTCCGGATTCCCTGCGTTCATATCCACCCTCATGCATTTGTCGAGGCGGCAATGATGCCCGACCGGCAAAGGTGGAATGCAAGGCAGATGGCTCTACCGCGCCATCACGGGACGTGGGGAACCCCTCCCCATGCTGATCTGACCGAGACCTCAGTGCAGCGCGACCAGCAACTGCCCATTCTCATTGCGCACCGCATGGGCGCGCACAGAGTGCTCGGGCGCTTCCAGGCATTCGCCGGTGGCCAGGTCGAAGTGGTGCTTGTAGATGGGCGAGGCGACGACGACGCGCTCGCCCAGGCTGCCGACCAGGCCGCGCGCGAGCACGCTGGCGCCGCAGCGCGGGTCCACGTTGTCTATGGCGTAGAAGCGGTCTTCGCCAAGGCGAAAGACCGCCACATGCCGGCCTTCGACCAGGGCGCAGACCCCCGTGTCGGGGACGATGTCGCGGGTGGCGCAGACGGGCATCCACTGTTCTTGGGCGGGGTGTGTCATGGCGGTGCCTTGTCGGTGGTGTGGGTGCGGGCCTGGATCAGACCAGGGCCTCGCTGCGCTCTTCGCTGCGCGCCGGGCGGATCTGGCCGCGCTCCTGCACGAAGACGATGTGCTCGTCGGGCTGGTCGCTGTTGATGAAGCTGCGAAAGCGCTGGCGCACTTCGGGCGTGGTGACGGCGGTCTTCCACTCGCACTGGTAGGTGTCCACCACATGCTGCATCTGGGCCTCCAGTTCGGCGCCCAGGCCCAGGCTGTCGTTGACCACCACGTTCTTGAGGTAGTCCAGGCCGCCTTCCAGGTTTTCGCGCCAGGTGCTGGTGCGCTGCAGCCGGTCGGCCGTGCGCACGTAGAACATCAGGAAGCGGTCGATGAGCTGCAGCAGCCTGTCCTTGGACAGGTCGGAGGCGATCAGCTCGGCATGGCGCGGCTTCATGCCGCCGTTGCCGCAGACGTAGAGGTTCCAACCCTTGTCGGTGGCGATCACGCCCACGTCCTTGCCCTGGGCCTCGGCGCATTCGCGCGTGCAGCCCGAGACGCCGAACTTGATCTTGTGCGGCGCGCGCAGGCCCTTGTAGCGGTTTTCCAGCTGCACGGCCAGGCCCACGCTGTCGTCCACGCCGTAGCGGCACCAGGTGGAGCCCACGCAGCTTTTGACGGTGCGCAGCGACTTGCCGTAGGCATGGCCGGACTCGAAGCCGGCCGCGATCAGCTCCTCCCAGATCAGCGGCAGCTGCTCCACGCGGGCGCCGAACAGGTCCACGCGGGCGCCGCCCGTGAGCTTGGTGTACAGGCCGTATTTCTTGGCCACCTGGCCGACGGCGATCAGGCCGTCCGGCGTGACCTCGCCGCCGGGCATGCGCGGCACCACGGAGTAGCTGCCGTCCTTCTGGATGTTGCCCAGGTAGTAGTCGTTGCTGTCCTGCAGGCTGGCCAGCTGCGGCTGCAGCACGAACTCGTTCCAGCACGAGGCCAGGATGCTGGCCGCCAGCGGCTTGCAGACATCGCAGCCCAGGCCCTTGCCGTGTCGGTGCAGCAGCTCGTCGAAGGTCTTGATGCCGCCCACGCGCACCAGGTGGTACAGCTCCTGGCGCGAGTGCGGGAAATGCTCGCAGACATGGTTGTTGACGGCCATGCCGCGCCTGGCCATCTCGGCCTTCATGACCTGGGTGGCCAAGGGCACGCAGCCGCCGCAGGTGGCGCCGGCCTGGGTGCAGGACTTGAGCTCGGCCATGGTGCAGGCGCCTTCGCCCACGGCCGCGCAGATCTGCGCCTTGGTGACGTTGTTGCACGAGCAGATTTGCGCCGTGTCGGGCAGGGCGTCCACGCCCAGGCCGGGCTTGGCCTTGCCGTCGCTGGAAGGCAGGATGAGGAACTCCGGCTCCTCGGGCAGGGCGATGCTGTTGAGCGTCATCTGCAGCAGCGTGCCGTACTCATCGGCATTGCCCACCAGCACGGCGCCCAGCAGCTGGCGGCCGTCCTCGCTGACCACGATCTTCTTGTAGACCTGCTTGCGCTCGTCGATGAACTGGTAGTTGCGGCTGCGCGGCGTCTTGCCCTGGGCGTCACCGATGCTGGCCACATCCACGCCCATGAGCTTGAGCTTGGTGCTGAGATCGGCCCCGCCGAAGGCGGCCTCGGCCTCGCCCGCAATGTGGCGGGCCGCCACGCGCGCCATGTCGTAGCCGGGTGCCACCAGGCCGAAGGTCTGCTCGCGCCAGGAGGCGCATTCGCCAATGGCGTAGACGCTGCGGTCGCTGGTGCGGCAATGGTCGTCCACGGCCACGCCGCCGCGCGGGCCTATGGCCAGGGCGCACTGGCGGGCGATCTCGTCGCGCGGGCGGATGCCGGCGGAGAAGACGATCATGTCGGTTTCCAGGTGCGTGCCGTCGGCAAACACCATGCGGTGGCGTGCCGTGGCGCCGTCGGTGATCTCCAGCGTATTGCGGCCCGTGTGCACCTGCACGCCCAGGTCCTCGATCTTGCTGCGCAGCACGCGGCCGCCGCCGTCGTCCACCTGCACGGCCATCAGGCGCGGGGCGAACTCGACCACATGGGTCTCCAGGCCCAGGTCGCGCAGGGCCTTGGCGCATTCCAGGCCCAGCAGGCCGCCGCCCACCACCACGCCGGTTCTGGAGCGCGCGGCCGATGCCTGCATGGCTTCCAGATCCTCGATGGTGCGGTAGACAAAGCAGTGCGGCCGGTCGCGCCCCGGCACGGGCGGCACGAAGGGCGCCGAGCCTGTGGCCAGCACCAGCCTGTCGTAGGGGATGACTTCGCCATCGGCCGTGGTCACGGTGCGCTCGCGCCGCTCCACGGCTGCCGCCCTGGCCGCCAGGCGCAGCGTGAAGCCGCTGGCCTCGAAGAAGCCGGGCTCCACCAGGCTCAGGTCCTCGGCGCTTTTGCCGGAGAAGAATTCCGACAGGTGAACACGGTCGTAGGCGGCGCGCGGCTCCTCGCACAGCACGGTGACGTTCGCGTCTGCCACGCCCAGGGCATGCAGCTGCTCGAGAAATTTGTGGCCCACCATGCCGTGGCCGATCACAACGATGTTCATCTGGCGTCCTGCGTTGCGCATCCAGTGTTTTGCGGGCCGCAGGCCAGGGCCAGCGGGTCAGGGCAGCCAATGCAAGTGCCGTGCCAGCACCGCGGCGCGGTGCCTGCCCGTGGTGCACGCTGTCTGGTGCGCAGACAGCGTGCACCGCAATGCGCCCGCTGCACCGTGCAGGGGCGGGGTGCGCCGTGGTGGTGCGTCAAATGCGATCAAGTGCGCCAGGAACGCCCGGTGCGTCAGGCGCGAGGCAGTCCCTGCGCGCGGCTGCGCCAGGCCTCGGGCGCGCAACCGAATTGCGCAGCGAACCAGCGCGTGAAGGCGCTGTGGCTGGCATAGCCGAGCATGGACGCGATCTGGCCCACGCTGTAGTGGGGATGGTCCAGGTAGCGCAGGGCCAGTTCGTGGCGCACTTCGGTCAGCAGCTCGCTGAAGCTCAGACCTTCGCGGTCCAGTTCGCGCTGCAGCGTGCGCAGGCTGCGCCCCATGCCCTGCGCCACGCCTGCGCAGGTGGCGTTGCCCGAGGGCAGCAGCAGGTAGATGACCCTGCGCGCCTGATGGCCCACGGAGGCGGCACGGTGGGCCGGCATGGCCTCCACCAGCCGCAGCGCATAGCGCGCCAGCGCGGGGTCCGCCAGCGGGTTGGGCTCGTCCAGGTCGGCGGCGCGGCAGGCGATGCCGTTGAACTCGGCGCCGAACGTGATGCGGCAGCGGAACATGCGGCGGTGCTCGGACAGGTCGGCCGGTGGCGCGTGGCTGAAGCTGACGCCCTGCGGCCGCCAGCGCTCGCGCAGCAATGCCTCGCACATGCGCCACAGCACGCCCATGGCCAGTTCCACGGACTGGCGCATGGCGCCGTGCAGGACGAAGTCCTCGCGCAGGATGACGATGTCCCCTGCATCCTCCAGGTGGATCAGCAGCGATTCGTTGACCAAGTGCATGTGCGCGACCAGCGTGTCCAGCGCATGGCGCAGCGTGGGCTGGTGCAACAGCAGCAGGCTCACAGCGCCGAAGCTCGACAGCTGGCGGTGCCGGGCCATGCGCAGGCCCAGGGACTCGCAGCCCGTGGACTGGGCCGCGTTTTCCAGCAGGCGCGCGACGATGGCCACGTCGATCAGCTGGTCCTGCTCGCGCAGCAGCGCGGGCCGCAGGCCGGCCTGGCGCAGTGCCTTGTCGGGGTCGCCGCCCAGTTCGCGCATGACGTCCGAAAAATGGGTCAAGGCCGCCGCGCGCACCATGGTGACCATGCTTGCCCTCCTGTCAGTCCGTGGCCTGGTGGCACGAAATGCAAAGAGGATGGCATGGCTTGCATAGTCCGCGGAACCGGGTTTTCCTACATTGCAGAGACCGGCCCCACGCCGGGCGGACCGTGCCGCCACGGGCCTTCACAACAATGACAGGAGACAGGCATGCGCATAGAGCCCATGACATGCGCCATCGGCGCCGAATTGCTCGGCGTGCGGCTGGCCGACGCGGTGCGCGACGACGCGCTTTTCTCGGAGATCCGGGCGGCGCTGCTGCGCCACAAGGTGCTGTTCCTGCGTGACCAGGGCCTGGCGCGCGCCGAGCACGTGGCCTTTGCGCGGCGCTTTGGCGAGCTGGAGGACCATCCGGTGGCCGGCAGCGACCCCGAGCATCCGGGCCTGGTACGCATCTACAGGACGCCCGAGCAGCCCAACGACCGCTACGAGAATTCCTGGCACTGCGACGCCACCTGGCGCGAGGCGCCGCCCATGGGCTGCGTGCTGCACTGCGTGGAATGCCCGCCCGTGGGCGGCGACACCCTGTGGGCCAACATGGCGCTGGCCTACGAACGCCTGCCGGATGCCGTCAAGGCGCTGATCGCGCCGCTGCGCGCGCGCCACAGCATCGAATGCACGTTCGGTGCGGCCATGCCCATCGAAAGGCGGCTGGCGCTCAAGGCCCAGTACCCCGATGCCGAGCATCCCGTGGTCCGCACCCATCCCGAGACCGGCGAGAAGGTGCTGTTCGTGAACGGCTTCACCACGCATTTCACCAATTTCCATACGCCCGCCAATGTGCGCGTGGGCCAGGACTTCACGCAGGGCGCCTCCGGCCTGCTGCAGTACCTGATCGGCCAGGCTGCCATTCCCGAGTACCAGGTGCGCTGGCGCTGGCGGGCGGGCAGCGTGGCGATCTGGGACAACCGCGCCACCCAGCACTACGCGGCCATGGACTACCCGCCCAGCCACCGGAAGATGGAGCGCGCGGGCATCGTCGGCACGCCGACCTTCTGAACCACGATCACGACACAAGGAGACATGCCATGAACTTTCTCGACGGCCACCTGTTCCCCGAAAACCAGCAGCCCCTGATCATCACGGCCGCGCCCTATGCGCCCTCGTGGCTGCCCTCGGACTTTCCCGGCGAGATCGCCGTGACCATGGACGAGCAGATCCAGAAGGCCGTGGACTGCTACAACGCCGGCGCCACCGTGCTGCACCTGCATGTGCGCGAGCTGGATGGCAAAGGCAGCAAGCGTTTGTCGAAGTTCAACGA
>NZ_JFYT01000061.1:0-53030 GCF_000632165.1 Delftia sp. RIT313 | reverse complement strand
CGCGTCGCCATGGTTGCGGCGCAGCGTGTCGTACCACTGCACGGTGTCGTCGCTGGAGAAGATGGGATCGGCCGTGCCGTGGTAGACCATGAGCTTGGCGCCCCGGTTGCGCAGCACGGGCAGCTTGCCGTAGTCGGGCGGGAGCATGAAGGACAGCGCGCTTTCGGTGTACAGCGCCGTCGTGGCCTGGACCTTGGCCAGCATGCTGTCCACGCTGCCTGTCAGCGCGAACTGCGGGCCGTTGAAGCTGGCCGGGTTCTCGGGTGGCGCCTGCCAGACCAGGCCCACGGCGCCGGTGTCCAGGTTCAGCGAGTTGGAGAATTTCCAGCCGGCCCAGCCGGCCGTATCCAGCCCTGCGTCATACGGGAAGCTGCTGTAGATGCGGCTGCCGCCGCTGGTGGTGGCGCCCTTGAACAGGCCGGCAATGGTGCTCTTTTGCTCGGCGCTGAGGCAGCTGCCGTCGCGCGCGCCGCCGCAGGTGGGCACGTCGCGCGCCAGGTCGAAGCTCGCCTGGCAGGCTGCGCCGGCCTGCACCATGCCGTCGGTGGCGCCGTCCAGCGCATCGCACCGGGCCAGCACGGCCTGGCTGACCAGGCGGCGCTCGGCCTGGGTGAAGCCCGTGCCCAGGTCGGCGGGCGTGGTGGCCAGCTTCGCATAGCCCTGGGCGCCGGCAATGTTGGCAATGGCCGCCAGCGGCAGGCGCGTGCCGGGGTTGCCGGCAATGATGCCGTCGTACTGGTCGGCATAGCGCGAGGCCGCCACCATGGCGTGGCGCCCGCCGTTGGAGCAGCCGCCCAGGTAGGAGCGGTCAGGCCCCTTGCCATAGGCCGTCTGCAGCGCGCTGCGCGCCATGGGCGTGAGCTTGCCCACGGCCTGGTAGCCGTAGTCCAGCCGCGCCTGCGGGTCCAGGCCGAACAAGGGGCCCATGCTGCCTGCATGCCCGGCGTCGGAGCTGAGCACGGCAAAGCCCATCTGCAGCGCATTGCCCAGCGGCCCGCCGCCCAAGGCTCCCACGGCCGTGCTCACGACGCCGTCCAACCCGCCGTTGGCCTGGTAGAAAAAGCGCCCGTTCCAGTCGCGCGGCAGGCGCATCTCGAAGCCCACGGCGTAGTTCTGACCATCGACGGTGCTGACGCGCTCGTGCATGCGGCCGGTCACTCGGCAGTGCTCGGCAATGGGCTTGCCTGCCACCGTCAGCGTGCCGGCTGCCACGGTCTCGGCGGCGGTGATGCGGGTGTTGGGGAAGGATATTTTCGCGGCCAGGTCCGTGCACGACAGCAGCGTGGCGGGGCGGGCCTCGGCCAGCTGCGCGATGCCGTCGCTCGAGCCGCCGCAGGCCGACAGCAGCAGCGCGGGAAGGGCGGCGGCCAGCGTGGCCGGCAAGGCGCGGGAACGGGTCTTGTGGATCTTTCTGTCCATGTCTGTCTCCTCGGAAGGTGGTGTGAAGCCTCAGCGCGAAACCGTTGCGTGGCAGCCGTTGCCCGCATCCGCATCGCTTTCTGATGGCCGCGATTTTGGTTATATTTAATAACCAATTCAAGCGGCCTTTGCGAATTTCTTATTGGGACTTCCCCTTGATGCCGGGGCAGGCAGCAGGCCGCACAGGAGACAGACATGGACCACGAAAAACTCATTGCCATCGACATCCACACGCATGCCGAGGTGAGCTGCTGGAACCCGTTCGACAACTACGGCGAGGAGTACGACCGCGCCGCCGACAAGTACTTCGGCAACGGCCGGCGCCCGACCATCGCCGAGACCGTGGCCTACTACCGCGAGCGCAACCTGGGCCTGGTGATGTTCACGGTGGACAGCGAATCGCAGCTGGGCCGGCGCCGCATTCCCAACGAGGAGATCGCCGAGGCTGCGCGGGCCAACAGCGACATGATGGTGGCCTTCGCCAGCATCGATCCGCACAAGGGCCGCATGGGTGCGCGCGAGGCGCGGCGGCTGATCGAGGAAGAGGGCGTCAGGGGCTTCAAGTTCCACCCCACGGTGCAGGGCTTCCATCCCTACGACCGCATGGCCTGGCCGATCTACGAGGTGGTGGCCGAGTACCAACTGCCGGCCATCTTCCACACGGGCCACAGCGGCATTGGCAGCGGCATGCGCTGCGGCGGCGGCCTGCGCCTGGCCTACAGCAACCCCATGCACCTGGACGACGTGGCCATCGACTTTCCCGACATGCAGATCGTGATGGCCCACCCCAGCTTTCCCTGGCAGGACGAGGCCCTGTCCGTGGCCCTGCACAAGCCCAATGTCTGGATCGATCTGTCGGGCTGGAGCCCCAAGTACTTTCCCCGGCAGCTGGTGCAGTACGCCAACACCCTGCTCAAGGACCGCGTTCTCTTCGGCAGCGACTATCCGCTGATCACGCCCGAACGCTGGATGAAGGATTTCCAGGAAGCCGGCTTCAAGCCCGAGGTGATGCCCGGCATCCTCAAGGGCAACGCGGTGCGGCTGCTGGGGCTGGAGCAGCCGGCAGCGGAGAAGGCGGACTGAGCGCGCTCAGTTGTAGATCTTCTGCAGCAGCTGGATCAGCGTCCTGCGCTCGGCGTCGGTCAGGCGGTAGGTGGCATCCAGTTCCAATTCCGCCGCCGTTCTTTCCGCCCGGGCCGTGAGTTCGGCGCCAGCCGGCGTCAGGTGCACGCCCACGGCGCGGCGGTCGGTGGGGTGGGTGCGCCGCTCGATCAGCTTGCGGCGCTCCAGCGCTGCGATCAGGCCCACCAGGTTGGGCGGCATCACATCCAGCGCCGCGCACAACTGGCGCGAGGTGATGCCGGGGTTGTGGGACACCAGGGAGAGCACGGAGAACTCCACCATCTTGAGATCGTGGGTGGCCATGCGCTCCACGAACACTTCGATGATGGACAGCGAGGCACGCCGGGCGTTGTAGCCCACGAGGGTGTGCAGGAAGGAGGCGTCGATGGACGTCCCCGGCGCTGCAGTGCTGGACGGGGCCGTGTTCTCTTCGGCAGGAGCGGGCTTGGGTGTGCGGGCGCGGGGCATGTGGACAAGGAACTGAAAGCCGAATCATAGTGGGGCGCGGCTGCCATGTCCCGATGCCGGCGCAGCGGACTTGCCTTGGTGCTAGAAGTCGAAAAGATCGGAGAGAAAGCCTTCGCGCTTCTTGCGGCGGTAGCCATCGTGGCTGGAGTGCTCGCGCCGGTCATGGGATCCGTCAGGGCCCGCGCGCCGTTCCTGCGGGCGTTCATAGGCTGCTGGCGCTGTGGGTGCCTGGGCGGCGGAGCGCTCGATGAGCTTGTCCAGCTCTCCGCGGTCCAGCCAGACTCCGCGGCATTGGGGGCAGTAGTCGATCTCTATGTTCTGGCGCTCGGAGATGATGAGCGTGGCATCTCGGCAGGCGGGACATTGCATGACAGTTTCACCTTTGCCTGTTCAGGCAGTGGCTCCATCGGCAACGATGGAGTGTGGGCCGGGCTGTTATGCGTTGAGGTCTCCAGCGAAGGTCGTTCGACTGCGGGGGCGATGGATAGTTCCGTCGCTCCAAGCGCCATCACCATGTCGTGCCAGTTCATGCCGCCCCCGGGGCCGAGGGCCGTGGCGACTGGCCGCGTTCGCCTTCAGCCTGTCTTCAGGCGCGCTTCAGCGCCCCTTCATCCCCCCTTTAGCCCCCCTTCAGCTTACGCGTGCGCCATGCGCCCGGACGGTCCTACATTGCGGCCTGCCCCCTTGCGGGCATGACTGCATCAGCAACCAGGAGGACCATCCATGATGACTTTTCGCCATTCCCGCGCGTGGCTCGGCGCGGCCGGCATCGCCACCCTTGCCCTGGGCCTCGCGGCCTGCGGCGGGGGCTCTTCGGGCAGCACCAACCCCGGGCCGCGCATCTGGGGCTACATCCAGCTGCCTGACGGCAACAAGATGCGCTATTCGGTGGTCTTCCCCAAGGGGCCGGGGCCTTTTCCCGTGCTGATGGAGTACGACGGCTACGGATCGGGCTCGGTCACGGACCAGACCACCCAGGAATGGACCCAGGAAGGCTATGCCGTGATGGGCCTGAACGTGCCCGGCACAGGCTGCTCCACGGGCGAGAACCAGTGGGCCGACGCCTCCGTGGGCGCGGCCGGGGCGCATGCGGTGGAGTGGGCGGCGCGCCAGGCGTGGTCCACGGGCAAGGTGGGTATGGTGGGCTATTCGTACTCGGGCTACGACCAGCTGTGGGTGGCGGCCCAGCGTCCGCCCAGCCTCAAGGCGATCGCGCCGGGCAAGAACGTGGCCGATCCCTACCGCGACGTGGCCTATCCGGGCGGCATCCAGAACATCGGCTTTCCCGCCAACTGGTGGCGGCAGTTCCCCGCGATATGGCGCAAGGCCGCCGACGATGCCAGGGCGCTGGATGGCGATACCGGATGCGCCCAGGTCGTGGAGGACAACATCCGCAAGATCCAGCGCCCTGACCTGGACATGGCGCGCTGGCTGGACGAGGACCGCTTCTTCGGCGCCCGCTACGCGCTCAAGAGCGCCATGAACTCCACGCACCGCATCGACATCCCCACGCTGGGCACCCAGTCCTGGCAGGACGAGCAGGTGGGCACCCGTATGGGCTACTACGAGGACAGCATCGCCCCGGACAAGATGTGGCTGATCAGCTCCAACGGCGACCACCACACCGACAACGCCCCCTTTCTGCGCGAGACCATGAAGCGCTTTTATGCGCGCTTTCTCAAGGGCGAGAGCAATGGCTTCGAGCACACGCCCCGCGTGCTGCTGGCGCAGGAAATGCAGTGGATGAACGGTGGGGGCGACTATGGGCAGCTGCGCCCCTCGGCCGTGGCCAGCTTTGACCGGCTGCCCGTGCGCGTCACGCCCATGACGCTGTGGCTGCAGCCGGGCGGCGGCCTGGGCGATGCGCCGCCGCAGGCCGAGCGCCAGTCGGCCAGCTACCGCTACCCGTTGCCGGGCGCCGAGGCCAACCATCCCGACGCGGATACCGAGTCCGGCGCGGGCCAATGGACGGCCAGTCCCGCCGGGCAGGGCCTGCTGCGCTTCACCACGGCCCCGCTGCCGCGCGCGCTGAGCTTTTATGGCGAGGCCTCGCTGGACCTGTGGCTCAGCGCCACGGCCGGCGACACCGATGTGCAGGTCACCGTCTCGGAGGTGCGTCCCGACGGCCAGGAGATGTTCGTGCAGCGCGGCTGGCTGCGTGCTTCCATGCGTGCGCTGGACGGCCAGCGCTCCACCGCCTTGCGGCCCTGGGGTGATTTCACCGAGGCCGCCGTGCGCCCGCTGCGCCCCGGCGAGCCCACGCCGATGCGCGTGGAAATCCAGAAATTCGCCCATGTGTTCCGCGCGGGCTCCAGCCTGCGCGTGACCCTGGACACGCCTTCGCAGACCGGGTACTGGGCCTTCGACCATCTGTCCACGCCTTCCACCAACACCGTCTGGCTGGACCGCAGCCGGCCGTCGAAGATCGTGCTGGGCCACATCGCCTATGCCCATGAGCGGCAGCTGCCGGACTGCCGGCGCATGCTGCGCCAGCCTTGCAGGCCCAACGAGGAGGCCGTTCCTTCGGGCGTGGGCCCCCTGCCGCCGCTGTGATTTCATGCCCCGGTGTTGACTATGAATGAACGTTCGTTCATCATTCGGGGCATGAAAAAGAAAGAAGACATCAGCGAGCGCCGGGCTGTCATCGTGGAGGCCGCCCTGCAGTGCTTCGTGGAGCGCGGCTTTCACTGCACCAGCATGCGCGACATCGCGCAGGCTGCCTCGGTGAGCCTGGGCAATCTGTACAACCACTTCGACAGCAAGCAGGCCTTGATTGCCGAGGTCGCCACGCAGGAGCAGACCGAGCTGCTGCCCTTGCTGCAGGCGCTGGAGCGGGCCGCAGCCCCTTCGCTGCCTGTGGTAGCGCAATTCCTGGCCGCCTACCAGGCGCTGTGCCGCCACCGGGAATGGGCCGTGCTCAGCGCCGAATGCCTGTCCGAGATCGCGCGTTCGCCCGGGCTGGCGCCGGCCTTCGAGGCCAACCGCAGGCGCATGCTCGACGGCCTGGCAGGCTTCATGGAGCGCGGGGCGCAGCAGGGCCTCTTGCGGCCCGCCGTGCCCGTGCGCCTGGCCGCGCAACTGCTGCTGGATGCCGTGGAAAGCGATGCGCTGCGCTTTGCGCTGGCGGTGACGCCGCAAGAAGACGCGGGGGCGGATGAAGGGGTCGATGTGCTGCATCCCGCCTTGCTGGCCTGCCTTCTTGGAGGCGAGGCATGGGGGGACGCGACATGAGGCACGCCACCGGCAGGGGCGCCCGCCTGGCGGGGCTGGACCTGGCGCGCTACCTGGCGCTGGCAGGCATGGTGTTCGTCAACTTCAAGCAGGCCATGCATCCCGCGCTGCAGGAGCCGGGCTGGCTGCTGTCGTTCTTCCATTTTCTGGAGGGCAAGGCCTCGGCCACCTTCGTGGTGCTGGCAGGCCTGGGCCTGGTGCTGGCCACGCGCTCGCTCGAGCCGGCCACGGCGCGCCTCTGGACGCTGCGCCGCGCGCTGTTCCTGCTGGTGGCCGGTGGCATGAACCTGCTGATCTTTCCGGCCGACATCATTCACTACTACGCGGTGTATTTCGTGCTGGCCATCGCCTGGCTGCAGGCCGGCGCACGGGCGCTGCTGGCCGGCATGGCGGCAGTGGCCGTGCTGTCCGCATGGGCCTTGCTGCAGCTGGACTACAGCCAGGGCTGGGACTGGGCGAGCCTGTCCTACCAGGGCCTGTGGGAGCCGGCCGGCTTTGCGCGCAACCTGCTGTTCAACGGCTTCCATCCGGTGCTGCCCTGGTTTGCGTTCTTCCTCTGCGGCATGCTGCTGGCGCGCCTGCCGCTGGCCGAGCCGCGCGTGCAACGGGGCCTGGTAGCTTCTGGTGTAGCGATGGTGGGCTTGGCCTGCGCCGTCTCGGCACTTGCGGCACAGAGTGAATGGGCTCCCTGGCTGGCCACCGGCCCCATGCCGCCCGGCCCAGCCTACCTGCTGATGGGCCTGGGCTGCGCCAGCATTGCCATCGGCGCCTGCCTGCGGCTGGCCGACCGCTGGCCCGCCGGACCGTGGCGCGGCCTGCTGCCGGCCGGGCGCATGACGCTGACCCTGTACCTGGCACACATCCTCATCGGCATGGGCCTGCTGGAGGCCCTGGGCGCGCTGGACGGATCACGCAGCCTGCGCGAAGTGGCCGTGGCCGCCGCGCTGTACGTGATCATCGCCAGCCTGGCCGCCTGGGCCTGGAGCAAGAAGGCGGCGCAGGGGCCCGTGGAGTGGGTGATGCGGCGGCTGACGGCACTGGATTGATCCACAGTTTGGAAATTGCGCTCGAATGAAGTCATCGTTTTGATGGCCGCAATGCCTTGTTTGTCTACACTTGCCCCCATTCAAAAATGGGGGAGATTCAATGGCTGAGGCGGTTTACAAGAAATGGCTCAGGGCTGTGATCGGGCTGCAATGCCTGTTGATCCTGGCCTTTGTCTTTCGGGGTTGGCTGTTGCCCGACCCATTAGGCCCCAGGCTTCCCTCAATCCAAGGCAATACAGTGTGGATTCAAAGCCATGGCGCTTTGCATCAGTTTGATCGGCAGGGCACACGCCTGCAGCGTCTGGAGTTGGCGCAATTGGGTTTGACCCCATCGGTCAGCAGCCTTCAGTTCATTGGCGAGAAGACGCTTTGGGCGCATGACCAGGGAAGTGTGCATCGCTGCGATCTGGCAATGCAGCGCTGCGTGGCGCTGGATCTGCCCGATTTGTCCACACGCGGTGGCTATCGCTGGATGCGGGTAACGGCCGATGAAGCGCAGATTGTGGTCTCCGACGCATCCAATCACCGCGTTCTCGTTTACCAGCGCGACGCCGCTTCCAGTGCAGCGCAAGCCTATGTGCTGCTCAAGACCTACAGCGAAGGCCTGCGCTTTCCGAATCAGACGCTGCAGGTAGGCGAGCGCATGTGGGTGGCCAATACCAACCGCCATCAGATTGCGCAAATCGATACGGCACAGAGCACCCAGGCCGCGCCTGCCGTATTTCCCGTGGAATATGCGGGCCTGCGTTCCGGGCGCCGCTTCCCGTTCGCCATGCAGCTGGATGGCCAGCAGCGTCTATGGGTGCTGGTGGCAGACTCGAGCATGCGGGGAGCAGATCTACTGTTGATGGATTCCCAGTTGAGGCCTGAACGGGTGATGCCGCTTTCGCCCGACCAGGACCCGAACGCCATCGCCATGGTGGGTCAGGAGTTGTTGCTGCCGGACATGACCCAATTCACCGTCCATCGCGTGGATCTGGACGGCCGCGTGCTGGAGCCTTTCGGGGATGCTCCATTCCGCGGCGAACTGGCGTCTGCCCGCTCGTCCTATGAATGGGGCAGGCGGTTGCCTTCGTTCCTGCTGGGCAGCATCGGGGTATTGATGGCTCTGGGACTGTGGCTTGCCTGGAAGGCGGGGGAATTGCGCCAATTGGGCGGCAAGCGCTGGCAGGAAGTGGGCGACACCGAAGCCTCCAGCGCGGTCGTGGTTCCCTCACCGTCCCAGCACGCCGCGCAGGCTTCTCAAACCTCGGAAGGAAAGCCGCTGGTCACTTCGGTCACGGCGCTTGCGGGCAGCACCGTGAAGCGCAGGCGTGCGCTTGCCATGGTTGGCGTTCTGCATTGCCTGGTTGCAGGGGGGATGGTCTACTGGTTCTTGCCGCTTTTGCACCAGCGCGACTGCGGTCCGGACAAATCGTGCGATCCAACGGGCATGCTCGGTGTCCTGCTGGTGCTTTTGGCCGTGTTGCCGCTGTGTCTGTATGCATGGCTTTGGCGCAAGCTCAAGCAGCTGGAGACCATGCGCATAGCCACGGACGGGTATCGGATCGCAGTACGCATTGCACGCAGGACCCGCAAATTCGATGCCAGTCGCGTCACCTGCACACGCCAGCATCTGTGGATGGGCCTTCGCGCCATTCCCCTGCGACTCAATGGCAGTCCCCTGTTCGACGAGGCCGCGTTCAGGCGCGAGATCCTGGCGCGGTTGCCGCAGCTGCAGGTGCGCGATGGCGCCTGGGACTTCGCCGTGGCACGCCACTTCTGGTCCAACAGTGGTGTGCTGGGCAAGGCCTTGGTGCTGCTGTATGTCGCGACCTTGCTGGGTTTTGGGGTTCGCCTGCTGGCCTGACGGGGTTGGCGACCCTGCTGTAAGATAGCCCTCCGCTCCGGGGTGCACGCCAGTGCTGAGATCCACACCCGAGAACTTGAACCGGGTCATTCCGGCGGAAGAAGAGCTTGCACCCCTGCGTGACCGCCCATGCGCCACGGGCGGGGAGCCTTCGGAGCATCACGTCCCAGCTCTCGAAGGAATTCCATGGACAAGGCCCGGCCCCAGGCGGCTTCTCTGGTCGCAGACCTGCTTGCATTCATCGCCATGGACGGCTGCACCGACGAGCAGTTCGACGCACTGGCCCTGCGGCTGTTCGCCTACCAATACGAATCGAATGCGCCGTTTCGCAGCTTCTGCCAGCGGCGCGGCGCCACGCTGCGCAATGTGAAGACCTGGAGCGACATTCCCGCCGTGCCCATTGACGCGTTCAAGGCCATGGAGCTGCGCAGCGAGCCGGCCTCGCCCGCGGAGCGCGTGTTCATGACCAGCGGCACCACGGGCCAGGCCAAGGGGCTGTCTTCGCGCGGGCGCCACTTCCATCCCGCGCTCGATGTCTACGATGCGTCGATGACCCGCAACTTCGCGCAGCGCTTCATGGCCGGGCACGAGCGCCTGCCAATGGGCATCCTCTTTCCCGACGAACAGGCCATGCCCAACTCTTCGCTGGCCCACTACCTGGCGCTGGCCAAGACGGAATTCGGCACTCCTGACAGCCGCTACTTTCTCACCCCCGAAGGACTGGACATGCCCGGCCTGTGCGCCGTGCTGGAGGAGTCCGAGCGCAGCGGCCGCCCCTATGCGCTGCTGGGCGCCAGCTTCAGCCTGGTGCATGTGATGGATGCGCTGCGCGAGCAGGGCCGCAGCTTTTGCCTGCCGCCAGGCAGCCGCATCCTGGACACGGGCGGCTACAAGGGCCAGTCGCGCGAGCTGCCGCTGGAGGATTTCTACGCCGACCTGTCCCGGCTGCTGGGCGTGCCGCGCAGCCACTGCATCAACATGTACGGCATGACCGAGTTGAGCACACAGTTCTACGACGACGGCAATGCCACGCTGCCCTCGGTCAAGTCGGGGCCGCACTGGATACGCTCGCGCCTGGTCGAGCCCGTCACCGGCCGCAGCGTGGCGCCCGGCGAGCGCGGCATTCTCGTGCACTGCGACCTGGCCAACTACAACGCGGTCACCACCATACTCACCGAGGACGTGGGCCTGTGGGCCGGCCATGGCGAGAACAGCGGTTTCCTGTTGCTGGGGCGTGCCGAGGGCGCAGCGGCCAAGGGCTGCTCGCTGGCGGTCGATGAATTCGTGAAGGCCGCTGCTGCATGAACATCGAGCGGATCACGGCCGGCTACCTGCCCGAACTGCCTGGTTTGCGCGAGGACGAGGTGCAGTGGCGTGTGCTGCCCTTCGAACGCGGTGGCGTGCGGCTGGAAGTCTCCGTGCCCCTGCTGACCGGCCCGCAGATGCATGCGCTGGCAGCCCATGTGCGCCGTGCCGCCGACCGCCACCTCAGGGCCATGCCCGTGGCCGAGATCATCGACGCCATCGACCGCGCCATTGCCCGCCTGCTGGACCGCAGCGATCCCTATCGGCGCCAGGCCGAGGCCTGGCTGCCCGTGGTCAGCGGCTATGACGCCGACATGGTGCGCCTGGGGCTGACGGGCTTCTTCAAGACCTTTCGCGCCGCGCAGCTGCGGCGCTTCGTGGCCGAGGACTTTGCCAACCCGGCCGTGCTCGACGGCTTCCAGCCCGCGCCCAAGGGCGGCGCGGTGCGTGCCTTCGGCCCCGACCTGCTGATGCACAGCTGGGCCGGCAATGTGCCTGCGCTGTCCCTGTGGAGCCTGGTCTGCGGCCTGCTGGTCAAGGCGCCCGCCATTGGCAAGCTGGCCAGCGCCGAGCCGCTGTTCGCGGGATGGTTCGCACGGCTGCTGGCCGAGGTGCACCCGCCGCTGGCCGATTGCCTGGCCGTGGTGTGGTGGAGCGGTGCGGGGGGTGTGGATGGGGCGGATGGCGCGAATGGAGATGCCGCCGCCGCGCTCCACGCCGAGGCCGACACCGTGCTCGCCTACGGCGGCAACCAGACGCTGCAGGCACTGCGCCAGCGCCTGCCCGTGACCACACGCTTTCTGCCGCACGGCCACAAGCTGGGCTTCGGCATGGTGGGCGCCCAGGCGCTGGACACGCTCAAGGCGCCCGCCGTGGCGCGGCTGGCGGCCTGGGACGTGATGCGCTACGACCAGCAGGGCTGCTACTCGCCCCATGTCTTCTACGTGGAGCGCGGCGCCCCCGTCTCTGCGCGTGCCTTTGCCGACTATCTGGCGGCCGAGCTGGCCAACCTGCAGCGGCGCTTTGCGCGCCGGCCGTTGGAGCTGGAGGAGGGCGCCGCCGTGGCCCGCTGGCAGCAGTCCGTGGAATGGTCGGGCGACGCGCAGCAGCTGCTGGGCCCCGTTGACGCGCCCTGGAGCGTGGCGTACAGCGACAGCCTGCAGCCGCTGGCGCCCACGGCCCTGTACCGCACGATTGCCGTGGTGGGCGTGGACCGCCTGGATGACGCCGTGCCCGTGGTGGCCGCGCAGCGCGAATACCTGCAGACGGCCGGCATTGCCGCCTCGCCCGAGCAGCTGTACCGGCTGGCGGGCCTTCTGGGCGCGGCCGGCGTCACGCGCATCAGCGCCATCGGCTCCATGAGCATGCCCGAGGCCGGCTGGCACCATGACGGCCGCTTCAACCTGCTGGACCTGGTGCGCATGACCGAGATCGAGCAATCTGCCGAGGCGGCGGCGCAGCCGTTTGCGCCGTATGCGGATTGACATCCATGCACACCGGCACGACGGGCACAACGGGCATGACGGGCATCACAGACGGGGCTGACGGCATGGCGTTTCTCGATATCGAACAGGTGGTGTTCACCTACCCGGGCCGCCCGCCAGTGGTGGACGGCGTGGACTGGCGCGTGCAGGCCGGTGAGATCCACTGTCTGCTGGGCCGCAGCGGCTGCGGCAAGACCACCTTGCTCAAGCTGGCGGCGGGGCTGCTCAGGCCGCAGTCGGGCCGCATTCTGCTGCGCGGCGCCGAGCTGGCCGAGCCCGGTCCGCAACTGGGCTTCATGTTCCAGGCGCCCACGCTGCTGGAGTGGCATACGGCGCTGGGCAATGTGCTGCTGCCTGTGTCGCTGCAAAGGCGCCCCGCGCCGCAGGATGAGCAGCGCGCCCTGGCGCTGCTGGAGCAACTGGGCCTGGCCAGCCACGCGCAGCGCCATCCGCGCCATCTCTCGGGCGGGCAGCAAAGCCGCGTGGCGCTGGCACGGGCGCTGGTGCTCGATCCGCCCCTACTGCTGCTGGACGAGCCCTTTGCCGCGCTGGACGCCATCACGCGCGCCGAGCTGCAGGACGACCTGCTGCGCACCTGCCGCGAGCGCGGCACCACGGTGCTCTTCGTCACCCACGACATCAACGAGGCCGTCTACCTGGGCGACCGCATCGCCCTCATGCACGGCGGGCGCATCGTGGCCGATATGGCGGTCGATCTGCCCGCGCCGCGCACCCAGGCCATGCGCCACGGGCCGGCGTTCAACGAGCGCTGCGCCCGCGTGCGCGCAGCCATGGACAGGGCGGCGGCATGACGGTGTCCTTGTTCCATGCCCGCCTGCTGGCCGCCGCGCTGGCGCTGGTCCTGCTGGGCCTGTGGGAACTGCTGGTGCGGCAATGGGGCCTGTCCGCCCTGGTGCTGCCGGCGCCCTCGGCCATTGCGGCATCGCTGTGGACGGGGCTGGCCACGGGCTATTTCTGGCCGCACATCTGGGCGACGCTCCAGGCCCTGCTGCTGGGGCTGGCTGCCGGCAGCGCGATCGGCCTGCTGGCGGGCATGGCCCTGGCTGAATCCGAGCTGCTCGAGCGTGTGCTCAAGCCCTATGTGGTGGTCAGCCAGGTCGTGCCCAAGCTGGCGCTGGCACCGCTGTTCGTGCTGTGGTTCGGCTTCGGCATGCTGCCCACGGTGCTGATCACGGCGCTGATCTGCTTTTTTCCGCTGATGGAAAACACCTTGACCGGCCTGCGCCAGGTCGATGCCCAGCGGCTGCAGCTGTTTCGCATGCTGGGCGCCACGCGGCTGCAGACGCTGCTGCGCCTGAAGCTGCCCACGGGCCTGCCCGCCATTCTTGCGGGCCTGCGCGTGGCCGTGGTGCTGGCCCTGGTCGGCGCCGTGGTGGCCGAATTCATGGGCGCCAGCCGGGGCCTGGGCGCCGTGGTCATTGCCGCCCAGGGAATGATGGACACCACCCTCATGTTTGCGGCCCTGGTGCTGATCGCCGCCATGGGCCTGCTGCTGTACCAGGCCTGCCTGGTGCTGGAGCGCCGGCTGCTGCGCTCGCGCGCCGCCTGACCACCCTGAACACTTCCGAAACCTTTTCTCCAAGCGCCATGCACACACTGCAGTCCCCCTTCCTCACCCGCCGCAGCCTGCTGGGCGCCTCTGCCGGTTTTGCCGGCCTGGCGCTGGCCGGCAATTGCCTGGCCGCTCCTGTGCAAGGCAAGATCCGCCTGGCCGGCTGGAGCAAGCCCATCAGCGAGATCACCAACATCCTGGCCGAGCCCGACAAGGGCTTCTTCAAGGCCCAGGGCGTGGAGCTGGCCTACCTGCCCGGCGCGGGTGGCGGCGACGCCATACGCAACATGCTCAGCGGCCAGGCCGATGTGGCCTTCACCGATCCCGGCTCCTTCTTCATGGCCCTGGACAAGGGCGAGAAGCTGGTCGCCATCTACGACATCTACCCGCAGAACGTGTTCAACGTGGTCTCGCTCAAGTCGGCGGGCATCCGCAAGCCGGCGGACCTCAAGGGCAAGAAGATCGGCGTCTACAGCCTGTCCAGCGGCACGCGCCAGAACCTGCTGGTGATGCTGCACCAGGCGGGCCTCAAGGAGTCGGACGTGACCATCGTCGTCACCGGCCTGCTCAACTTCGCGCCGCTGATGCAGGGCCAGGTCGATGCCACGGCCGCCACCGACACCGGCCTGGCCGTGGGCCTGCGCAAAGGCATTGGCGAGGTCGGTGTGATGCAGGTGCGCGACCACCTCAACATCTCCAGCGACATGTTCGTGGTGCGCGAGGACACGCTGCGCGACAAGAAGGACCTGCTGCGCGCCTTCCTCAAGGGCTACCGCGACAGCGCCGCCTGGATGATGGCCAACCCCGAGGAAGCCGCCACGCTGGCCGGCAAGCACGCCATCGACGGCACCCAGCGCGATATCAACCTGGATGTGATCCGCCTGCGCAATGCGTCTTCGCAGCCGCTGCAGGCCGGCAAGCCGCTGGGCAGCTTCGACCTGGCCGCCCTGCAAAAGGGCGCCGACGCCTACCGCGCGCTGGGCATGGTGCAAAGGCAGATCAAGGTGTCCGACGTGGTGGACACCAGCCTGCTGCCCGGGGCCTGAGATGGCACAGCCGTCTTCCCTGGGCCTGCAAGGCAAGGTGGTGCTGGTCACCGGAGCCGGCCGCGGCATAGGCGCGGCCATTGCCATCGCCTTTGCGCGCGAGGGCGCCACCGTGGTGGTCAACCACCTGTCCAACGATGCTGCCGCAGCGCAGACCGTGGCGGCCTGCCAGGCTGCGGGCAAGCAGGCCGGAGGCGATGCCTGGGCCATCAAGGCCGATGTGGGCTCGCAGCCCGCCGTCCAGGCCATGACCGAGGCCATTGCGCGCGAGGCGGGCGCCATCGACATCGTGGTCAACAACGCCTTCAAACCCTACGCCTTCGACCCCGAGCGCCGCCGCCTCTTCGACGACCTGCAATGGAGCGACTACCAGGCCCAGTACGACGGTGCCGTGGGCGCGGCCTTCAACGTCTGCCGCGCGGTGCTGCCGCAGATGCGCCAGCGTGCGCGGGGCAGCATCGTCAACATTGCCAGCAATTTGGTGGAGCACCCCGTCGTGCCCTACCACGACTACACCACGGCCAAGGCCTCGCTGCTGGCCTTCAGCCGCAACCTGGCCAGCGAGCTGGGGCCCGTGGGCATACGCGTCAACTGCGTGGCGCCCGGCCTGGTCTATCCCACGCAGGGCACCCAGGACACGCGCGAGTCCTTCCGAGAATCTCTGATGGCCGCCACGCCGCTGCGCCGCCTGGCAAGCCCCGAAGACGTGGCGGGGCCGGTGCTGTTCCTGGCCTCGGAACTGAGCGGCTTCATGACGGGACAGGTACTGTTCGTCGATGGCGGCCTGGTGATGCGCTGAGCCTGGTCTAGAACTGCTCCCACTCCTCCGCCATCTCGGCCGCCGTGGCGCGGCGGGGTGCCGTGGTCCTGGCGGGCAGCGCCACAGGCGCGCTGGGGGCCGCAGCCGCTGCCGCGCGCAAGGGCTTGGCGGGGCGGGGCACGGCAGGGGCCAGCGCTGGAGACGGCTTGGCGGTCTGTGCGCGCGCCAGCCCGGCCGCTGCCACCGGCGCGGACACGGCCTGTGCCCGGGCATCGCTCTCATCCAGGCGGAACACGCTGACCAGCTGCACCAGCTGCGCCGCCTGCTTGTTCAGGCTGTCGGCAGCGGCGGCGGACTCCTCCACCAGGGAGGCGTTTTGCTGCGTCACCTGGTCGAGCTGCTGCACGGCGTCGCTGACCTGGGTCACGCCCTGGGACTGCTCCTGCGTGGCGGCACCGATGTCGGAGATCAGTTCGGCCACGCGGTGCGTCTGGGTGACGATGTCGTTCATGGTGCTGCCGGCCTCGGCCACCTGGCGGGAGCCGGCGGCGACCTTGCCCACGCTCTCGCTGATCAGGCCCTTGATCTCCTTGGCCGCATTGGCGCAGCGCTGGGCCAGGGAGCGCACCTCCGAGGCGACCACCGCAAAGCCCTTGCCCTGTTCCCCGGCACGCGCGGCCTCCACGGCGGCGTTGAGCGCGAGGATGTTGGTCTGGAACGCAATGGCGTCGATCACGCCGATGATTTCCTCGATCTTGCGCGAGCTGTGCGTGATGTCCTCCATGGTGCTGACCACGCCATGCACCACCTCGCCGCCGTGCACGGCCGTGGCGCTGGCCGACTGGGCCAGGCCCGAGGCGCTGCGCACCGTCTCCACGTTCTGCTGAATGGTGGCGGTCATCTGCTCCATGGAGGCGGCCGTTTCCTCCAGGTTGGCGGCCTGCTCTTCCGTGCGAGCGCTCAGGTCGGCATTGCCCGAGGCGATCTGGCTGGCGCCCGTGGCAATCGATTCGCTGCTGTGGCGCACCTGGCTGACGATGTCTGCCAGGCTCGCGCGCATGGAGTTCAGCGCAGCCAGCAGGCTGGTGGTGTCACCGGGCCGCAGCGCCACGGCCACCGCCAGGTTGCCCCTGGCGACTTCCTGCGTGATCTGCGCCGCGTAGGCGGGCTCCCCGCCCAGCAGGCCCGTGATGCGCCGCGTGATGGCCCAGCCCACCAGCGCGCCTATGGCCAATGCGGCCAGCGCCAGGGACAGCATCAGCCGCCCGGCAGCCAGGGATTTGTCCTCGGAGGCCTGCGCCGTTTCCGTGGCGCGCACCTGCTGGTGGGCCAGGATGTCATTGATGGAGTTGAAGAACGCGTCCTGGCGTTTGCGGAACTCCCCGCTTTCGCCGAGCATGGCCGAGACGGCCTGCAGGTCGTGGCGCGCGGCCGCCTCCATGAATTGGTCGAGCAGCGGCAGATAGGCAATGCGCGCGTTCTTCATGTTGTCGTACAGCGCAACGCCCTGCGGTGTGCTCAGGCCTTCGCGGAATTTCTCCATCAGCTGGCTGATCTTCTGGCGCTGTGCATCCAGTGCGGCCTTGGCCAGCTTCTTTTCCCCGGCGTCCTCCATCAACGCCATGCTGCGCACGCCGCGAAAGATGAACTCCACCGAGCCCTTGATCTCCACCAGCCTGAGCAAGCTGGTGATCCGCTTGTCGGCCAGGTAGGCCACATCATCGGAGGCCTGTACCAGCTGGGCGCGGCCATACAGCGCAATCGACAGCGCGATGGCAATCAGAATCGAGAATCCCAGACCCAACATGGAGCCCGTCTTCATGTTTTTCAGGTATTTCATGCGTATTCCTTTCAGTATTCAATATGGCTGCGTGCCACGCAATCGGGCCGCATCGCATAAAAATCCGGATCACGCCAATCGATGGTGGCGGACCCAGACAGACGGCGGTATTCCATAATGTCCGGAGAAATCTCTGGAAAATGATGAGAGCGAGGAATAACCAAGCTGCGAGGAAATCTGTCCTATGCTCTGGTCGGTGGTCAGCAGCGATTCGGCCGCAAGATGGATACGGCTTTGCCTTATATATTCGCCGATACTGCACGACCTGCTGTTGCGAAAGGAAACCTCCAATGTGCGCCGGCTGACGCGGCAATGGTCGGCAATGGTCTGGATCGGTAGTTTCTTGTCCAGGTTTTCTTGTATGTATTGGAGGGCGCGCTTGACATAGGCAGGTTCCAGATCGTGCAGCCGTGCCTCGTCCATGGCCGTGAATCTGGATTTCTCCAGATAGGGGCTGATGGCCATGCTCTTGAGCCGCATGATGTTCAGCGCCTTCAGCGTGGACAGCGCGCCTGCAAAATCGCCCTGCGTTTCCTGTATGTGGTACTCGTAGACCAGGGCATTGCGGCACAGGCCTTCGAGCTGGTAGGTCTGGGCCGTGGACTTTGCCAGCATCACCGCCTGCAGGGCCTGGGCATATTGGCGCTTGCTGCAGTGCACCAGTGCGCTGCTCAGCCAGGCCCAGCCGGCAATCGGCGGGTTCTTGATCTGGTGGCGGACGCCGATGCGTTCAATGGCACGGATCACGCCAGCGGCTTCGCGGCGGCCCGCATCCAGCCCTTTGACCGAGAGCTGCAGCAAATCGCTGTAGGGCCAGGCCAGGCCCGTTGGCAGCTGGCGGCCGACCCGCTCCAGCAGTGCCTGCAGGTCGGCGCTTTCGGGTGCCGCGGCACCGAGCTGGACCAGGCCTGAATCCGGGGGCGGACCGCACCACAGACTCTGGTGGTTCTTGTAGAGATAGATCTTCCACAGAATCTGCGCCCTGGCCCAATTGATCAGGGCGGACAGCCAGGGCGTGACGCCCGGCGCCATCAATGCGAAATCATGGTCCTTGCCTTCGATCAATTGCAAGGCGGTATCGAGCTCGCCCAGCCGGCTGTGCGCCAGCGCCCTCACATAGGTGGCGCAGGCCATGGATTCCGGCTGCAGCAGCGCGGGATTGGCCATGGCCGCAGTGGCCAGTGCAATCGCATTGCGCTCTTCACCCAGCTGGCAATGGATGAAGGCGGCTGCAATGCGGCATGAAACCACGCGGTCGGGCATGCGGTGCAGCTCGAAAATGGCCTGTGCTTCCTGCACATATCTGAGCACCAGTAGGGGATATATGGAAGGCTCTGGCCATTTGCAGGCCTGTAGCAATTCCTCGGCCCGGCTGATTTTGTTATATCCAGTATCGGCTTGCTGGTGATGGGCGGATATTATTCTCCATAATCTGGATGCGCTCTCATCTTGGTGGCCTTGGATGTGGTGCGTCAAAAGATTGAATAAGTAAGAATTCTTATATGAAAAAATCAATGGCCAGGAGGGGGCGATGCATTTTCCCGATGAATGCATCGGCGAGGTGCTTCACAACAACCTCCTGGGGAAACACTGATTGACTGGAAGAATCTTACAGGCCAGATAAACAATTGTTTACATTTGGATTTTATTTTTCTTGCCGGATCACGCAGGCACTTGTCTTTTTGCGAAACTTTCTCTCTTGCAAATCGCCTAATTCGCTGATTGGACAGACTTTTTCTGATTGGAAAAATCCATTCAAATAGTCGAATATTCCCTGGATTTCATGGGGTTGTTACAACGGCCAGACTCCAGCCGGGCAGCCCTGTCGGCATGGCAGGCGCTGGCCGCGCCTGTCTCGGCAATCAGAAGGCGTGCGATATGCCAAGCACCACCGAGCTGGGCCGGCTGCCTGCCTGGACCACCGGCCCCGCATTGCTGGCGGTGTTGATGGTGAAGGCGGCACCCGCCTCGTTGTGGATGCGGCCCACGCCCGCATAGAGCTTGGTGCGCTTGGACAGCGAGTGGTCGTAGCGCACGCTCAGCGCACGCGCATCGCTCTGGGCGCGAGCCTGTCCGTGGTAGGCGCCATAGGACAGCAGCCACTGCCCCGCCATGCCCATGGGCACGGTCACGCTGGCCTCGTAGAAACGGCCCTGGCCGCTGGTGGCGGCAGGCAGGTCGTCGCGCCGCGTGGACAGCAGCAGCGCGGCGCGCGCCACGCCGAAGTCATAGGCCGCGCCCAGCAGCGCATAGCGGTCGGTATTCACGGCCGTGGTACGCCGCTGCATCCACGATGCACCCAGTGCCCAGGGCCCGGCCGCATAGTCCACGGAGCCGCCGTACAGGCTGGCCACGCTGGAGCCCGCCGCCTCGCCGAACGAATACATGCCGCGCACCGTGAAGCCGCCCATGTTCGGAGACTGGTAGCGTGGTTCGCCTGGGCCTGGTTCCGTCGGCAATGCACTCGGTGCTACCCGGCCTGCTGCGCCGCATTGCCGACGCCGGCTGGAACCTGCGCGTGGAAGCCCGCGAGATGATCACCTCGCAGCAACTGCGCGCCCTGCGCGCCGGAGAGCTGGACCTGGGCTTCGGGCGCCCCGGCAAGGGCGAGCCACTGGCCGAGGAAGTGGCCGGCATGGACGATCCCTACTGCCTGGCCATGGCGCCGTCCCATCCGCTGGCGGCTGGCGAAGGCGCGCTACCGCTGCAATCGGCTGCGCATGAGCCCTTCGTGGGCTTTGCGCGCTACGAGGATGCCGACTACTTCGACCGCACCGTGGCCCTGTGCCTGGACGCGGGCTTCACCCCCTCCATACGCCACGAGGCCGGCCAGTTCGTCAACGTGCTCGCCCTGGTGGCCTGCGGCCTGGGCGTGGCCATCGTCCCCTTGTCCTTTGCCTCGCTGTACCGGGGCAAGCTGGTGTTCAGGCCGCTGCAGGAATCGCGCTACCAGAGCCGGCTGGCGGTGCTGGCCGTGGCCGGGGCGGCTGACGGCGAAAGCGATGCAGGACGCGTGGCGCAGGCTGCCGCGCTGGAGTTGAAGCAGTTCGGGCGGAGATTGGCGCGGTTGCGGTGAAGGGGTTACCGGTGCTGGTATGGCCATGCGGCCTTCAAATGGCCCTTTTCAGCGCGGCGTCGGCTGGCCAATTACCTGTTTTCAGGGATATGCGCGGCGAAAGCGATCGCCTAGAGTAAGAATTTGTCAGCAGCGCAGTCGTTTGTGATGTGCCTGAAGGCAGCGGCGAGGGCTGTTCCCTCGCCTGTTTGGTTCGCATTCTCCAGGCAAGGCCCATGCTGCAACGTTTCCATTTCCCCGCTCGTGGCGTCGGCTTCGTAAAGGCGTGCAGCGCTCTTGCTGCTGCCGTTGCCTTACCGGCCGCCCAGGCCCAGAGCATTACGGTGGCACCGCTGGCAGCCGTGGCGCCGGCGGCGATTCCTGTGGACCACCCTGGCGCTCTTGCGCTGCTGGCGTTGGCCTTGGGGGCCTGCCTTGTGCGGGGTGTGCAAAAAGGGCGGATCTCCCTGGTCGGCCTGCGTGCCTGGGCCATGGGCGGTGCTGTTGTCGTGACCGCAGCCACGGCGGTCTGGGGCGAGCGGGTGCAGGCCCAGATTCAGGAATTGCAGGAAGCCTTCAACCAGGCCGCAGGCGAGACGCTCACCGTTCCCGTGCAGGCGACAGCGCTGGGTGCCGATGGCGCACCGCAGGGATTCCTGCCCGTGGTCTATCGCAACCAGACGTCGGTGCGGCTGAAAATCACCGGCATCACGGACCCTGTGTGGAACACCTGCTTTCCGCTGGGCGTGCCCGGCGCGATTCCATCGACGGCCCCACGTCCCGGCAGCGCCTGCGCAGTCGGCGCCGCGCTGGAGGCGGGCGATTCCTGCTGGGTGGACGTGGCGCAACTGTGCGCCGAGGCGGCGGACACCGTGCGCTGCAGCCATCCCAGCGTGCTTGCGCCCGACAGCGTGCAGGTGGACACGGCCGGGCAGCGCACGGGCAATGTGCTGTCCAACGATTCCGATGCCGATGGGGCGCTCGTGGTCGCCAGCTTCACCTATGAAGGCCAGACCGTGGCGGCCGGCAGCTCCCGGAACGTGGCGGGGCGCGGGACCTTCGCGCTGCAGGCAGACGGCAGCTTCACTTTCCAGGCGGATGCGAACTACAGCGGCGGCCATCCGCTGGCCATCGGCTACACCGTGCAGACCGGCGCGTCCAGCACGCTGAGTGTTTTCGTGAACCGGGTGCCCGTGGCCGGCAACGATACGGCCACCACCGATGCCAATACATCCGTCACCATCGCCGTGCGCGGGAACGACAGTGATGCGGATGGGGACAGCCTGACCGTTTCCGGCATCACCCAGGGCACCCACGGTTCCGTGGTCGTGGATGCCATTACGGGCAACCCTGTCTATGCGCCGAACAGCGGGTTTTCCGGCAACGACAGCTTCACCTACACCATCAGCGACGGCAATGGCGGTTCCGCCACGGCCAGCGTGACGGTGACGGTTCAGGCAGCGCCTGCCGGCAATCAGCCTCCAGTGGCCGTGGCGGATTCGATTTCCGTGGCCGAAGGGAGCACAGCCACCGTGTTGGTGGGGGGCTCGCCCAGCCTGCTGGCCAACGACACGGATCCTGACGGCAATCCGCTCGTCGCGGTGCTGGTGACGGGTCCTGCGCATGGAACCTTGACCCTGAATGCGAATGGCACCTTCAGCTACACCCACAACGGCAGCGAGACGGCTTCCGATAGCTTCACCTACCGTGCCAGCGACGGGCAGGCCATGGGAAACATCGTCACCGTTTCCATCACGGTCACTCCCGTGAACGATGCACCGGTTGCCGTGGCAGATCAATTGAAGGTTGTCACGGACATCCCGCTGAGCATCAGCTTTGCCACGCTGCTGGCCAATGACACGGATGCCGACGGCGACAGCCTGACCATCACCTTGGCTCATTCGCCGATCAATGGCAGCCTTGCATTGCAGGCGGGCGGGGTGCTGTTCACGCCCGCTGCAGGCTACGAAGGACCGGCCAGCTTTCTCTACGACGTCAGCGATGGGCGTGGCGGCACCAGTATCGGCACGGTCAATCTGTCGGTTGGAACGGCCAGCGCTCCTTCGGTCGTTGTCCTGAAGTCCCTGCTGGCCATCGCACACGGCACAGGCGGGACCAGCGTCAGGTTTCCGATAACCACGAAGCTGGTGGATACGGATGGCTCGGAAACCCTGTCGATCAGGATCAGTGGACTGCCCACCAATCTGTCCTTCAATGCGGGTACGAACCTGGGTGGTGGTGTCTGGCAATTCACCGAGGCCGACCTGCCCAATCTCATCCTGAATCTGCCTGGCAGCTACACCACGAACGCCACGTATCTCACGGTCCAGGTCACGGCGACGGAGGTCAGCGGCGGCTTCACGGCATCGACATCCACCGTGGTCACGCTCAAGGCCTCATATACGACCGTGGATATCACCACGACCGAGAGCGGCAACCATACGGGCAGCTCGGCCAACGAATACATCACCGGTGGCAACGGCGCCAACACCATCAACGCCGGCAGCGGAAACAACATCGTTTTCGGGGGCGCTGGCGACGACAACCTGTCGGCGGGCTCGGGCTCCGATGTGCTGATCGGCGGCAGCGGCAACGACACCCTCAACGCGGGATCGGGCACGGACCGGCTGATCGGAGGCTCCGGCGACGACCTGTTGATAGGCGGCGATGCGGGCGAGAACTTTGTGGATGTCTTTGTCTGGTTGCTGGGAGATCAGGGGGCGGCTGGAACGCCGGCCTTGGACCGAATCCAGAACTTCTCCACGGCGGCAGCGGGAACCAACGGCGCAGGCGGTGATGTACTGGACCTGCGCGACCTGCTGCAGGGTGAATCCGCAGGCCCCAGCAATGCCGCAGGCAACCTGGCCAACTACCTGCACTTCGAGATCACGGGAGGCGATACCTGGGTCCATGTCAGCCACACGGGCGGCTTCGGTGCAGACTCCCATGCAGTGGGTGCAAGCTACTCGGCATCGGCCGAGACCCAGCAGATCATCCTGGAAGGCGTGAATCTGCAGACGCTGTATTCCGGTGCCGCCACGGATCAGCAGATCATCACGCAGCTGCTGAACAGCAATAAATTGATGGTGGATTGAGGCTGGGGTTCGGGCCTCGCCGTGCGAGAAATGCTCCCGCAGCTCAACGCCGCTCTTGCGCAGGCGCAGACTGCTCCTGGCCCGCCTTGGTCGCGCGGGGCGGAGCGACCGGCATGGGAAACCCGACAAGCGCAAGCGCCACTGCGAAAGGCAGCAGGCAGTAGAAGAGCACGCGCTTGAGCTTCATTCGCCGGAATTGAGGGTGCTTGCGCAGCCTTCAAGTGGCTGTTCCCCGGCTACATGAAATTCCTCGTATGCAGCGAAGCCAGCCGCTCTGCGTGTTCCCGCTCGAACCCCAGCCGCAGCAGCTTGGAAAACCGGCCGTCGGCCATGTCGCGCATGAGCTGCTGCACGCGGGCGGCGCCGCGGGCCAGGGCTTCGGGGGTGAGGGCGCCGGCGGCGATGAGGATCAGGGCGTCAAAGACTTCCTCGTTCAGGCCCGAGGTGCCAGCCAGGTTGTCGAAGCGCTGCTCCACGGCCTGGGCCAGCTGATGCTGGAAGCCGGGCTCGTGCTGCAGGCGGTACAGCAGGTGGGACATGCCCAGCGCCACGTGGCGCGCCTCGTCGCGTGCGGCCAGGCGGCAGATCTGGCGTGTGAGGGGGTCGGGCGCCTCGGTCTGCAGGAACTGCAGCAGGTGCACGAAGGTGCCTTCGCCCAGCACCGACAGCAAAAAGCCCGCCACGGAAAAATCCGTCTCGTCCAGCAGGCTCTTGAGCGAGGCCTGGCCGCCCGCCGTGGACAGGGCAGGCTCGCGGCCGTGGCGGCGGATGCGGCGCGTGAAGACATCGATATGTCGCGCCTCGTCGGCCACCTGGATGGCCAGCGCCGCCTGCAGCTCGCGGTAGTGCGGGTGCAGCTGGCCCAGAAAGCGCGCAGGCACCAGCAGGGCCGCGTTCTCGTTCTCCACCATGTAGGTCATGAGCTGGACGATGGCGTCCTCCACCGGCGCGGGCAGCTCGGGCGCATCGCACCAGTCGATGTCGGTGTCGGCATTCCACTGCGCGGCCACGGCCTGGGCGTAGAGGTCGGCGGCGCTGTCGGTCCAGACCTGCAGCTTGTCGCTGAGCCGGAAATGGAAGGCCGGCGCCCCGGCTTCCACCTGCGCGCCACGCGCGGCCAGGCCCCAGAACGGCTGGGCCTGCGCGGCCACGGCATCGCCGCCCGAGCGCGCATCGCTGCGGCCCGTCTGCGCCGCGCCGCGCCAGCGCCCGGACTGCGCGCTGCCGCGCGCCACGATGGCCATGGACTGTGCTGCACCCGCGCCGTCCTCCCAGCGCAGGCCGTGGCCCTGGTCGCTGCACCAGCCCGACAGCTGGGCCTGCCAGCCCGGCGCGCTGCCGGTCACGCGCAGCTGCCCGCCCACGGGCAGCGCGGCCAGCGCGTGCTTGACCAGAAGATGGGCACCGGCATCGAAGCCCAGGCCCTGCAGGTCGATGACAGGCAGGGTGGAGGCGGGCAGGGTGCGGGCGTGCAGGGCGCCGCTGTCGGAATCAGGCATGGCCATGGCGCGTATCAGTAACGGTAGTCCTGCACGGTGATGCGGCCTTCGGCGTCGTAGAAGGCCTCGTCCGTCACCGCGCGCTCCAGCAGGCCGTAGCCCGTGCCGCGGCCCGGGTGCCAGACCTTCAGGCCTTCCAGCTCCAGCAGCGGGCGCACGGCCGCGTCGTCCCAGGACATGGCCAGCAGGATGTCGCGGAAGGCGGCGGCGCGTTCGGCATCGATGTGCGGGCCGGCCGTCATGTTGCAGTGGTCGAAGGCGCCCGAGGTGGCCAGCACACGGGTGCCACCGGCCGGCAGCGTGCCTTCGCGCGCAAAGGCCTGGTAGTTCTTGCCCACCATCCATGAAGCCTGAATCTCGCCGGCCACCATGGCGGCGGCGGCCAGGCGCTCGCCGCCGATGTGGTCGCCGTGCTTGCCGCCCAGCACGTCAAAGCGGCGTGCCGTGTAGTCGCGCCCGGCCACCAGCCCTTCCTGGCGAAGATGGTCCAGCGGGATCAGCGTGGCCTGGGGCGAGTCCACCGCACCGAAGCCCACGGTCTTGCCGCGCAGGTCCTGTACGTTCTGGATGGGGCTGTCGGCGGGCACGACCAGCAGCGAATGCAGGTCCAGGTCGGTATCGCGCATGGCGATGGACTCCACGCGCAGGCCGCGCGCGCGGGCCATGCGGTCGGCGCGCACAAAGGCCAGCGGCGAGTTCCAGGCCAGGTGCACATCGCCTGCGATCAGCGCCTCGGTCAGCGACTCGTAGTTGGAATAGAGCACGTAGTCGAAGTAGTAGCCGCGCTCGATGAAATACGCCTTGAAGCCTTCCCAGATGGTGATCACCTTGGGGGCGTATGCCACGGCGCCGAGCTTGATCACGGGGGCGGTTGTCGTCATTCGGAAGTCCTTTGCTGGATGGGGAAGGGGGTTGAGGCTATCGACAGGATCTGCGGCGCAGGTTCAGGCAGCGGCTTCGCACATGGCTTTGCCCAGCATGTCGTAGATCACGTCGGTGGTGGGCGCCATGACCGAGGCGGCACGCGCATCGCGGAACAGGCGCTCTATGCCCAGCTCCTTGCGGAAGGCGGCGCCGCCGCACACGCGCATGGCAATGTCGGTCACCTCCAGTGCGGCTTCGGCGGCGGCGGCCTTGGTCTGCAGCAGGCGCGTGCGCGTGTCGGGGCGGGCGGCCTGCACGGCGGCCACGGTGTCGTCGCGCAGCAGGCGCGCCTGCTCCAGGCGCAGCTGGGCGCGGGCCAGGTAGGCGCGGATGGTGGGCAGGTCGGCCAGCGAGCTGCCGCTTTCCGCAAAGCGCGTGCCCGCCACATGGGCCACGGCGCGGCGCAGTGCGCCCTGCATCAGGCCGATGGAGGTGGTGGCGATCAGCGTGGGGAAAAACGGCATCAGGTGGCGGCCCTTCACGGCCTCGCCCTCGCCATCGGCGCCCAGCATGCGGGCGCGCGGCACGCCCACATCGCGCGCCTCGATGGGCGACGACGCATTGCCGCGCAGCCCCATGCCGTTGAAGCGCCCGGGAATGGACAGCCCCGGCAGGCGGCTGTCCACCAGCCACAGCGTATTGCCCTCGCCCTGCGTTGCGCGCGAGATCCAGACATAGGAATCGGCCTCGCCGGCCGAGGTGATCATGCTCTTGAGCGCATTCAGGTGGATGACATCTTCAGCGGCGGTGGCCGTGCCCGTGGGCGCCCAGATATGGCTGCGCGATCCCGCCTCGGACACGGCCAGCGTGGTGATGTGGCGGCCGGCGGCAATGTCGCGGCGCACCTCGTCATCGGCAAAGGGCTCGATCAGTGCCACGCCGCAGTAGTGCATGGTCAGCACCATGGCCGTGCAGGGGCAATCCTGGGCAATGCGTTCGATGACCTGTACCGCCTCGGCCAGGCCCTTGCCCAGGCCGCCCACCTCGCTGGCGCTGATCAGGCCCAGCAGGCCGGCTGCGGCCAGCGCATCCAGCGCAGCGCGCGGGTAGCGCGCCTGCTCGTCAATCTGCGCGGCCTGGGGCGCGATGATCTCGCGCATGAGGGGTTCGAGTTGCTGCAAAACTTCCATCTGGGTTCACCGTAGGCATGCCCATGGCCGCCTGCCGAGAGGCACTTGCTGGAAGTCTGGGGAAATGCTGGAGCGCCGCGATGGCCGCTGGACGCGCCTGCCGCATGCAGACCTGCAATGGCGGATGGGCTGGGGGAAAGAATGCGAAAGATTATGCGCCGGGTGCGCGACGGCCGGGCGCAATTGCCGGTGGCGCTTGATTTCGGTCAATTGGTGGCTGGGTACTGCCTTCGGCGGTTTCGGCCAACAGGCGGCCGGCAGCCAGACGAGGATGCCTGCAGGAAGATCGTGGCCTATATTGCAGCGCCCATTGCCAGCGCCTCTTGCGGCCCTATCGGCTTGGCAAAAAAGTAGCCCTGGGCCAAATCCACGCCCAGGCTCGCCAGAGTGTTGAATTCCTCGGCTGTCTCCACACCCTCGGCAACCACCACGCTTCCTATCTCGTGCGCGAAGCTCGTGAGGCCCTTGGCCAGCGCACGGCGGCTGCGGTCGGTATCGACATCGTGCGTGATGCTCATGTCCAGCTTGATCATGTCTGGTTGCAGATGCAGTATGTGCCGCATGCTGGAGTAGCCGGCCCCCGCATCGTCGACTGCCAAGGTCGCGCCCCGGCGCCGCAGCGGCGCCAGTGCATCGGCCAACGCCCTGTAGTCATCCACGGCGGCATGCTCCGTGATTTCCAGCGTCACGCGTGAGAGATCCTGGTCCGAACCCAGAAGCCTGGGCAACTGCCCCGACTGGATCAGCTGCGGCGAACAGTTGACGGCGAGCAGCCAGTCGGTGGGCAGGCTGCCAAGTGCGCCAAGCGCTGTGTCGATCGCATGGCGCTCCAGCTCCAGCCCCAGCCCCACCTCGTGCGCTGCCTTGAACCACTGGTCGGGCGGGCGACGTGGCTCCAGGTCAAAGCGTGACAGACATTCGAAACCATGCAGCTTGCCGGTCGCGATGGTGTATACGGGCTGAAATACGGGGCGCAGCGCATTGCCTTGCATTGCAAGTCGAATTTCGTGCGTCACTTTGTCTCTTGCATGCCGGACGGCAGAAGTCGCACTGAAATGAAGTCCCAATAAATCGGAGAATGCCCGCAGCAGTGACATATCGTGCGCATTCAGCGCAGGATTGGGCTGGTGGCTGAAGCAGCACAAGGTGCCGAACAATTGGTTGTCATCCAGGCGGATGGGAACGCTCAGGTGCGAGCCGATAGGAATCGTGTGCGTTTCCGGTATCTCCTGGGCAGCGGCCAACAGGGAGGTGTCGGGAATCAACTCTGGCAACTCGCCATTGACCACTTTCTGGCAATAGCCCTCGCTCAATGGAATCTTCTGATGCTGGAAAATCACTCCGGCAGTGCTCTCGTCCACATGCTCCAGCACCCGATCCTCTTCCCGGAATCGGGCTACAAAGGCGACATCCATGCCGAGATGCCGACGAACGACAGACAGAACACGGTCGACTCCATCCAGTTCAATGGCAAAAGCGAAAATTCTGCTCAAAGGTGCGAATGTGGATTTACGAAGGGTCATTTCGTTGATCTGCTCTATCAGATGTGTACGCACACTAAATTCACACGCTGCCTGCGGGCTGGCTATCCTCGGTTCCGAGTGCGATGGCCAAGCGGTGCGATATGAATTGATAAAAGGAATGAATTATCATTAACCCGCTCCATTGACCGATGCGCGGCAAATCTTGTTTGCCGCGCGATAGAAAATCCCAATCAAACCCTCAGTTGCAAGCTCAGTGGCAAACCCGTTTGCAACCCAAAGCAGTAGCGAGAAGAACAGACTTAAGTATGCGCGGTTGAAGTGCGCAGGTCGAGTCCGTCTGTTCGGATTGACAATAGTTATGAAAATCCAACACGGGCAGCTGAAAGGCCCGGCACTCCCTGGAAAGCCCGTCAAGCCCTATGTCCTGGCTGTGGCTGTCTCAGGTGCTCCATCATTGCTTGCCCGTGTGATGAATGCGGGCCAGGTACTGGCGGGGAGTCAGTCCCAGAGTCTTGCGGAAAGCGACGCCCATGTGCGACTGATGGCTGAAGCCGCAATCGTGGGCGATACCCGCCAGGGAATGGGCGTCTGCCCGCATCATGGAGCGGGCCGCCTGTACGCGGGTTTCCACAAGAAAGGCATGCGGCGTCATGCCCAGCAGCTGGGAAAACTCGCGCAGAAACTGCAGCGGCGTGCGATGGACCATCCGGGCCAGCTGGGCAATGCTCAACGGCTGCGCAAACTCGGCCGCCATGCGCTCCAGGACAGGGCGGTACACCGGGCGCAAGGCCTCGACGCGGGCGGTGGGCGCATGGCATTGCCCGGCCATGAAGCACAGCGCAGCCTGCTCGATGGCCAGCGTGTCCGGTTCGGTGCTCAGCAGCAGCTGGCGCAGTTGGTGCGCAATCTGCAAGGCGCTGCGCTGCCCGGGCGTCACAACGCGCCGTGCCTGGGTTGCAGACGCGCCGTCGCTGAGCCATTGTTCCCAATGCGCCTGGGTGCAGCGAACCACCAGGTACTCGCCGCCCGTGGCCGATTCGGAAAACACGTCGACGCCCGGCGGCGTGCATGCCACCGTCCCGGGCCAGGTATCGAAGTCGACCCGGCGATCGCTGGCAATCGCATGCACGCCCTGCTGGCGCTCCAGCGCGATGCCCAGCGAATGCAGGCGGGTCGGGTCATGGCTGCTGTAGGGCGTGCGGCCCAGCAGCTGCACCTCGACGCCTGGTGGTTCGTGATCTGTCATTGCTGTAGTGCCTTGTATGGCCCTTGTCTCGCCTTGCGTTCCTGAACTGAAATTTCCTGATAGACGCGAAATCGGCCGCTGCCCACACTGCGGGCATGAACTCAAACCACACGGAAATTCACCGCGTCATCGGTCTCATCGGTGGCATGAGCTGGGAGTCCAGCGCCGAGTACTACCGGCTCATCAATCAGGGCGTGCGTGACAGGCTGGGTCCGCTGCGCTCCGCAAAACTGCTCATGTACAGCGTGGATTTTGGCCCCATCGAGCAGGCCCAGCATGAAGGCCGATGGGACGACGCCGCCGCCTTGCTGGAGGATGCCGCGCGGCGGCTGCAGCAGGGCGGGGCGGACGGCGTGCTGCTGTGCACCAACACCATGCACAAGCTGGCAGACCGCATTGCGGCAGCGGTGCGCATCCCTTTTCTTCACATTGCCGACCCGGTAGCCGACGCAGCTCGCACACGCGGCTACCGGAAGCTGGGGCTGCTGGGCACACGCTTCACCATGGAGCAGCCCTTCATGCGCGAGCGGCTGCAGCAGCAGGGTCTGGAGGTGCTGGTGCCGCAGGAGGCAGACCGCGCCGAGGTGCACCGCATCATCTACGAGGAACTGTGCACGGGCCGGATTCTTGAAGAGTCGCGGCGCACCTATCAGCGCATCATGGCGCAGCTGGCCGGGCAGGGTGCGCAGGCCATGGTGCTGGGCTGCACGGAAATCAGCCTGCTGGTGCAGCAGGAGCATTGCCCTGTGCCCGTGCTGGATACCACCGCCCTGCATGCGCAGGCGGCGGTGGACTTCGCTCTGGAGCCTTGAACGGCCAGCGAGCAATGTTCAGGTCTGCTTTCAAAGGCGTGCCCCCCGGGTTGCCGGGGCGCCTTGAGCCGTTGCGGCAACCCATTGGCACAACGCCTCACGCCTCGATGCGCGCTGAACCGCTAAACCACGGCGGCGCTGAACGACTCGGGCAGGCGCGCAAGCAGATGCGACAGCCGTTGAAGGCCTGCCTGCAGGCGTCCACGGTCCTTGATGCTGCCCAGGGAAATGCGGATGGCATTCACGGATTCGCCGCCGGTGGCGAAGGCCTGTGCCGGCGTGACGGCGATGCCCTCGCTGTCGGCGGCACGCGCAAGCTGCGACGGGGTCCAGTAACTCGGCAGCTCCAGCCATACATGCAGGCCGTCTCCCGCGCCGCTGTACCGGCCGGCCAGCACATCCCTGGCCATCCGGTGGCGCAGGCGCGCCTCCTTGCGCACGCCTTCCATCAATTTTCCGGCCGAACCGTCGAGGATCCACTGCGTGGCCAGGGCGGCCGTCAGCGGCGTGGCCATCAGCGCAAACGATCTCAGCGCGACCAGGAAACGCTGGCGCTCGTGCGGGTCAGGCAGGAGCACGAAGGCCACCCGCAAACCGGGCGTCAGGCATTTCGAGAGGGTGGAGATGTAGTACACCTGCTCCGGGGCAAACCTGGCGATCGGCGGCGGCGGGGCATCGGCCAGCAGCCAGTAGGGATCGTCCTCGACGATGCGCACATGGCAGCGCTTTGCGATGCTGGCGATCTCTTGGCGCCGGTCCTCGGCAAGCGTGATGGCGGTCGGGTTTTGCAGCGTCGGGTTCAGGTAGACCAGCCCGGGCCTGTGCTGGCGGCATGCTTGCTCAAGCCGCTCGGGCATGATTCCCTGGCTGTCCGCTTGCACCGCAATGATGCGCCGGCCGAACTGGGCCGCTGCGGCACGCAGGCCAGGATAGCTGGTGGGCTCGGTCAGGATCACATCGCCAGGCTCCGTAAGCGCAAGCACCAGGGCGGCAATCGCCGCCTGCGCGCCCGGGCAGACCACCAGCTGCCGGGCATCCACATCTCCGAACATGGGCTGCAGCCACCTGGCGCCCGCCTTGCGGTCGGAGTCGCTTCCCCCGCCCAGGTGGTAGGTCATCAGCAATTGGGCATCCGCACCCATTAGCACTTGCGACAGGCCCTGCTTCAACATGTCGTCCAGGTCCACGCCAGCCGGCGGTGGCGGGGTGTTCATGCTCAGGTCCAGCACGGCGTTCAGCTCCACCTTGGGCGCCGCGACATAGGTGCCTCTGGCGCCGCGTCCCTCCAGCAACTGGCGGCGCCTGGCTTCGTCGTAGGCGCGCGTGACCGTCGTCAGGTCCACATCCAGCTGGGCCGCCAGCCGGCGTTGTGGGGGCAGGCGGTCACCGGGCTTCAGCGATCCGTCTGCCAAGGCTGCCTGCAAGGCATCGGCGATCTGCAGGAATCGGGGGCCGCCCTGCACGGCCAGTTGCGGCAACCAGAGGGGCAAAGGCTCATCTTGCATGGATTTAAGCGGCGACGTATGGGCTCATGTATGGAAATTGCTTTTGGGTAGTATGCGCCACAAGGTGTGGCAGCACCGTGCTTGCATGGCCGTCGCTGACGCTCTCGCCTCCCATGTCCGGGAGGGAGGCTCCCCACCATGGACAGTGCCAAGTCATTGGCTGGAAGCTCTCAAAATGATCGATTGGGTCCCCATAGTCTTCGTCACCTTCAAGGTGCTCGTGTTCGGCACGGCCATGTTCTTCGCCATCAAGTGGCATTACGACCAAGGCAAGAAGAAGGGGGCGAGCCGGCGCGAGCTGCTCATTGCCAGTGGCAAGATCGTTGCCGTCTTCACGCTGCTGCTGTTGTGCGTGCTGCTCTTCACCTTCGGCCTGGCCACCATGCTGGGCATGGACCTGAGCCTTTGATGGCAGGTGGCGCTGCCAGCGCCGGGCCTGTGCCCGCAGGCCGTGCCCAGCGCGGCAACCATCCCCCAGCTGCCTATTTCGGCGTGAGCCGATACAGACCGCCCTTCCGGTCGTCCTCGATCAGCCACAGCGCACCATCCGGCGCCTGCGCCACGTCGCGGACGCGAAAGCCTACCGTCCAGTGCTCGGCAGGCGTGGCGCTCGCGCCGTTCACCTCGATCCGGTGCAGGGCGCGGGTCAGAAGGCCGGACGCGAAGGCTGAGCCCTTCCACTGCGGAAACATCTCGCCGCTGTAGAACATCAGGCTGCCCGGCGCGAAGACAGGCGTCCAGTAGATCACGGGCTTGGTGAGGTCCGTTCGCGTATCCGGGCTGGCAATGGGCACGCCGTTGTAGTTCACCGCATAGGAGACCAGCGGCCAGCCATAGTTCTTGCCCGGCTCGATCAGGTTCAGCTCATCGCCGCCGCGCGGCCCATGCTCAAGCTCCCAAAGACGCCCATCCGGCGCGAACGCCAGGCCGTAGGGCGTGCGATGCCCCGTGGACCAGGTCTCGGACGGCGTCAGATTCGGACCGTCAAAGACAAACGTGCGCAACACCGGCGCGGTCTTGGCGGCTTCGGTGTCCTTGGGCGGATCGATCACCGGAACCGACGTTGCGCCGGTCTGCCCCTGCATCGGATTGCCGGGCGCGGGCTTGCCGTCCAAGGTCAGCCGCAGGATCTTGCCGGCCGGCTGATTCGGGTCCTGGGCAGGCGTGAAGCGCTGCCGGTCCCCGGCCGTGAGGAACAGAAACTTCTGGTCCGGCGAAAAAGCCACGGCGGCACCCACCTGCCCGCCCTTGCCCTTGACGGGGTCGCGCCAGATGACCTTGAGGTCTTCCAGCGCAGCGGTGCCGGCACCGATCCTGAGCGTGGCGCGCGCAAGCGCCAGGCTCGACGTGCCGCGGATCTCTCCGGGCTCCGAATAGGTCAGGTAGATGGCCCCGTCGCTCGCATACGAAGGGGCCAGGTAGACGCCCAGCAGGCCGTTCTGGTTTTCATGCAGCACGGGCGGCACGCCGGTGACTTCGAGCTTTTGCCCGTCCTGGGCCGCGAGAAACAGCTTGCCAACCTTCTCGGTGACCAGCATGCGCCCGTCCGGCAGGAAGGCGATGCGCCAGGGCAGATCGAATTGCGCGACCTTGGTGACCTTGAACGGAGGCGATGCAGTGGCAGGCAGGGTTCCCGCATTGATCTGCGCCAACACAGGGGTTGCAACCATGAGCAACCAGGGAATGAGTCCAGACTTCGGCAATCGCATGCTTTGCTCCGCAGTGGGGGACGGGACAGTATCCGCGCATCACCGCCGCACCGCAGAATGCACCGCCGAATTCCGGGCTATCTGCGCGGCAAGCCTGAAGTTGCGTCCAGCCGCGTTCAGCCTCGCTCAACCAGCGGATGCAGGCATGGCCGCCGGGTCCATCCACAGCGCCGCCCACATGTGTCCATCAGGATCGGCCAGATCGCGCGTGTACATGAAGCCGTGGTCCTCCATCGGATTCACGTCGGCCTGCCCGCCATGGGCCGCAGCGGCCTCGTTCATCGCATCCACGGCGGCGCGGCTCTCAAGGGCCAGTGACAGCATCAACCCGCAGGAGCCGGCTGGCGGCAACGGGCGCTGGGTGAAGGTGCGCCACTTGGCATGCGTGACCAGCATGACCTGGATCGCCTCGCTCCAGACCATGGCGGAACCATCCTCACTGCTGAACTGCGGGTTCTGGCTGAAGCCCAGCGCCTTGTAGAAGGCGGTGGAGGCGCCGAGGTCGGTCACGGGGAGACTGATGAAGAGGGACTTGGTCATGCTTGGCTCCGTGGGGTGGGCTGCAGTTCTGGTGGGTGCAGGACGGCTCGGTCAGGACATCCATCATGCAGCACTTGCACTTCGGATGCTGCCCCATTAATTGGAAGAGCCATTGAGTCGCTGAAGCTCAAGTTGCCTGGCCGCACTGGCTTCAAGGTTTGCGCGCTCCGTATCCAAATACCGATAAATGCTCTTGAGGTCAGTGATTTTCTTTTTGATTTCCGCCATCTTCCTTTCAATCAGTCTTGCACCCCCGGCACAATCTATTGACTTGTTTCTCTGAGCATTCAGAATTTCGCCTATTTCCCCAAGAGAAAATCCCATGCTTTGTGCCCGCTGGATAAAGTCCAGGTCTTGCAGGGTTTGCGGTGTGTAAACGCGATAATTGTTGGTTCGCCGCAAGGGTGAAATAAGGCCGATTTTCTCGTAATAGCGCAAGGTATGGCGCGTGGCGCCGCTGCGGACCTCAAGTTCCCCGATATTCATGGAAAAAATCGCTTGACTGTAGAGTTGAGTCGACAGTCTACACTTGGTTTTTTCATCGTGCCAAGGAGCAGAAAAATGAGCGTGGAGTGCTTTGTTACGGGAGGGACGGGCTTCATCGGCCAGCATTTGCTGTCGTACCTGAGCGCGAAAGGTCACACCATTCGGGTGCTGATGCGTCGCCCGGAGCGCCTCGCTGAACTGCGCCAGCAGGTCGATGGTTTGGATGGCGTCGCAGCCCGCGTCTTTGCCGTAGCCGGCGATCTGGCGCAAGAAAACCTTGGTCTGAGCCTTGCGGATAGAGAGGACCTGCGGCAGGCCAAGGTCGTATTCCATCTGGGAGCCCACTTCGCCTGGGGCCTTTCGATGGAGCATGCACGTGCAGTGAATGTGGAAGGGGCAAGGCGTGTGGCGCAGTTGGCGGCCGAGCAAGAGAGCCGGTTGGTGATGATTGGTGGCTACATGCTGAAAAACAATGAACATCTACAACGCATCGGGATTGATCCCGGCCATCCGGAGCTGACGGATTGGCCTGCCATCTATCGCCAAGTCGGTGCTTACGAGGCGAGCAAACTGGAGGCGCACTTCGCGACCCTCGGCTTCATGAATGCCAAGGGTGGAGAGATGACCGTTGTACACCCCGCCACGGTCTGCGGTCATAGCCGCACGGGGCATATCGCGGACGGCCAGCCGCTGGTGGATCTGATACGCAATCTGGTGCAGGGAAAGCTGGCTGCAGTACCCGGTACTGCCGCGCACTGGTTGCCACTGGTCACTGTGGATTATCTGGTCGAGTTGGTGGCGGCTTGCGCCTTTGATCCTTCCATGGCGGGCCAGGAACTGCTGGCCCTCGATGCCCAGAGCCCCGGCTTGCAGGAGCTCCTCACGCAGGTGGCACAACCTCTTGGGCTGAAGGCGCCCGGGCATCATATTCCGCTGGGATTGCTGAAATGGCTTCTGGGTATTCGTCCCATTGCGAGGTTTTTGAATACCAGCGCCGAGGCCCTGGATTTTATCCAGACAACCCGTTTTGACACGACGGAAGTGGAGCAATTTGCCCAAAGGCACGGAATCACAAAGCCGGATATACGCCATTCGTTGAGGAATACTGCAATATATGTCAACTCATATTGCATTCCAAAAGGCAAGGCCCGCCGACTTGCCCCTCCGCTGCGCAGAACATCATAATCACCTCTTTCAATGGTGCCCGGGTTGCCGCTGCGCACCAATATCAAGGAGCTCGTTTCAGTGAATCAACCAACCCATCCACGCATTGCGGTGCTGGGGCCCGGGGCAATCGGGGCAACGGTTGCTGCTGCGCTGCATGAAGTCGGTCGCACGCCGTTGCTGTGCGGTCGTACGCCGCGCGACAGCCTGACGCTGCACGGCAGCGGTCTTCGCATCGTGGTTCCCGGCCCGGTCAGAACGGATCCGGCCCAGGTCGAAGGTCCGGCGGACCTTGTTTTTCTCGCGGTCAAGGCGACTCAAACTGCTGCGGTTGCGCATTGGCTGGCGGCGTTGAGCGGTCCGCAAACCGTCGTGTGTGTCCTGCAAAACGGGGTTGAGCAGGTGGAGAGTGTCACCCGGCTGTGCCCGCAGGGGCGAATCGTTCCCGCAGTCGTGTGGTTCCCTGCACAGGCGCAACCCGACGGATCGGTGCTCCTGCGCAGCGACGCCCGGATCAGCCTGCCTGACGAGGCTGCGGCCCTCGTGGTCGCGCAGGCACTGCAAGGCACCCGATGCTCGGTAGACCTGGTTTCGAATTTCAAATCCCTGGCGTGGCAAAAGCTGCTGCAGAACGCAGCGGCCGGGCTCATGGCACTCACGCATCGCCGCTCAGGCATGTTCGGCCGGCACGACATTTCGACGCTCACTCTGGACTATTTGAGGGAGTGCCTGGCCGTCGCACGCGCCGAAGGTGCTGAACTGGGCGATGAGGTCCCGCAGGCGATCCTCGACAAGTTCCAGGCATTTCCGGCCGACCTGGGCACGTCCATACTGGCGGATCGCGAAGCAGGCCGGCCGCTCGAATGGGATATCCGCAACGGTGTCATCGCCCGCCGCGGCCGGGCGCGCGGAGTTCCGACACCGATCGGTGATGTCCTGGTGCCGCTTCTCGCCGCAGCGAGCGACGGTCCCGGCTGATCATTCGTGCCTTGACCACAAAGCCCGCGATCGCAAAAGCAAGGCTTCAGCCCATGAACCCCAGATCGATGGGATATGCCGAGCCGCCGAAGTTGCCGATGTGCGGCAGCACCCCCGCCAGCTCGGTATTGGCCACGCCGAACCAGCGCGCCAGGGTGGCGGCGTACTGGTCCACGGCGGTGCTGGGCAACAGGCGGCCCTGGCCGACATGCCACTGGTCTTCGCTGCCGCTGCCGTTGCCCACGCTGATGGGCGGTGGCGCGCCATAGAAGGACGCGCCACGCACCGCACCGCCCACCACGAAGTGGTGGCTGCCCCAGCCATGGTCCGAGCCGTCGCCGTTGGAAGTCAGCGTGCGGCCGAAGTCCGACGCGGTGAAGGCCGTGACCTTGTCGGCCACGCCGAGTTCGGCCGTGGCGTTGTAGAAGGCCGTCATGGCACTGCTTACCTTGTCGAGCAGCTGCGGCTGGTTGGCGATCAGGTTGTCGTGCAGGTCGAACCCGCCCAGCGAGACGAAGAACACCTGCCGGCGCGTGCCCAGCGCGTTGCGTCCGGCGATGAGCCGGGCCACCACCTTGAGCTGGTCGGCCAGCGGGTTGCTGGCAGGGAAGGCGGTGGACAGGCTGCCGCTGGAGAGGGCCGAAGAGATCTGCCCCTCGGCACTGATGGAGCGCTGCGTGACGCGGGCGTACTCGGCCTCCATCGCGTGGCTGCCGGCCGTCTGCACCAGCTCGCTCAGCAGGCCGCGCACGGCGGTCGATCCATAGACGTTGGCGCCCTTGACGGCGTTGATGGGCACGGCGCCGCCCGGGCTGATCTGGTACTGCAGCGCCTGGTCGCCCGAGAGAAACACGGCGTTGCCCGTGGCCGAGATGCAGGTGAAGAGCGACGTGGCGTTGGACGACAGCGCCAGGTCGCCCAGGTTGCCGCCCCAGCCCACGGTGGAGCCTTCGGCGCCCTGCGACTGCCAGACCGACTGCTGGTCGTTGTGCGAGAAAAGCTTGGGCGGCAGCGGGTAGCTGCGCCGGTCGCCGGTGGCATATTGGGCCCGCGTGAGCGGCACCAGCAGCGGGCCGACGTTCAGCTGCACCGCCGCGCGGCCCGCGTTGAAGAGGCCGGCCAGGCCTGTCATGGACGGGTGCAGCGCGTACTGCATGCCACCGGCCAGCGCCGTGCGCGGCTGCAGCAGCGTATTGCCCAGCGCGGCGCGGGCCAGGGCAATGCCACCGGCCGTGCCATCGCTGTTGCCGCCGCGGATGGTGGAGTACTGCCCGTAGCGGGTGCTGTCGTAGGGCACGACGGTGTTGGCGTAGTCGCAGCCGCCGTAGAGGAAGACGCAGACCAGCGCCTTGTAGTCGTTCGCCTCGAAGGCGGCGGCCTCGCCCAGCGCGGCAAGGTTCAGGGCGAAGGGCAGGGCGGTACCGGCGGCGGCCAGTTGCGTGCTGCGGCGCAGGAATGCGCGGCGCGTGTGGCGGGCGGGGTCGATGAAATTCATGGCGATATCGCTTTGCTTTGCAGACGTTCGGTCACCTGTTCGGTCGCTTGTTCGGTCACTTCTGCACCAGATATTCGGGGCTGGCCATCACCAGCAGCACGGCGGCTGCCACGCGGTTGAGCTGGGTGGCGGCGTTGCTGGTGGCCGTCACCGGCGTGGCATTGAGCGCTGCCACGATGCGCGCCTGTGTGGCGGCCGATACCTGCCCTGCCGACAGCAGCAGCGCCACCTTGCGCACCAGCGCGGCGGCGTCGGCCACCAGGGGCAGCAGGTTGGCGTAGCTGCAGGTGATGTCGAAGCCGTTGGCCGCGCTGCTGCCGCCCTGGGGCAGGTCAGGCGCGTTCACGTAGTAGCCGAAGCGGATCACGTTCTGCATGAAGTTCAGGTAGCCGCTCACGCTGGTCTCGGTGACGATCTGGAACTCCGGCGCCACCTGGCCCGTCGTGGCCAGGGGGGTGGAGGGCGGCACGTAGCCCGGGCGGAAGAAGTTGAACACCGAGCCCGAGCGCAGCGGGCTCTGGCCCAGGCGGGTGGCCGGGTCGCTCAGGTTGTCGATCTTCCAGGTGCCGCGTGCCGACCGCAGCCCGAAGGTGCGACCCCACTGCACGAAGCGCACCATGGGCTCGCGCAGGCGGCCGTACTGGGGGCTGGCAAGCCCTGCCGCGCCGCGCGCCTCCGGGTCCAGCAGCACGGTGGCGATCACGGCGCGCAGGTCGCCCCGCGTGCCGCTGCCGTTGTCGGCGAAGGCGGCGGCCACGCGCCCCACATAGGCGGGGCTGGGGTTGCTGGTGACCAGGCGCTGGATCAGCTGGCGCCCGATGAAGGGCCCGACGTTGGGGTGGTTGAACAGCGTGTCCAGCGCCGCCTTCAGCGCCGCTGGCCCTGACGTGCCCGCAGCCACGGTCGTGCCCAGGAAAGTGGCGGCCAGCGTGGAATGGCGCGCGGCGTTGAAGGCCATGGGCAGCAGCGCCTGCTGCAGCCCCGTCACCGTGCTGCCGCTCAGGTTGGTGGGCTGGTTCTTGCTGGTGTCGTAGTCGTAGCCGGTGAAGACGCGCGCCAGATTGCTCACATCGGCTGCCGAATAGGTGTCGATGCGGTTGCCGCTGCCGTCGCGCTGCTCGGTGCCGTCGGGGTTGAGGCGGTAGAGGCCGATGGTGAACAGCTGCATCACCTCGCGGGCGTAGTTCTCGTCGGGCTGGCGGCCGCTGCGGGCGTCTTCCTTCTGGTTGCCGCGCGTGCTCAGGTAGATGCCCATGGCCGGGCTGAGCGTGACGCCCTCCAGCAGCGTGCGGAAATTGCCGAAGGCGTGCTGGTTCAGCAGATCCCAGTAGCCGGAGGCCAGGAAGATGCTCCACGGCTGCTCCAGCCCGGTGGTGGAGACCACCATGATCTCCGACAGCGCCAATGCCACGCGCTTGCGCACCGCGTCGCGCTCCGTGAAAAGCTGGCTCCAGAGCATGAAGTCGGAGGGATACGAGACGTTGTCGTAGCGCGTGCCGGCCTCTGCCACGCCGTAGCCGCGCTGCATCAGCCAGGCCGTGCCCGTGGTGTCCACGGGCAGCGCGAACTGCTCGGCCAGCCAGGGGCCGTAGCCCTTGGCGCGCAGCGCTGCGATCTCCTCGTCGGTGGCCGAGAACTGCGCCTGCAGCAGGAAACGCGCGGCTTCTTCGTCGCTGGCAGGGGTGGCCGTGGTGCCCGTACCGGGACCGGTTCCGCCACCAGGGCTGGTGCCCGTGCCGCCGTTGCCTCCATTGCCGGTACCGGGTGCCGTATCGCCCCCGCCGCCTCCGCAGGCCACCAGCAGCGCGGCCGCCAGGGAGGAGGCCAGGGCGGAGGGGATCAAGGAACTCTTGGCTTCATGGCCGAGGTGGCCGGGCTCTGCGCAGGCAGGCAAGGAGTTCGCGGGCGCGCGGTCGGGCGGCTGCAGCGTGGAGGCTGCAGCCTGTGGTGTGGGGTGCATTGCGGGCTTTCAGGCGGCGGCCGGGGCGGGGTGACGGACTGCCCCGCTCCTCGGCACGTGGCGCAGAGTGTTCCAAGGTTTTCGGATGTGAGCGGACACTTTGCAGCCCTAAAGCGTGTCAAGATGTTAGGCGTTGCAGGGGCGGCATGCAGAAACACGGCGTTGGGCCAAGACGCATGGGTCTCGCCCGGGGCCGTCGCCGGTTGACGCGTCTTTTGCCATCCATGGCTTCAACCCCCGCTGGCCGTCCTCTCGCACATGCTGGCAATTGCCCAGCATGCCTCCTGTTCTTTTCAGTGACCAGCGTGTGCGCTTCGGTCTTGAAATCGCCAACTTTAAAATGCCCCCATGACTCCTCCCTCGGCTTTCCCCCATTCCTTCGACAAACTTGCGCTTTCGCCGGCAACGCTCGCCAATCTTGAGCGGCTTGGCTACCTTGAAATGACGGCGATCCAGCTCGCCAGTCTGCCCCCTGCGCTTGAAGGCAAGGATGTGATCGCTCAGGCGAAGACCGGCAGCGGCAAGACCGCAGCCTTTGCCCTGGCGCTGCTGGCCAAGCTGGATACGCGCAATTTCTCGGTGCAAGGCCTGGTGCTCTGCCCCACCCGCGAGCTGGCCGATCAGGTGACGACCGAGATTCGCCGCCTGGCGCGTGCGGAAGACAACGTCAAGGTGGTGACCCTGTCCGGCGGCGTTCCGCTGCGCGGCCAGAACGCGAGCCTGGAGAACGGCGCGCACGTGATCGTCGGCACGCCCGGCCGTGTGATCGATCACCTGGACCGGGGCAATCTGAACCTTGATTCGCTGAACACCTTGGTGCTCGACGAAGCGGATCGCATGCTCGACATGGGTTTCGTCGATGACATCGCCAAAGTCGCCAAGCAGTGCCCCCCGCAGCGCCAGACCTTGCTGTTCTCCGCCACCTACCCTGAAGGCATCGCCAAGCTGGCCGCGCGATTCATGCGTGACCCGGTCACGGTCAAAGTTGCCGCGCAGCACAGTGGCGAGCAGATCGAGCAGCGCTGGTACGAGGTGGACAAGGAAGAACGCTTGCCTTCGGTGGCTCGCCTGCTGGAGCACTTCCGGCCCGAGAGCACGCTGGCCTTCTGCAATACCAAGGCGCGCTGCCGGGCCCTTGCCGAGCTGCTGCAGGCCCAGGGCTACAGCGCGCTGGAGTTGCACGGCGATCTGGAGCAGCGTGATCGTGACCAGGTGCTGGTGCGCTTCGTGAACGGCAGTTGCTCCGTGCTGGTCGCCACCGATGTGGCGGCTCGCGGGCTGGATGTGACCAATCTGGGCGCCGTCATCAACGTGGACATCACGCCCGACCCTGAAGTGCACGTGCACCGCATCGGCCGCACAGGCCGCGCCGGCCAGAAAGGTTTGGCTCTGAGTCTCGCGACGATGGACGAAATGGGCGCGGTCGGAAACATCGAACAGATGCAGGGCAGCCCCTCCGTCTGGTACCCGCTGGACGAACTGACACCGGCTCCCGGCGGCCGGCTCCTGCCATCCAAGGCCACCATCCACATCAATGCCAGCCGCAAGGACAAGATCCGCCCGGGCGACGTGCTGGGCGCGCTCACCGCAGACCTGGGCTACACCCGCGAACAAGTGGGCAAGATCGACATCAACGAGTTCGCAACCTATGTCGCCGTGGACCGCAAGATTGCGCATGACGTGGTTGCCCGGCTCAATAGCGGGAAGATCAAGGGGCGAACGGTGAAGGCGCGCTTGCTCAAGGATTGAGGGGTTCAGGCGCATCAGTCGGTGTGCGAATGTCTGCACTTGGCTGAACGCGCTTCTGTCCTTCAAGCGGCCCTGCCTAAGCCCCAGGCCCCCTCATGACCTCCCGGGCCTGCACCGCCTCAACAGCCCCCTGCAGCGCCTCCCGCTGTGCAATCAGGAAGCTCAACAACGCTTCAGTCCCGACCGTGGTTTGCACGGCAGAAATCCCGCAGCCCAGGTCCACAAGCAGCGATATCTGCTGCATGCAGTCATGAACCACTTGCAGCTCTTCCTCGGCAATCGGGTAGTACATGCCTGTCCCTTTCAGCGATGAGTCAGCACGGCCTGCTGGTGTCTTGAGACAGGAATGAGAACTGGCGCGCCAGCATGCGCTGTGCGGGGGAGGGTGGTGTCGGTCAATGGCGGCTCCTGTGTATGGATGTTTCGCATGGCTGCATTGAAATGAAGCCATGTCCAGCGCAGCACTGGGAAAACTGAAAGCCGCACACCATCAAGAGGGGGGCGGCTGCTGCGCCTGTGTCCGGGCCGCCAAGCCCGTGTCCGCTGAGGGACGGCGAAATGTTATCGCAAATACGTTGCCTACCCGGCCGGCAGCCCCCCCAATCCCAGCCCGTCCGGCCGATTTTTCGAAGCCGGGGACAATACCGGGTTCGCGGGTTTTTCCGGCTTGACTTGGGTCAAGGTCCGAAACGCCCGCGCAAAGACGCTGCCCAGGTGCTGAGCCGGATGCAGAAAACCCAAGATCGGACGGCAGCAGGACTGCCGAGATGGCGCAGGTGCATGTGATGGAGAGGGATTGGTGGACAAAGGCCTGGTGCGGGGGCAGAGGCCGGCCCGTGAAGCGTGATGCCCGCCTGGTGGCCTGGTTGCTGGCGGTGGTGTTCGTGTCGGTTTCTGCGGCCACGGTCTGGCAATTGGTGGCGGCGCGCCAGCGCACGCTGGCCGAGGTCGATACCAGCAACCGCAACCTGGCCCAGACACTGAACACCTATGCCGAGGGCGTGATCACCCAAAGCTCCATGCTGCTGCTGGGCATTGCCGAGCGGCTGGAGGTGGATGGCACCAGCCCCGTGCTCCTGGAGCGGGTGCTGTATCTGGTCAACCGGCAGGAGCAGCTGCTGAACCAGCTCAACGAGCTGCTGATCGTGGATGCGCAGGGCTATTGGCTGATGTCGTCCAAGGGGGCGTTCCCCGAAGGATCGGAAAGCTCCGGCCGGGACTACTTCACGCACCACCGTGACGACGCATCGTCAGGCATCTACATCGGGCCGCCAATCCGCAGCCGCTCCACGGGCGAATGGGTGATCACCATCAGCCGGCGCTATACGGACGCCGAGGGCCAGTTTGCAGGCGCGGTGGTGGTGGCGCTGGGTGTGGAGAATTTCCTGCGGCTGTTCGGCAAGATCGATATCGGCGAGAAGGGGGCCATTGCGCTGAGCACGCCGGGCGGGCAGTTGCTGGTTCGCCACCCGTTCCGCGAGCAGGACCTGGGGCGGGACTTCTCGCAGTCGCCCAATTTCCTGCGCCACTACGTGGGGGCGATGTCGGGCACGGCGTCGTTCCGCTCGGCCCTGGATGGCACGGAAAGAATCTACGCCTTCCTGCGCAGCGAGCGCTATCCGCTGGTGACCACGGTGGCCCTGGGCCGCGATGAGGCGTTGAGCTCCTGGCGGCGCCAGGCGCTGCTGACGCTGGCTGTGGTGCTTGGGCTGTTTCTGGCGATTGCGTTGATCGGCTGGCGCCTGACGGCCGCGATGCGGCTGCGTTCGCGCGCCGAATGCTCCCTGGTCAGCGCGCGCGAGGAATTGCTGGACGCCAATCGCCGGTTGGAAGTGCTGGCCGCCCAGGATCAGTTGACGGGCCTGGCCAACCGCCGCCGCTTTGACGAGGTGCTGGAGCGCGAGGCCCGTCGCGCTGCGCGCGAGGGCACGCCGCTGTCGCTGCTGCTGATCGACCTGGACTACTTCAAGGGCTACAACGATGCCTACGGCCATGTGGCGGGCGATGCCTGCCTGCAGGCCGTGTGCAGCGCGCTGGCCCAGGCGGTGCAACGGCCCGGCGACATGGCAGCGCGTTATGGCGGGGAAGAGCTGGCCGTGGTGCTGCCCAATACCGACAAGGCCGGCGCGCAGCAGGTGGCCGAGCGGCTGCGCGCGCGCATCGAGGGCCTGGCCCTGGAGCACCGCATCAGCCGCTTTGGCCATGTAACGGCCAGCATTGGCGTGGCAACGACGCAGGGCGATGAGGCTGGCGTCACCCAAGGCGCGACACAAAGCGCGACCCAAGGCGCTACACAAGGCACCACCCAAGGTGCCGCCGTGGCGCTGGTGGAAGCGGCCGACCGTGCGCTGTACCGCGCCAAGGCCGCAGGGCGCAACTGCGTGCAGGGCTGAACGGGGTTGGGTCTGCGCGCGCTCAGTCCATGGGCGAGCGGTGGGCCACCACCTGCTGCTTGAGGTCGCCCAGCGCCTGGTACAGGTCGTTGCGGCTGGCCTGCGGCATGTCGCCGAACATGCCCATGACCCAGGATTCATGCGCCTTGGCCATGCGCGCAAAGGTCTTGCGGCCCAGTGGGGTGAGGTGCAGCACGGAGCTGCGCCGGTCGGACTCCACCTTGGTGCGCACCACCAGGCCCTCTTTCTCCAACTGGTCGGTGATGCCCGTGATGTTGCCGTTGGTCACCATCATGTGGCGCGACAGCTCGCCCATCTTCATGCCCTCGGGCGCGCGCTGCAGCTGGGCCATGAGGTCGAAGCGGGGCAGGGTGGTGTCGAATTCGCTGCGCAGGCGGTTGCGGATCTCGCCTTCGATGAGGTTGCAGCAGGTGAGCATGCGCAGCCACAGGCGCAGCGCATGGTGGTCGTCGGGCGCGGCGCGCGACTCCAGGTCGGGAGCGTGGGTCATGGCTGGTTCTGCGGTGTGGGGGCGCTCAAGCCCATCTGCGCGAGGATGGCGCGCGTCAGCGGGCTGGCCGGGTCGTTCAGGGTGAGCACGATGTCGAAATGGTTGGTGCCGGGCATGGCCACGTACTGGCCTGACGATGGACCGGGGCCACGGCGCTGGTTCCAGGCGGCCAGGTAGTCGTCGCTCTGGCGCTTGAATTCATCGGTCTCGCTCTCGCCGTAGCTGACGATGAGCGGGCAGGCCGCGCCGTGCGGCAGGAGGGCGGGGCTGTTGCGAATGGCGTCCTGCTCGCTCAGGCGCATCCATTCGTTGATGTGGGTGTGCACCAGCGGGCGCAGGTCGAACAGGCCCGACAGCGGTGCGGCGCCGCGCACCACGTCCTCGGGCACGCCGTAGTCCGCATGCCAGCCACCGGCCAGCAGCATGCCCGCCAGGTGGCCGCCGGCGGAGCTGCCGCAGACATGGATGCGGCCCGGGTCGCCGCCGTAGCGGGCGATGTGGGCATGCACCCAGGCCAGGGCGCGGCGTGTCTGGTCCACGATGCGGTCCAGCGTGGCGGCGGGCGCCAGCGAGTAGTTCAGGGCCACCACCACGGCGCCGGCGCGCGTGAAGGTGGGCGCCATGCTGCTGGAGTCGTCCTTGGACAGCAGCCGCCAGTAGCCGCCGTGGATGAAGAAGAGAACAGGGGCGCCTGCCGCCCCGGTTGCTGCCGGGAAAATGTCCAGCAGCTCGTCGGCATGCTCGCCATAGGCCACGTTCAGCGCGCAGGGCAGGCTCTGGCGCGCGGCCCGGCTGTCGTCGGCATAGGCCTTGATGATGGGGGTGATGTCGGGTACCGTCGCGCGGGCGTTGTACTGGACATCGAGTCCGGCGCGGTCGTAGTGACGGTAGAGTGCGGGCATTGGAACGGAGATGGCGCGAAATGGTTTGTATGGCAGGTATTGGTACAAGTCCCAGACTTGTTCTGCAAAATACTTTAAACCTAAACTAAGACCTGCGCCAACCGTTCCCGCCCTTACAGAGTTTCCCGTCCAGCGTGACGGAAGACTGCCTCACCACCGATTGCCATCCGCGCGGCCCGCGCAAGGAGCACAGCAGCATGCGTTTCCTCACCCCCTTCCTGGCCGCAGCGGCCCTGGCCCCTGCCTTTGTTCCCGCGCTCGCGCAGGCGGACACCATCAAGGTCGGTATCGCCAACGATATTTCCGGGCCGTTTGCCGCGCTGGGCGCCGAGGCGCGTGATGGCTTCAACCTCGCCATCAAGCAGCTGGGCAGCAAGCTGGGCGGCCAGCCGGCCGAGTTCCTGCAGACCGACATGGGCGGCAACCCCGACCAGGCGCGCCAGCTGGTCACGCGCTACATACAGCGCGACAAGGTGGATTTCTTCACCGGCCCCATCGGCTCCAACGTGGCCCTGGCCGTGGGCCCGGCGCTGTTCGGCGCCAAGGTGCCCTACCTGTCCAACAACCCCGGCCCCAGCCAGTTCGCGGGCGCGCAGTGCAATGCGTTCTGGTTCGGCACCTCCTACCAGAACGATGCCTTCCACGAGGCAGCCGGCAAGCTGGCCGCCGACCGTGGCTTCAAGAAGATGTTCATCATGGCGCCCGACTATCCGGCGGGCAAGGATGCGCTGGTCGGCTTCAAGCGCGGCTACAAGACCGCGCCCGGCGAGGAGGTCTACACCAAGCTGGGCCAGATCGACTACGCGGCCGAGCTGGCCCAGATCCGCGCGGCCAAGCCTGATGCGGTCTACATCTTCCTGCCGGGCGGCATGGGCATCAACTTCGTCAAGCAGTTCGTGTCCACGGGGCTGTCGCAAAGCGTCAAGCTGATCGGCCCGGGCTTCTCGGCCGACGAGGACGTGATCCAGGCCGTGGGCGAGCCCATGCTGGGCATGGTCAACACCGCGCAGTGGGCGCATGACCTGGACGTGCCGCAGAACAAGGCCTTCGTCGAGGCCTTCCGCAAGGAGTACAAGGGCCGCAACCCCTCGGTCTACGCGGCCCAGGCGTATGACGTGATCATGGCCATGGATGCGGCGGTCAAGCAGGCCGGCGGCAAGGCCTCGGACCGCCAGGCCATTGTCAAGGCGCTGGAGAAGGCCGACTACGCCTCGGTGCGCGGCCCCTTCACGTACGGCAAGAACCACTATCCCATCCAGGCCTATTACCAGCGCGTGATCGAGAAGGACGGCAGCGGCCGCATCACCAACAAGCTGGTGGGCAAGGTGTTCGACAAGTACCAGGACGTCTACGTCAACGACTGCAGGATGTAGGCCCCCTGAGTCGCTTCGCGCCTTCCCCCCAGGGGGACGACACCCTCGCTGCGAGGCGGCTCTTGCTCGGTGTCCCTGGCCTGGGCAGGGGCGGTAGCCGACGCTGCGGGCAATGCCCGGCACCTGGATTTCTCATGATTTGTTGACCGCGCGCGGGCCACTGCGCCTGCGGCAGGGGGCGTGTGGATGACGTGGACGCTGCTCTTGGAGCAATTGCTGAATGGCCTGCAGTTCGGGCTGATGCTGTTTCTGATCGCGGCCGGGCTGACCCTGGTGTTCGGCATCATGGACATCATGAACCTGGCCCATGGCTCGCTGTACATGGCGGGCGCCTATGTGGCGGCCGAGACCATGCAGCGCACGGGCTCGTTCACCGCGGCCGTGCTGGTGGCTGCCGTGGCCACGGGCGTGGCGGGTGTGGTGCTGGAGCTGGTGCTGATACGGCGCCTTGCCATGCGCGACCATCTGGCCCAGGTGCTGGGCAGCTATGCCGTCATCCTCATCGCCAATGACCTGGTCAAGATGGTCTGGGGCCCGGCGCCGGTGATGCTCAACATGCCGGCCGCGCTGTCCGGCCCGGTGCAGTTGCTGCCCGATCTCATGTACCCGGCCTACCGGCTGATGATCATCGTCTTCGGCCTGGCCGCCGCGCTGGGCCTGTACTGGTTCGTGACGCGCACGCGCGCCGGCGTGCTGGTGCGGGCAGGCGCCTCCAACCGCCAGATGGCCACGCTGATGGGCGTGCGCGTGCCGCTGCTGTTCCTGGGCGTGTTCACGCTGGGCGCCATGCTGGCGGCGGTGGCGGGGGCGCTGCTGGGGCCCATCACTTCGGTGCAGGTCGGCATGGGGGAAGAGATCCTCATCCTGGTGCTGGTGTGCATCGTCATCGGCGGCATAGGCTCCATACGCGGCGCCCTGGTTGGCGCCTTGCTGGTGGGCATGGTGGACACGGCCGGGCGGGCCTTTCTGCCCATGCTGCTGCGCCAGGTGTTCTCCCCTGCCGTGGCATCCAGCGTGGGGCCCACGCTGGCGGCGATTTCCATCTATGTGCTGATGGCGGTGGTGCTGGTGTACCGTCCTTCCGGCCTTTTCCCCGCGCGAGGCTGAGCATGGAACACAGCACATTGCAAGGCAGGTTCCAGGCCCGGTTCTTCTGGACCGTGCTCGCGCTGCTGGCGCTGGCGGTGTTCCCGCTGGTGGCTCCGGCGCTGGGGCTGGACTTCTACATCTCCTTCGTGCGCCGGGTGCTGATCTACGCGCTGGCCGCCACCAGCCTGAACCTCATCCTGGGCTATGGCGGCATGGTGGCGCTGGGGCATGCGGCCTTCTTCGGTGCGGGGGCCTATGCGGTGGGCATCCTGGCGATGAACGGCGTGACCTCGGCCCTGGTCGCCTGGCCGGCCGCCGCGCTGCTGGCCGGGCTGCTGGCCGCCGCCACGGGCGCCGTGTCGCTGCGCACGCGCGGCGTGTACTTCATCATGATCACGCTGGCCTTTGCGCAGATGCTGTTCTACATCTTCATCTCCCTGCGCCAGTACGGCGGCGAGGACGGGCTGAACCTGCCCGGCCATTCCGTGCTGCCCGGGCTGGACCTGGGCCACGATGTGTCCTTCTATTACGTGGTGCTGGCGCTGTTCGCGGTGCTGATGGCCGTGTTCGGGCGGCTGGTGGATTCGCGCTTCGGCAAGGCGCTGCAGGGCGTGCGCGAGAACGAGTCGCGCATGGAGTCGCTGGGCTACCCGGTCTACCGCATCAAGCTGGCAGCCTTTGTGCTCAGCGGCGCCGTGGCCGGGCTGGCGGGCGCGCTGCTGGCCAACCACAACCTGTTCATCTCCCCCAGCCTCATGCACTGGACCCAGTCGGCCAACCTGCTGATCATGGTGCTGGTGGGGGGCGTGGGCCTGCGCTGGGGCGGCGTGGCGGGCGCCGTCGTCATGCTGACGCTGGAGGAAGTGCTTCGCATGTGGACCGAGTACTGGCACCTGCCGCTGGGCCTGCTGCTGCTGTGCGTGGTGTTCGGTGCGCCGCGCGGCCTGATGGGCCTGTGGCCCGCACGCGGGAGGCAGGCATGAGCGGCGCAGCCAACCCTACCTCCATTCCCACTCCGGCCCTGGAAGCCAAGGGCCTGGTGCGCCGCTTTGGCGCGCTGCTGGCCACTGACCATGTCTCGCTGTCGCTGGCGCCTGGCGAAATCCATGCGCTGATCGGCCCCAATGGCGCGGGCAAGTCCACGCTCATCCATCTGCTGTCCGGCACGCTGGCGGCCGATGCGGGCACGCTGGTGCTGGCGGGGCGCGATGTGAGCGCGCTCAACGCCCACCAGCGCGTGGCGGCGGGGCTGTCGCGGTCTTTCCAGATCACCAACATCTTCAAGCAGTCCAGCGTGCTGGACAACCTGGTGCTGGCCGTGCAGGCGCATGCGGGCAGCAGCTTCAGCTTCTGGCGCCCGCGCGCGGCCGAGACCGCGCTCTACGAGCAGGCCCGCGAGCTGGCGCGCGAATGCGCCATTGACGCCAGCCTGCTGCAACGCCCCGCAGGCACGCTGCCCCATGGCGAGCAGCGCAAGCTGGAGTTCGCGCTGGCCCTGGCTGCGCGCCCCGGCGTGCTGCTGCTGGACGAGCCCATGGCCGGCATGGGCCCTGATGAAACACTGCGCCTGACCGAGCTGATCGAGTCCCTGCGCGGCCGTGCCGCCATGCTGCTGGTGGAGCACGACATGCAGGCCGTGTTCCGCCTGGCCGACCGCATCTCCGTGCTGGTCTACGGGCGCATCATCGCCACCGGCACGCCCGACGAGATACGTGGCAACGCCGATGTGCGCCAGGCCTACCTGGGCGACGAAGAAGTGAAGGAGGGCGCGTGATGCTCGAAATGCAGGCCGTGCAAAGCGGCTACGGACCCAGCCAGGTGCTGTTCGGCGTGGACCTCCGCATCGAGGCAGGCCAGGTCGTCACCCTGCTGGGCCGCAACGGAATGGGCAAGACCACGCTGCTTCGCACGCTGCTGGGCCAGCTGCCCCTACGCGCCGGCCGCATGGTGTTTGCCGGGCAGGACATCGCCGGCTGGGCCACCGACCGCATCGCCCGCGCCGGCGTGGCCATCGTGCCCGAAGGCCGCCAGTGCTTTCCCAATCTCACGGTGCGCGAGCACCTGACGGCCTTTGTGGCCCATCGCAATTCGGGCAGCCCCGGTGCGGCAGAGCCCTGGACGCCCGAGCGCGTGTTCGCGCTGTTTCCCCGCCTGGGCGAGCGCGCCTCCAACATGGGCAACCAGCTGTCAGGCGGCGAGCAGCAAATGCTGGCCATAGGCCGCGCCCTGGTCACCAACCCGCGCCTGCTTATCCTGGACGAAGCTACCGAGGGCCTGGCCCCCCGCATTCGCGAAGAGATCTGGTCCTGCCTGGCCCAGCTGCGTGCTGCCGGCCAGACCATCCTGGTTATCGACAAATACGTGGAGCGCCTGCTGGGCCTGGCCGACCGCCACCTCATTCTGGAGCGCGGCAAGGTCGTGTGGAGCGGAGACTCGGCCGCGCTGGATGGGGACAGAGCGCTGTGGGAACGGTATTTGGGAGTGTGAGCACGCGCAATGCATTCGCGGTTCAAGGCGAAATTCAAGGCGCGATGGAGGGTTGAATGGCATTGAAGATCAATGGGTGGCATGCCATTCAAATACATGCCTGTATCCAAGATAGGCAATTGCTTACATTTACAGGATGTATCTGGCCCTGCATTTGATTGCCCTATGGCCATCGGCTTGTCTATGATCCCCGCTCACCAAGAGCAGGGAGGCCGCCCCCAGGGCGGTGCGCACTATGACACGCCGAGTCACCATACACACGCCATTGGGCGAGCAGCTGCATTTCCGTGAATTGCGCGGCCAGGAAAACATCAGCCAGCTCTTCAGCCTCGATGTGGAAATGCTCAGCGAAAGCGAAAGCATCGATCCCAAGGCCCTATTGGGCAAAAACGCCACCATAGAAATAGAAACCCAGGGCGGCGGCAGGCGCTTCATCGACGGCATCGTCACCCGCTTCGGCATGCAGGGCCAGGACCACCGCCACTACGCCTACAAGGCCCGCCTGAGCCCCTGGCTGTGGCTGGCCACGCGCAAGAGCGACTTTCGCATCTTCCAGAACCAGACCGTGCCCGACATCATCGAGCAGGTATTGGGCGTCTATGGCCATCCCCTGCAAAAGAAACTCACGCGTGCGTATCGCAGCTGGGACTACTGCGTTCAATACAACGAAAGCGATTGCGACTTTGTCTCGCGATTGATGGAGCACGAAGGCATTTACTACTTCTTCGAGCATGCCTCGGGCCAGCACACCCTGGTGCTGTGCGACGACATCATTGCCTCGCACAGCGTATTGCCCGGGGGCGCCTCCATTCCCTTTTATCCCCCTGAAAAGGCCGCTGCAGGCGATCAGGAAAACATCCACGCCTGGCATCTGGAGCAGGAAATCAAACCGGGCCGCCATTACAGCGACGACTACGACTTCAAGAAACCCCGGGCCGACCTCACCCACCTGCGGCGCGACCCGCCGGGCCACGCCCATGACGGCCACGAAATCTACGAATGGCCGGGTGGCTACACCCAGCTGAGCGACGGCGAGGACTACATCCGCGTGCGCCTGAAGGAAAGCCTCACCGGCCAAAGCCGGGTGCGGGGCCAGTCCTGCCACCGGGCGCTGGCCACGGGCTACACCTTCAGCCTCTACAACTACCCGCGCGGCGACCAGAACCAGCAGTACCTGATCACGGGCCTGAGCTACCACTTGAAGGAGAATCCCCGCGTCAGTGCCGTGGCCCCGGGCGCCAAGGGCAGCGCCGCGGAGGACGGCTCCTTCCAGCGCTACGAGTTGCAGGCCCAGCCCACGAGTCTTGCCTACACGCCCGCGCGCACCACGCCCAAGCCCCGCACCACGGGCCCGCAGACCGCCGTCGTCGTGGGCCCGGCCGGAGAAGAAATCTGGACCGACGAATATGGCCGCATCAAGGTGCAGTTCCACTGGGACCGGCTGGGCGGCATGAACGAAAACTCCAGCTGCTGGATCCGCGTGGCCACGAACTGGGCAGGCCCGGGGTTCGGGGCCATCTCCATTCCGCGCATAGGGCATGAAGTCGTCGTCGACTTCCTCAACGGCGACCCGGACTACCCGCTGGTCACGGGCTGCGTCTACAACGCGGCCAACATGCCGCCCTGGGCGCTGCCGGCCAACGCCACGCAATCGGGCATCAAGACCAGATCCAGCAAGGGCGGTGCCGCAGGCGCGGGCATGAAGAACGGCCCGGGCGACGCCAACGCCATCCGCTTCGAGGACAAGGCCGGGCAAGAACAGCTGTGGCTGCATGCCCAGAAGGACCAGCTCACCGAAGTCGAGAACGATGAGGACAAATGGGTGGGCAACGACCGGCGCAAGACCATCGACCGGGACGAGACCAGCGTCATCCACCGCGACCGCACCGAGACCGTGGACCGCGACGAGACCATCACCGTGCACAACAACCGCACGGAGCGGGTGGACCACAACGAGAAGGTCAGCATCGGCGACAACCGCAATGAAGACGTTGGCATCGACGAGAACATCTCCATCGGCAAGAACCGCAGCAAGACCATCGGCAAGACCGAGACCGACAAGATAGGCCAGAACTGGCACGTCACGGTGGGCCTGCTCAAGACCCAGACCATAGGCATGGCCTACATGCAGAACGTGGGTGTGATGAAGATGATGAACATCGGCGTCAACTACATGGAGAACATCGGTGTGGCCATGCAGACCACGGTCGGCATGAGCCAGAACCTCACCGTGGGGCAGGAGCGCCAGGTCAAGGTCGGCAGCAAGCAAAGCACGGAAGTGGGCTCGCAGTACTCGCTGAC